>WLXB01000077.1 GCA_012103295.1 Alphaproteobacteria bacterium | reverse complement strand
GTCTTCGACCCGCACACGACTGTTTGGCTCAAGAAACATGGTCGAGCCACCGGATGCCGCACCGCCCTGACGCCAGGCATTCTCGCTCACCATAAACTCGTCATCGAGGGAGAGCGCGCCTGAGTGGATGGCTTCAAAGACCATATAGGCTGTCATCAATTTAGACATCGATGACGGTGGCATCGACTCACCGCTGCTTTGGCTGTCGAGAACCGTGCCAGTTTGAAAATCGACAAGAATGAACTCCCGCGCAGCAATTTCTATCGCCGAAGCTGACGAAACCGTTACCGTTATGCTGCCGAGTAGGCCGATTATAATGCCGGCCAGGATTTGTATATTTTTTGTCATAGGTCTGCTTCTTGCCCCCCAATGTGGCAATGGAATGGCGCTATACCGTTACTCTTCAACAATACGAGCGCCGTTGTATCCTTGTGTCAGCATGTCAGAAAGCAGCCGTTGAGCTGCGGCTTGGTCAAGCATGGGTCCAATCCGAACACGGTGGAAAACGCGTCCGCCTATGTCCGCCATGGCAACGATAATATTTCCGATACCGGATAGCTGTGCTTCTAGTCGACGCGCGTTGCTTATGTCTGTGAAGGCGCCAGCTTGCACGTAAATTCCGGATTGCACTCTACGAATGGGTGCCGCTGCAACACTGGATGGCGGCGACACCGTGGGCGGAGGCGCTAAAGGTGTGCTCGTAATCGTCGTCGCGAGCGGAGTTGGCGTAGATGGAAGCGGCACAGTTACGGGAGCAGACACGACTGCCACTGGCGGCGTTAAGGTCTCAGCTACAACGGGGCCGCGTGGCGACGCCACCACGGTTGGCATCTCTGTGATTGGTGGTTGACCACGCGCATCAAGGGCCATGTTCTTGAGGGATAAAGAATCTTCAGGTACCAGCACAACGCGTACGCGCGCCGTCCCACTGCGGACAACATCGAGAACCTGAGCAGCACGTCTAGATAAGTCGATAATTCGACCGTCCACGAACGGGCCACGGTCATTGATGCGGAGCTTAATCGTCTTGCCGTTTTCTAGATTCGTGACCTCGACCACCGACGGTATGGGTAGGGTTTTGTGCGCAGCCGTCAACGCGTCCATGTCGTAGACTTCGCCATTTGCCGTAAGCTTGCCGTGAAAATTGGGGCCATACCAAGACGCAATCCCCTCTTCCCGATAGCCAAAATCCTCAGCCGGGTAATACCAGAGACCGGCGACTTGATAGGGATTACCCACCTTATAGTGCGTCACCAATTTGCCGTCGGGATCGCGCCCCAACTGTAAGTAATGGGGCAGATCTGAATTGACCGGGGGCTGCCGATCACTTGCGCAGCCGGCCAATATAAGCAGAGAAAGGCTGACAGCTACGACAGCCCTCACCGTTTGCGTTTCCCGCATATTGTGGATCCTAATCCGACTCGCCACAGAATATGCCATTTTATGGGCGCACACGTGACTAAGCAAGGAAAGCTCTATGGGTTGGATTCTCGAGGTTCGACAGCGCTAGACAGGGCTTCAAAGACAGACCCGTCTGGGTACCCATCTGCTGGTAGTCCTGCCGCCTTTTGAAAAGCTTTTACAGCGCCCCGGGTCTGCGGTCCGGCTTGACCGTCCGGTACGCCGGCGTCATGTCCTAATCTGTTCAGGTGCTCTTGTAGTACAGTCACCTGTTCTCTTGTGAGTGGTCTTTCTTGATGCCGCGCTGACTGCATTGGTCCCAATCCAACAAGGCGATCAGCGAGATGTCCTACCGAGATCGCGTAGAGCAGCGAACGGTTCCAATTCAAAATCGCTTCGAAGTTCTGGTAAACAAGGAATGCAGGACCTCTATGTCCAGCGGGTACGACTACGGACCCCGTGATATCCGCAACGGGCAGATCGCGACCATCAACACGCCTGACACCAATGTCTTGCCATTCCGATAGCGCCTTCTTCGTCTTTAACTCCGCCAGATCGAGATCGAACCCTTTAGGCAGGCTGACCTCCCTACCCCAGGTGTAGCGGTTGTCCCAGCCCAGACGGCTTAGATAATTGGCTGCGGAGCCAAAGACGTCCGGTAATGAAGACCAGATATTTTTCTGACCGTTTCCATCTTCGTCGATGGCATAGCGAGCAAATGTGGAGGGCATGAATTGAGGCTGGCCCATAGCCCCAGCCCAGGACCCGACCATACTTTCACGGTCGATGTGGCCGTCTTCGAGAATCTGCAATGCGTCAAAGAGTTCTGCTCTGAAAAAATCGCTGCGGCGATCATCGTACGCCAACGTCGCTAAAGCATCGATGACGGGGAAACCGCCAAGGAATTGACCAAAATTCGTTTCTAAGCCCCAAAACGCAACGAGAAACCGACCCTGGACACCATGGGTATTTTCAATACGGGTCATCAGAGTTTTGTGTTTTCTGAGAAGCTCCCGCCCCTTTTTCAAGCGGGTCTCTGATACGCGGCCATCTATATAGGCCCAAAATGTTTGAGTGAATTCGGGCTGGCGGCGATCAAGTTCGATGATTCTGCTTATTGGCTCTATACCTTTGAGGGCATTTCCGACGACCACTTCGTCTAGTCCCCGTATTTTCGCCTCCTCTGCGACCGCTGACAGCCACTTTTCAAAGGATGGCTTGCCGACTGGGATTTCAGGGGTTTGGGCGTACCCGGATGCAGAAAGGCATAGACCCAGCGCCAATAAGAGCGCCGTCAAACGGCGAAAAGAGTGCAGAATCGGGGAGTTCCTGGGCCTGTGGATCATCTGGTTGTCATACCGTGATCCCTTCCCCTTGAAAAGAAAAAGTGGGTTGAGGGTGTTTGGCAAAGAGCGCGACGCTGAGGTAAACTGTTGTCTGTTGCGCAAAGGGCAAAAATCGCTTCTATTTCAGTCCGTTGCGGCGCTGCAGAGGGTAGCAGTAGAGACCATGTGGAATGGGGCGATATCTGGGTGCTTGTCCAGATAGGATACCAACTAAGGGGTAGGGTTGATGGAAGGTCAGGAAGAGATCGCGGTTCAAGCTGTCGAAAGCAGCGGGTTCTTTAACGATTGGTTCTTCAACATGTTTGCGGCGGCGATGGACTTACAGTTCCAGTCGCCAACGTTTGCTCTGCTTTTCATAGGCATCCTGGCAGGCCTTGTGATTCTTCGTATTTATTTTGACGATCCCATACAGACCTTAGGCTGTGCTGGACTATATATTTACTCGATCATTCAGTCCTATTCCCTGTTTTCGGATTCAATCTATGTAATTGAGACGACAGAGGAAGGTTGGTTGATGACCGGTAAGGCGATGTGGTTCGCCTTTCTCTTTACCCTCATTCTGGTGTGGGGTTTCTCAAAAGTTGTCCAGTTTATTTATACGCAGCTTCTCGCGGTAGGACTGGGGAGCGCGCTTTCTTACATAAATCCTTTGAAGCTTTTGAACTTGCTGCGGAGCAGTGACGCTGATTTGGCGGAAATGGATGACGACTTTAACGCCGGTTCAGCCAAAGATCCGAAGCGTCAAAAAACCGCAATTATGATGACGGATATTGTCGGCTTCAGTAAGCAAATGGGTGCCGATGAAGCTGGAATGTATAAACGCCTTCAAATTCATCACGACATTGTCCGCAATCAGATTGTGCGCAACCGGGGCACTGTTATTAAGACCATTGGCGATGCGTTCATGGTTAAATTCCGTAGCGCGAATAACACCGTTCAGTGCGCGATGGATATTCAGAAAGCGATCGGCGAATACAATAAAACAAAGCCCGCCGAAGAACAGTTCCACGTCCGCATCGGCTGTCATATGGGTGAAGTCATGGTGACCGGGAACGATGTGTTTGGTGACGGTGTGAGCATCGCCGCCCGCATTGAACCCAAAGCAGATGCTGACGGCATTATGGTTTCAGATGCTATTCAATCTGAGGCAAAGAACAATGTGCCAGCGCACTTTGTTAGTGCTGGGCGCCTACCCATGAAGAACATCGCGCAACCTCCCGAACTGTTCAAAGTCTTTCCGCTTGAGGGTCAAGCGACGGGCGGAACCGGTGGTGGCGGCGGAGCGACTGCCGCAAAAACACCGGCAGCTGGCGGCGGAGCTGCCGATGCAGGTGGTGGCGATAATACGTTTAAAATCTAATCGGAAAACAATGCATGCACCGTAAGCGGAAGCGAAAGTTGCCGTTCTTTGCTGCGTTGCTTCATGCGGCCTTAGGGTTTTTTGCGTCGCCTCATTTAGCTTTGGCTGCTGATCAAATTACGTTCGGCACGGATTGGCGGGCTCAAGCAGAGCACGGTGGATTTTATCAGGCGCTAGCCCTCGGCTTTTACGAAGACGCCGGCATTGAAGTTACGATCCGGCAGGGCGGCCCCCAGGTTAACCATTCTCAATTGCTTGCTGCGGGTCGACTGGACTTTGGCATGTCGCCGAATTCCTTTTTACCGCTCAATTTCGCGTTTCAGGAGATCCCGGTCGTTGCCGTGGCCGCCATGTTTCAGAAAGACCCAGCGGTTCTTATTGCCCATGAGTCACGTGGCCATCAGACACTCTCAGATTTGAAGACAGAAAAGATAATGATTTCACCAGAAACGCGTATCGGTTTCTGGAGATTTCTAAAGGTTCGATACAATTTTACGGATAATCAGATCGCGCCATATACCTTTAATGTTGCGCCGTTCCTTTCGGACGTCACGTCAGTGCAACAAGGATACTTGACCAGTGAGCCATTTGTTATTGGCGAAGCTGGAATTAAACCGTCGGTCTTTTTGCTCGCTGACTCAGGCTACGCCAGTTACGCCGCGGTTATTCAGACATCTAAAAGAATGATCGATAGGAACCCAGACCTTGTTCAGCGGTTTGTCGATGCCAGTATTCGTGGTTGGTATAGTTTTCTCTACAAAGACCCCTCACCCGCCTACGCGCTCATCAAGCAAGAGAATGCTGACATGACCGACGAACTATTATTTTACGGTCATGAGATGTTGCGGCGCTACGGCTTGGCCGATAGCGGCGATGCAGCGATCGATGGGATTGGTATGATGACGCAAGCCAGGTGGCAGGCCTTTTTCGATGTGATGGCAGAGGACAACGTGTATCCGGCTGATTTAGATTTCACGCGCGCCTATACACTTCAGTTTATTGGTAAGAGAATTGGCATGGACGCCGTTCTGCGTGGTGCTGACTAAGCCCCGATGTCAGACCTCAGCCATTCCCCGCTGCTTAATCTGGCGACCGTCTCTAAGACTTTTTCCTCAGGCACCGTAGCGCTCTCCCCCACAAGCTTAACTCTTGGCGACGGTGAATTTGTCTCACTTGTCGGTCCTTCAGGGTGTGGTAAATCAACGTTACTACGGATTGTCGCGGGCCTCACACCTCCCAGTACTGGGGAGGTCACGTCAGCTTCAGGTGCAGACGGGCTAAGAACTGGTTTCGTTTTTCAAGAGCCTACGTTAATGCCGTGGGCGACAGTTTCTGAAAATGTGGCCTTGCCGCTGCAGCTCAAGAATAGCCTGACGTCTCAAGAGTCTGACCGTATCTCGACCGTTCTCGAATGGGTTGGTCTCAAGGACTTCAGAGACGCCTACCCTCGGGAACTCTCTGGCGGTATGCGCATGCGGGCATCTATCGCGCGAGCGATCGTTCAGCAACCAGACCTCTTATTGCTCGATGAGCCGTTCGTGGCCTTAGATGAATTTACTCGTGCCCAGTTGAATGAAGACCTTCTTCGGTTGTGGGAAGACCAAAAATGGACAGCAATTTTCGTCACGCACAGCATTAGAGAGGCTGTTTTCCTGTCTAACCGTGTGCTTGTCATGTCTCCCCGCCCCGGTCAGGTGATTGCTGATCTGCAGGTTCCGTTCGAGTATCCCCGGCAACCGGAATTACGCAATGACCACGCTTACGCAGATTTTTGCGCGAGCATTTCTCAGCAGCTTGCCTCTTCGATTGCTGGGGCGAATTCATGAAAATAGTTGAGAAACTTTTTCTTCCCCTATTGTTTGGTCTAGGGTTGATCTGTGTCTGGGAAGCCTTGGTCATATTTTATGAGGTGCCGCCCTACATTCTTCCCGCCCCACGCGATATCGCTGTGTCCCTTTGGACAGATGGACCAAGTTTACTCGCGGCACTCGCCATCACACTTCAGGTCACCGTTGCCGCTTTAATTCTTGCCTGCGTTACCGGTGTCGGAATCGCAGTCCTACTGGTGCAATCTAAGTTGCTCGAACGCATGCTGTTTCCGTATGCGGTGTTTCTTCAGGTCACACCAATCGTAACCATCGCCCCCTTTATCATTATCTGGGTTGATAGTGTCTTTGTTGTTTTGCTGATTTTAGCTTGGATGGCGGCGGTGTTTCCCATCATTTCGAACACGCTGCTTGGTCTTAAAAGCGCAGATCGAAACCTTCTTGATCTATTCAAGTTGTATGGCGCAAGCCGGGGCCAGACATTGCGACGCTTATTGATACCCGCCGCCCTGCCCTACTTTCTAGGCGGTGTAAGGATCAGTGGTGGTCTGGCTTTGATCGGCACGGTTGTCGCTGAAATGGTCGCGGGAACCAGCGGTGAAAGTTCGGGATTAGCATCGCGCTTACTTGAAGCGAGTTATCGACTAGAGCTCTCCCGCGCTCTGGCCTGCTTTGTTCTGCTGAGCGTTACAGGATACGGCATCTATGCAGTTCTCAATTGGATTTCACATCGTCTACTGCAGCATTGGCATGAAAGCGCCTTAGATGATTCGACAAGCGCGTAGGGTCAGGTTGTTAGCCGCCAGGAATGAGTCCATCGTCGGGCGGCGCGCTCTGGTCACCATACGTTCGAAATTTTTCTAGTACGCGCTGCATTTCGTCACTGCTCAAAATATGTGGCTCTCCGCCCTGGCAGCTTTGCCAATACATGCTGGCCAATGTTTCCACTTCTCCAGCCATTTTGAGCGCGGCAGCCAAGTCCAAACCCAGCGCAATTTGCCCGTGATTGGCCAACAGGCAAGCTTTTCTATCTTCAAGCGCGGCTAAAGCATGGACTGACAGTTCCTTAGTTCCAAATGTCCCATAGGGCGCGCCGCGAATGTCCTCACCACCGGCGATGGCAACCATGTAGTGAAAGGCAGGAATCCCCACACCCCGACAGGCCAATGCGGTTGCCGCCTGAGAGTGGACATGAACGATTGCGTTGACGTCGCGGCGACTCATCAAGATATCGCGATGGAATCGCCATTCCGAAGAAGGTTTGCGTGATCCGAAATAGTGGCCGTTTTCTTTGAGAAGCACGATGTCTTCAGGCTGTAGGTCGTCGTAATCCAAACCCGTCGGCGTTATCAGTAGCGAGTTCGTGTCTAACCGGACGCTGGCATTTCCGGAGGTCCCAAACGTTAATCCGCTGTCCGCCATGGCATGGCAGGTGTGAATCAAATCAACTCTAAGAGATATTTCTCGATCAGTGCTCATGAAGCACACTCCGGATAGAGGCCAAGCAGTCCATTTTCTGAAGCGTCGCAGAGACCACGTTCGGTAATCAAACCCGTGATATAGCGGGCGGGAGTCACGTCGAACGCAATGTTAAGCGCCTGTGTATCGTCTGGGGTGATTTGAACCGTTTTCACGTCTCCGGTATTCGTTTTGCCAGAGATATGGGTGATTTCTTTGGGTGATCGGGTCTCAATCGGCACGTCGCGAATACCGTCATGAATTCCCCAGTCAATGGTCGAGTGCGGCAGCGCCACATAAAACGGCACGTTGTTGTCGTGTGCCGCTAACGCCTTCAAGTAAGTCCCGACTTTATTACACACATCACCAGCCGCTGTTGTACGGTCAGTTCCCACAATGCAAAGGTCGACTTGGCTGTGCTGCATAAGATGTCCACCCGCATTGTCGGCGATCACCGTATGCGGCACGCCGTGCTTGCTAAGTTCCCAGGCTGTCAGGCTTGCGCCCTGATTCCGCGGCCGGGTCTCATCGGCCCAGACATGCACCGGAATATCCATTTCATGGGCGACGTAAATCGCGGAAAGCGCTGTCCCCCAATCCACAGTCGCGAGCCAGCCTGCGTTGCAGTGGGTTAGAATATTAATTCGGCCGGGCTTTCCATTGTCCTCCCAAATTTTACGGATAACATCGGCGCCATGTTCTCCAATGGCGCGGCAAGTAGCGACATCGTCCTCACATATTTCAGAAGCCCGGTTGTAGGCAGCAGCCTCGCGTTCGGACTCTTGCAGTGGAGTCAAAATGTCTCGGACATCATTCAATGCCCAGGCCAGATTGCTCGCGGTCGGCCGCGTATTATGGAGTGTCTTAAATGCCATTTCTAAATTGGCGTCACCTGGATCCGCCCGCATGGCCAAAGCCAGACCGTAGGCCCCTGTAGCGCCAATGAGCGGTGCCCCGCGAACCAGCATGTCGCGAATCGCGATCGCTGCGTCTTCAACAGACAATAGTTCAGTAGTCTCAAACCTGTGGGGCAGTTTGGTTTGATCGATGATACAGACCGTATAGCCATCATCTGCCAACCAGATTGAGCGATATGGGGTGCCGTCGACCTTCACGAGTTCAACTTCTATTGACCGAGTACGCGAGTGAGGATTGGGCCGAGGGTTTTAATCTTCTCCGCGTCTTGAACCTCCGGCGCGGTGATGATCGAACTGTCCAAGGCGGTATGACACCCCCGGCTACACGTTTCACTGCGTTGTGCGAGCACCGGAATCACTGCTTTAACCAGTGATCGTGCTTGGTCCGCGTTACTTAACAATGTGCGAATCACTTGATCCACCGTCACGGCGTCATGATCAGGGTGCCAACAGTCATAGTCAGTGACCATCGCCACCGTGGCAAAACACATCTCTGCCTCGCGCGCGAGTTTGGCCTCTGGCATGTTGGTCATACCAATGACGTCACACCCCCAAGAGCGATAGAGATTAGACTCGGCCAAAGTGGAAAACTGTGGCCCCTCCATCGCCAGATATGTTCCACCACTCTGGTATGGGATTCCCATCCCTTTAACTGCTGTTTCAAGATCATCTCCAAGACGCCCACAGGTTGGATGGGCAACGGAGACATGGGCGACAAACCCTTCGCCAAAGAAGCTCTTCTTGCGCGCGAACGTCCGATCAATGAATTGGTCAACAAGAACGAAGGTTCCCGGTGGTAGCTCTTCTTTGAAGGATCCACAGGCGCTTAGCGATAGAATTTCTGTCACGCCGAGAGATTTTAGCGCGTAGATATTGGCGCGATAGTTCAAGTCAGATGGGGATAATTTGTGTCCGCGGCCATGTCGGGGCAAAAACACGACCCCTTGCCCTTCAAGTGAGCCCGTCAGCAATTCATCTGATGGCGGGCCATAGGGAGTCTCTACCTTAATCCAGGCCGTATCGGTGAGCCCATCGATATCGTAGAGCCCCGATCCACCAATGATGCCGATGATTGGCGGTGTTCCTGCCTGAGCCATGTCTTACCCCTTCGCAACGCGAGGCAAGAGTGTGCCATAGGCCATTAATCCCTTAAAGCCGCCTTGACCCCGCCCGGGCCCTCCGGTATCCCGCTTCTCTCATTGTAAATCGCTTCACTTCATGCGGATGGGTGGCCGAGCGGTTGAAGGCACTGGTCTTGAAAACCAGCAGGCGTGAAAGCGTCTCGTGGGTTCGAATCCCACCCCATCCGCCAGATAATTCAATTATCCATTATTTATCAATACTTAAGCTACTCTTGTATTTTCCTACCCATCTTTTGACCCATCTCAAAGATCAAGACGGTTCAAGCGTAATGGTCACTTTGAATCAGAAATTTTTCGATATTGAGGATCATGCTGCCATCTTCGCTAGATCACAAATTCGAGTGGGTATATTCCGAATATGACTCACAACTAATAGGGCCAAGTACTATTCCTAGTGCGAAGAATTCGAACCGTCCAAACCACTTCTTATAAAGATTAAAGAGGCAGCTTTGAGACACATATTACGGTGCGTCAAACCTCTCTCAGCTCGGATTCGCACATAGGTGCATAACTCTCCCACAGGCTAGGGCATTTACGAGATTAGCCCTTTGAATCATAAAAGCGGAAAATCCGTAGCCAGAAGATACAAGGTGTCTTTGGGCAGAAACGGATCGCCTTTGCCGAGAGTTTTAAACCAGAGATATCTATTTACAGATGCAATGCAGCATAATTTTTATTCTGGGTTGTTCCTGGCCCGGAATTCCTCTTAACTAGCTGTCTCTGATTCTAGAAATGAGTGAAATCATCAACGTTACCTGAGGCAAAGTACGCAACTCTAAATACGCCCTCCCCCTTATTATATTTGCAGTAGTTAGAGAGCGAAACAAATGGCCAATTTGGACGACATATTAAATGACATTTCTTCAGCGCTGAAACGCGGACCTCTAAAAGATAAATTAACGGGCGAAATGGATTTGGGAACGATTGGTCCATTTCCACTATCGAGGATGACCGATCTGAGCGACGCGGGCGTTGAAGCGGGATTCGACAGCGGCGAAATCCGCATAGAGCTCTCAGGTATAGCTTCAAAACCGTTGCAAATTATAAGCGTGGGTCGTGCGGATATAAAAGCTGGGACCGGTACCATTGCACTTGCACTAGGTCCCATCGAACTCGGTGGTCAGTATCGAATTTTTGCCATCGATCAGCCAAATGTAGATTTGGATACAGGCGGCAACCTGATGCAAACATCCGGAATGCCGAATCTTGGGGACCCCGACCCACTAACCGTAGAGCAGTACAATCAATTGAAGCAGGCTCGAGATCAAAGGTCAAAACTAGAGGGCACAACAAACGGCGCGGCACTCGTTAGTTCCTTTAACCAGCACAACGAAGCCTACAATCAGATTTTTCAAACTAACTCATCATTGCGAGCCAACTGGCAAGGCGATGGTGCGACCGCAGAGATGGCGACACATACCTCCAGCGTCATTTCTCCATCTATCGCGGCAACACCAACCGAAGGCTCCGTCGCAGCGACGGACGGAATAATTAATTCCAAGACGACGACATATGGAACGAAAAATTACACTTACAACCATAATGCCTTTCAGCAGCAGTCGTTACTGTATGTGGCGCTCAAGGGAGCAAGCACGACTGACAATGATGCGGCAGCAAAAGCCGTGTCTGTATTTGCAGATGCGATAACGGACGATACAGATAATACTCAAACAGTAACCACAGAGATGACAGAAACCTCTGTTTATGACGTCATTGACACGGCGCCTCTGTCAAAGTTTGCGGCTGCAATGGGGGCCGACCCACTACCACATCATCTCGCGATGGTCCGGATAGCGAAGAAAGAGTATAGTGCAGAAGATTTGGATATTTTAAAGGGCCGTGGCTACGACCCGACAGATCAATTCATCGGTAAAATGCAAGACGTTTATGCTGAAAGCGTGCGGCAATCAAAGCCAGAAAACCAAGCTGATTTGTGGCTGGGTCCGATTTCAGCATCCCTACCCGCTTCCCAGTACGAGTTTACTTTTCGTGACCAGGGCGATGGGGTCGTTTCGACAATACTTGATCGAAATGATTTGCCGGTTCCCGACCTTCAGATTGATGATACGGTCTGGTCAGGCTTGGCGGGCGACATTGCCCGAAAACGATTTAGCAGAGTCCACTTTATCAGAGGACTGATTGCGAAACGAATTGCCGGTTGCATCGAACGAGTAGTGTCGGAGTGGGTGATAGCCCATGGCAACCGCTCGTCCGGCGGCTGATTCGAAAGTGGAATAGCATGAATTATCCTCACGATATTCCTGCTGCCTACGATGATACCCCTCTTGACCGAATTTCCCGTCAACTGATTGCTGATGATCTCGATCAGTTTCGGCAAGAAATCAACAATGCACTTGCACCACAAGCAGAATATTTAACCCCTTTGGAACATCAATTATATGCGGGGGGCAAAAAGATCCGGCCAGCAATGATGTTTCTGTCTGCACGGATGATTTGTGGCGATGCGCCCGTGTCCGCCAAGGCCGTCAAGGGCGCAGCTTCATTGGAAATACTACATGTGGCAACGTTAATTCACGACGACATTGTCGATGACGCAATGATTCGCAGAGGCTTGCCGTCTATCAGCGCGGAGCGTGGTTACAAGAAGGCCTTACTGGTTGGCGATTTGCAGTTTGTCCAAGCCATCCGTGGCTTTGTAGATGCCATCGATACTGAAAGTGACATGGCGCTGGTGAGGCTGGTTTTGGATACGGCATTCAACATATGCCGTGGCGAATTAGATGAGCTGAATATCGAATTTTCCGACGATTATGGGGAAATGCGAAACCAATATTTCAAGATGATAGATAGAAAGACCGCGGTTCTGTTTGGTCTCGCTTGCGAAGCCGGCGTATCATTGGCCGGTGGGCGAACCCATGAGGCCCGGCGTGCTGGCTTTTTTGGCCGACGGTTTGGTCATGCTTTTCAAATTGTGGACGACCTTCTCGACATCGTTCGCAACGAAACAAGCGCCGGTAAAACACCTGGAACTGATCTAATGCAACACAGGTGGTCATTGCCATTGATCTATGCGGCTGAAGAGTTCGGACAGGATCATCCAATATTTCGTTCCCTGGTTAAAGGGGAACCGCTCGGTGAGATTGAATTTCGCCGAAGCTTAACAGACCTCAAACAGAGTAAGGCTTTTGATCGAGCCTACGCGGATGCCCGCACGGCTGCATTGGAATCTCTTTTTTACCTGCAACACTTTCCTGAAAGCACCTATCGCGATGCGCTGGAAGAACTTGCGATGCACATAGTCGACCAGCATATCGAAAGCTCAACGCAGTCGCACATTAAAATACAAACCCCGGCGTCCAATGAAATGAAGGGACGACCGCGATGACGAACGTACAGAGTTTTTTGCTCGATACGATGCAGTCGAGGTTAAATGACCCTGCCAATAGTAAGTATTGGCTACCAGTTTTGTTGAAAAACTTGAAGAAGAGCAACGGTCTGCCGGCTCTTCCATTGACGAAAAAAGAGGAAAATATCGGGGCGATGACCGGCCCGGATGGAGCATTCATTGCCGATACAATAGCTCTCGACTGGGCGGTATTTAATAATTTCCCTGACAGTCCCTACGCCATACCTAGTCCTGATGATCCGTGGCCTATTTTAGACCTCAGTGATCTGATAGTCGCCGGATTGGACAACGTATTCATGGTGAACTCCGTCAGTTCTCCCATCGCAGGACAAACCGGATACTCAAGCACGATAACGTTGCAATTCAACTATTATGCCGACACTAACCCCGCCTTAGAAAATTTGAAAATTAACGGTCGCTACGATCTTACCCAGGCTGTTTGCTCCTCAGATACGAGTGGCGGTTCCGAATGTAACGGTAATTATAGCGCTACGGTTTGGGGAAAGGGGGAATTCGGGGCCGACATCAATGATTGTTATCTGGATGCCGATGTATCCGTGATCGTGTCCGGCCAAGGCGCCTCGCGAGCACTGGCAGTCACTGTTAATAATTTAAACTTGCGTGGTCAAAACACCGGTAGCAATCCCACGATCTCTTTCTTCAATGTAACAGTAGAAGATACTAATATCGGCGATGACATTGCTGAGATGGCGAAAAGGGCTTTAAATGCACCGGAGGGTAATAGCGGTGTCATACTGGCAATATCTTCGGCACTAAATGCACCCGGCACGTTGCAAAATTTCTCGGAGCTACTAACAAACTGGATTGCTAGCGCTTTCGACAAGCTTTTCGCGCCCATTCCTGCATCGGGACTTCCAAATGATGGAAGCAACCAAAATGCGGCGACCCTGGTGGATCTTTACTTATTTGATCGGATACGGGTCGCGGTCAGCAATCCGGACAGCAATTGGTTCATTCCCTGGCAGGTAGCGTCGTCCGCGGATCCAGTGCTCGAGCCATACAGTACCGCTGAAATAACTTTTCCTGATCAGGAAATTGGTGGCCTTCCGTTCACCGGTATTAAACTCACCGACGTTTCCATTGCGAATGCGTCGAACGTTGTTCCACCCTACGCCACCTTCTTACTGAATTCTCCCGACGTCGCAGCCGTCATTGATCTCGGAGCGCTGCCGGTGGGGCCGAGCAGAACGTTCGAGCGAAATGGCGAGGAGATCATCATGAACATACCCCCCGCACCGCCCGTTGTGTTAACCGGTACTTTCACGTTTACACAAGGCGGCATTGCCCCAGTGCAACTATCCGGAACCGCAGAAATTTCCGCTACAAAAGTGTCGCTTGCACTGGTCATTACGCCCTCTGGTGCGGATGCCGCTTCGCTTCAGTTCACAGCACAAAGTCTGACAGTTGATCTTAGTCCTGCCGCTGTCTCTGCTGTCGTCGAACTAAAAGACGACTCTTCACTGGATCAACTCGCAGAAACGCTGCTGGAAAGCCAGGACGCTCAATCGCAAATTTCGAACGCGTTGAACAATGAACTCGCTGGACAACTGAGTCAGCTCAGCAGCTATTTTTCTGAAATCGTACGGACAGCGATTGATCGCCAACTGAGTTGAATATCAAACATTGGAATTGAAAAAGATAGACATGATGCCAAATTCAGACCAACTCGTTGCACTGTTGGAGAACTTTTTGCTGACACCTGAGTCAGACTTTTATCTGTCTACGATTTTGTTCGACCCGGCCGGCGGTAGCATCGACCCGCTAAAGATTCCCGAATTGGATTTAGGGACCGTAACAGTCGATAATATAGACTTTTCGATTAACGTCAAAAATTTGAGCGTTGATGGTCTCAGCAATATTCAAGTTGTCTTTAATGACGGAAATCCCGACATCATTGTCGACGGCAATAACGTAACCTTCGTCGCAAAACTGCCAAATACCCAGGACGGATACAACAGACCCACAGAAGTGCCTGCAACGCTTCAGATGTTCGGTGAATTGTTTGTTGCGATTAATGGTACGGTAATGACGCCTGGCACTATTTCAATCAACGTGAATTCTATTGATGACATTACGGGGTTATTTACAGCAACAGAAGAATCCTCGGGCGATTTGGGATCGGCATTGATCACTTTCGCATCGGTAGTTGTCGCCGCAGAAGAGACATCATCCAACATCCAAATTGAAGTTTGTCTCGACACCCCATTGAGCGCAACGGTCAATAAAATTTTGAACCAGCCCAAATATTACGAGAAGATTTTAGCGCAGATAAACAATACGGCTGCCGAGCCTGCAGTATTGAAAAAATTAAGTCAGTTTGCGACCCAAGCGGCTCAAAATGCGCTTGGAGGAATTACGTCATGAAAGTGAAATTGAATAGGCAAGACTGCAGCGCGATAGACCGCAGAGTAAATATCCAGTCATCAGGGGAGACGGAACATGCCAAGTGATTTTCTTGCAGGTGTTAGCGAGGATCTCCTAAATCAAGCCAGTAGCGAGGTTTACCCTGGGATAAAGAGTGAGCTGACTGAAACGTCATCGATTCCTGAACTGGACGTGGCTGTGACCTGGGCAGTTACCGCGGCGCCAGTTTTTGAATTGGATATTGGTACAGGCGATATCTTTGCTATGACCGTTGAATGTCAATTGGATGTTACGCCTGATGGCGGCACTGAAGTCACGACACCGCTTTCGGCCTCGTTAACATGTAAGGTTTCGATGGATGGGGACGGCATATTAGAATTTTTTATTAAGGATATACTGTACGATACTGAAGACGAATTCCTTGACGCGATTCTCTTGGCGAAGAAAGAGGCTATCGTTTCGAAGCTAGACTCCCTTCTCAATACGATCAAAGTGCCGATTGGCCCGGTCGAAGGCGTAACATTTAATGGTTTCGCCACGGAAATCCGTAACAGCGTTCTATATGCCGCAGGTAGCCTGTCAGGTGACGCTAGCGTCGATCAAGAATTGACGGTCGACAGTGGTTTTGGGATCTCAGTGTCCAATGAACTGATGCAGTCTGTGGTTGAGAATACCTGGTGGGCTGATTCCGACAGTACTTTTAAAAAGGATACTCTGAAAATTAGTCTCGACAGCTATGGGTTTGATGTTGATGACGGCGAATTGATTTTGAGTCTGGAGTTGAGCGGCACTCTTACCTTGGATTTATTTCTTGGAACCGCACGTTGGGAAGTCATTGTTTCGCCGGTAACGGTGAAATTAGAGGTCGATATCGATAGCGACGGCAATGTCACAATTGAAAGCGATTCGATAAGCGACGTTGCGGTCGTATTGTCTCCCGATAATTTCGGCGCTGGCCTCTCGTCCGTCACCGCACCTTTTACTTTTACAGCAATCGGTTTGTTTATTGGCGAGGCGTTGCAAAGCCAATTAGAGGAGTACCTGGACCAGACGGTCTTTACCGTGCCGGTCATAAAGGAATCCTTTGGCGGAATAGAATTTTCTGTAACGACAAGCGATCTCGGCATTGAGGTCAACGGTAGTCAAATCGACATCACCGGCTCTGCCGCGGTTACGGTCGGTTCATAACCGCGTAGACATAAAAGGAAGCCCCATGCCTAGTTCCTTTACAGTAATTATCAGCCAATTGCTTTTGAACCAGTTGAGTGACGAAATATATCCGTCAATAAAAGATAAGCTTACTCAAACGTCATCCATTCCCGCACTAGACGTGAGTGTGACTTGGACTATCGTTAAACCGCCCGACTTCGAACTTGGCAGAGATCAGTCTACGAGTTTCATACTCAATGTCGCTATCGACCTAACCGTAACACCAACGGGAGGCTCTCCTACGACGACACCGTTGCAGACTCTCGCAACATGCGACATATCCATTAGCACCGATGGTAAACTCGGCATTGCAGTTTCAAATCTGCACTTTTTTACGGACGACCCCTTCCTCAAAGAAATTTTGGAAGCCGAGAAAATAGCTATTATTTCGATGCTTCAAGAGGTGCTTCAAACCATCGAAAT
>WLXB01000076.1 GCA_012103295.1 Alphaproteobacteria bacterium | reverse complement strand
TAACTGAACTCATGACCGGGTAGGGGTAGGGAAAGATCTTGTCGCCAAAAACATCCATAGAATGAATTTGAGAGGCGGTTGAGTAGAGATCCCATAGAGGACTAGCTTCTTTGGGGTAGTAGGACATTGCCATGACCATGCGGTCATCCCGAGTCTGATAGCCTTGCGCATCCCACTGAAATTTACGCGATGAAGCCCAGGCAAAATCGCGCACGTTTTCAGCCTTGAAATGCCATGTCTTATTGCGTTTTGACTTACTCGATTCGTTCCGCACCGCTTCCTGTTGATTGACGATCATGACCGGTGTTTCGGCGGTCTCGGCTTGTTTCAGGCGAGCTTGCTGTTCGCTCGTCAATACTGAGTCCGTATTTTGCAACACGCCTGTTGCAGCGACGATGTGATCGTCGGGGACGGTAATCTCAACGTCAAAGTCACCAAACTGAAGCGTGAACTCGCTGCTGCCTAGGAAGCTTTGTTGGTGCCAGCCCTCGTTGTCAGAATAGACCGCAAGGCGAGGATACCACTGAGCGATTTGGAAAATGTCGTTGTCGTCATCTTCGAAGTGTTCGTACCCGCCACGGCCGAAGTAAATTTCCCCCTCAATAATTTTGTGAGACCAGGTGACGGTGAACGAGGTTTGGCCGCCCGCTTGCAGGGGCGCGGGCAAATCAACACGCATCAGGGTGTCGACAACCGTATGATTTAAATCCTGACCCGCGCTGTCCGAGACCTTTTTGACTTTGAACCCAAAGTCACCGTCCCTGTGTCCGTATCCGCCGCGCAGGGTGCCGTAGGACTCTTTGTTGTCGCCGTCAGACCTGCGTTGCGCGACATACTTCGAATCCCCGGCAAACCGGTTTTGATCCATGTTGAGCCAAACGTAACGCAGGGTGTCGGGTGAATTATTAGTGTAAGTGATGGTTGCCGCGCCTGTGAGTTCTCTGTCTTTTTCATCTAGTGCAATTTTGATGACGTAGTCTGCGCGCTGTTGCCAATAGTTGTGGCCGGGCGCGCCAGACGCTGTGCGATAGTTATTCGCTGTTGGCCAAATCTCGTCGAGCTGACGGAATTTATCCTCCCATGGCACCTTGGTTTGGCGGACGGCCTGCGCCTCCAAGCCAGTCGCGGCGGCAAGAGAGCAAAACAAAGTAAGAAGAGTGACGAGCGTGCGCATAGGATAGCCCTCTAGGTCAGGGTGATTCAGTACCTTAACCTATAGCCAAGCAGACCCCCGGCCCCTGTTCAACCTAGAACTGTTGCCAGCTATTCACGTCGGCTTGATCGCAAGGAATAGGAACCGCGTGATACTGAAGAAAAACTGGCCCGCAGCGTCTAGGTCCGTCATTTCTTTGAGCCACGCGGCACAGATTTCCGGTGCAATCTCGCTCTTGCGTTCGGCATATTTGGCGATGGTATAGATCACATCTCCAGCGTAGGTGTCCTTGTCCATGGATGTGTTGACCACCGGGGTGCCGCCTGTGAACTGCAAGGTGAAGCCGCCATCTCGAATCAAGCTTGGTAAGCGTCCTGGCAGGTCTGAATGGAAAAAGTGAGGCCGCCAGGCCTCCAGGATTAATGCCATGCGTTTGCGATCGGCGGTGTTGACTACCGCACTGTCCCAATCTGTGTCCAATGCCAGGAGTCGCCCGCCGGGCTTCAGAACCCGCAGGCATTCTTTCAACGCCAACGCCATATCTGGGACATATTCGAATACCTGAGTCGCGACCACGGCATCTAGCGTCGCATCTTCGACGGGCAATGCTGTGGCATCGCCGTCGGTCACTGTGACCCAACTGGTGTTTTGGCATCGCTGCTCTGCGATACCCCGCATGTCGGCGCTGGGATCAAGGGCGATGACTCTTCCGTTGGGTCCGACCTCGCTGGCCATCTCCAGGGCGAGAAGTCCAGGGCCGGCACCCACATCGATGACTGCGTCTCCGGGTCTCAGGGCGAGGCGGTCCCGGACAAAGACGCGCTGTGCCACGACGTCCGGGTTTTGATATATGCGGTCGACTCTCGCCGACGCCGCAGAGTCAAAAGTCCTGGGCTTTTTTTCCGTCACGCCGCTCTCGCTATTCCCAAGAGAGCAAACTTTCCCCGAGGATTTTACCGAAGGCTAAAGCCGGTGTAAGTGAGAGCCCACCGACAAACGCGTTGCCCGACGTTCGGCCAAATCCGAGTACTTCCCCAGCGGCATAGAGATTGGGAATCGCGTCCCCGCCGGAGTTTAGCACTCGCAGGTTATCATCCACTTGTAAGCCTTCGGGACTGAGCACCGTAATTCCCATAGACTTAATGCCATAGAAGGGGCCGTGCTCTATTTTTCTAATAAGGAAAAATTTGTCCCACTCTTTGTCTTCTTCCGCATCGACGGCGGTGTTGTAGTCGGCGACTGTCTTGACCAGGGCATCGGCTGGAACGCCAAGTTCTTTAGCCAGGCCTTCAATCGTATCGGCTTTGACAAAGTTTGGGTGATTGCCAAACTTGGCACGGTAGACGTCCGGTTCCAGCAACGTGATCGGACCGGCATTCATTAGAATGCCGTCGTCGAACACAATGTTCATGCGCATACCGGGTTGCTTCAGTAGTGACCGTTCGCGGTAGTCGATGCTCTGGTGGTCTTCCTTCATGAACCGCTTGCCGTTCACGTCGACAAAAATTTCCCAGATGTTGCGGGCTTTAGGGGAGAGCGCCAAGAACTCGCCTGAGGTCGGGTCGTTTGGATTCTCCAAATATCCAGCGAAAGTGCAGAGGAACTTCTCTTTACCGTCGATCTGCGCGTCTAGCTCACGAGCTGCAACCAACCCATCCCCGCGCGAGTAGGGATTGCAGTGAGAGCACAATGGAATGTCCGGATTAAGATCATTCCACACTTCAGTTCCGGCAGCATAACCGCCACAGGCGAGCACCACATTCTTGCCGTGGAAGATTTCTTCACCTTTCGGGGTGTCAACCTTGACGCCGACAACTGCACCGCTGTCATCGGTAATCAAGCCCGTGAGGCGGTGCTCAAGACGGAGGTCGATATTTCCGTCGGCGACCAATCTCTCATGGACCGGTCGCAAGGCATCCAAAATGGAAATGGCTTGGTTGTCGCCCCACAAATAACGCCGCGTGCTATAGGCCTCATGGGCCTCGCCCGCCACCGGCGTGCCGGCCGCTGGTTTAAAACCGATATCCATGAGCCAGTCGATGGTGTGGGCGGCGTTATCGACAAACAGTCGCATGACGACGGGATCGATATTTCCGTGGGCGACGCGCTGTGCATCTTCGTAGTGGTCGTCAGGGCTATCCTCAATCCCGTTTTCTTTTTGCAGCCGCGTGCCCGCTGCGGCGATCTGACCTGATGACCAATGCATCGTGCCACCGATTCGGTTATCGGCCTCGATCTGCAAAACTTTCGCACCCCGTTCCGCCGCGCGTATGGCTAGCGGTAATCCCGCCGAACCAGCGCCCACGCAAATGATGTCCCAATTATTTGACATGTTGTCCCCCAAAGCTTGTCTTTGACTTTGGGGATAGTCTAATGCGCCTGGTTTCCCCTGCCTACAGGCAGAATCGATCTAAAGCGGTAGGCCATCCACAGGGGCGCCTTGTTTCGCACAATATCTTTAGGCCACTCATTCCGAATTGCGTCGAAAGACGCGAATCACCAGCCTCTTTGGTTGGCAATGTTGCCGTCTAAGTTGGGTCACTATTTGCCCGCCGTTATGAGCTTTGAATTGATCGCGGAGTATCGCGCTTAGAGGTGCTGGAACAGAGATCACTAACGTATGGTATTCAACCTATTGGTGCCTTCGCCCATGCTGGACACATTGCTGCCACATTGTCGCCCAGATCCGGTCACAAACAGTTGCGTGTTCACGAAAATTTTCAGAAACAGGGCCGACATCACACATATTTGAAGATAGACTTTTCGATCAGTTGGTAATGTTAAACCAACAGAGGGAGGACCCCAAACATGCGTCCAGTCACCCAATTTGTTTTCTTCGCAGTCGTTGTTTCTGCTCTGGCGAATCCTGTCATGGCGCAAACAGAGATTCCAACTATTCAAATTCCTGACGAATATGCGGTTGGCAATGCGCCACCTTCGGTGGCAAGCCAATCGTCCCAGAGTTCGCCCCAAGTGGAAGGGTCGAGTGTTTTTGAGGGAGCCAATGCTCTCAACGGCACTTTGTACGCTGTCATAGCTCCTACTTTTGATGGCTCAAGTGTCACCACATCGTTCTTCCGCTTCGTAAACGGTGGCAGTGCGACGAGCACATTCAGTGTCACTGTTGTAGGCTCACCGTCAGGGGACACGTACGGCACGGCGATGATTGATGTTCCAACGCGCGCATCGCCGCAGTTCTCTCTTTCAGGAATACGTGACCTGGCTGGCGCGTCTGATCTTGTAAATGGTGATAACGGTTTCGCCCTCTATATTCAGAATGCAGATCAGGGCAGTGGCTATCAGCATGTGATTTTCAACGGCGACAACAATTTTTTCGAAAACGCCAGTATTTGTGCCTACACCTTTGACGAGGCTCTCAGCACTATCTCTAACAGTAAAGTGCTGACCAATGTGCATACATCGCGGCTTGGGCCGTGGCCCAGCCAGATTGAAATCCACAATTTCTTTAACGCGCCGGTGACCTATCTGGTTTCCGTTGTAGAGGCGGTGACTGGCACCGTGATGGGTCAGGTCAATGTTGATACGGCGGCGAATGCGTCGTTCTCAATGCCCTTCACATTCTTTGAAGATTCAGTCGGGTGGACGCCTGTCGCCGGTGAAAACCACGCCAATCTGGTGGTCTCGGATTCAACAGGTGGGTCGCCGAATATCGTGTTGGGTCATTCAATTTTGAACGACGAGTTGGCTGCGACAATAAATATGTCTGCGGCGTGTGCTGTGAATGAACCGGCTGAAGGTGGTCTGGGCGGTGGCTTTGGGGGCGGCGGCTTTAGTTACTAAACACTAGTAGCGCAAAAAGGTTTACCGGTGCGATGGCCACATCCGTTGGAAGACTCGGTCTTTCAACAAGAACCGGTGATACAGTGCTGCACAGATATGCCCAGCCAGCAAAACGTACGACACATATTGTCCGTTTGTGTGCAGCATGTCTGCGGTGCGGGACAATCCGCGATCGAGGGGCACCCAGCGCGGTATCTCAAACAACCAGAAAAACGTCGTGTCCCGGGCGCGGGCTGCAACAGAGATGTAACCACTCACTGGCATCGCGAAGGTCAGCGCGTACAACGTGGCGTGAGTCACAAAAGCCGTACGCCGCATGACAACCGACAAAGAATCGGGCATGGGTGGTGCGGGGTGAGCCAAGCGCCAACCGAGACGCATGGCTGTCAGCAGAAATATCGTCAGTCCCACCGACTTATGCAGTGTGGTCAACGCAGTCTTGGTTTTGCCCATGTCGAGCTGCTCAACGGTCAGGGCAAGCCCCACGGCACAAACCAAGCACAATGCAATCGTCCAGTGAAGGCCGATCGCCACGATCCCGTATCGCTGTTGGACATCTGGTGTGGACACGTCATTCTTCCTCTCAACAAACCATAGGCGCAGGGTCGGGCTGATGTCATCTGTAAATCAACGGCGTACTCTTCAGATATTCGTGATCGTTGTCCTGTTTGGTCTAACCAATCCGGCGTCGGCGGTTGATTGGTCGAGCGTTCCTGGCAAAGACATCGTTCTCTTTTATCCCGCGCAGCTGTCTTGGGAAATGGTGCTCACTCAGGATGAACACAGTGGCGCCAAAAAATTTCGCGAAGGCAAAGATTGTCGGCAGTGTCACGAGGGAGAGGAGCGCGCGTCCGGAATGTTGTTGGTTGCAGATGCGTTCAGCGACAGCGCGCCCATAGAAAACAAGCCTGGGTTCATAGAGGCAACCGTCAAGGCGGCTCATGACGGGGAAAACCTCCAGATCAACGTAGCGTTTACGCCTGGTGAACAGCCCGACGCTGAAATGGACAAACAGTTCCCGGCCAAAGTTGCGGTCATGTTTGATGATGGCGGCGTATCCGATGCGCGCCGCGCCGGTTGTTGGGCGACGTGTCATGACAACCTCGCGCGCATGCCAAGTGGTGAAACGGCTGAAACAACGAAGTACTTGGCTCGATCAAGATCCCAGATGACCCGCCGTGGCGGCACCGAACCCAAATCTGCAGAAGTTCTCGAAAGCTTGAGGGAATCTGGAAGTTACTTGGAATATTGGCAGGCTCGGTTGAGGCCCGATTCAGCGCCCGACGTGATTGACGGCTTTATCCTTGAAGAGCGAACTCAATCGGCAGCTCCCATGGTTGTCGCCGAGGCTAGCCAAGAGAACGGCAAGTGGTCAGTGATTTTCTCACGACCGATGCAACCGGGCGGACTCTACAAGGATTTTTCCCCCGGAAAGACGTACACTGTCGGGGTCTCAGTCCACGCCGGTCATACAGCGCAGCGGTTTCACTATGTTTCTCTTGAAAAGACATTGGTCATTGACGAAGGATCAGCCGACTTCATCGCCGCACGCGACGATGACCCCTAACGACCTCTGTGACCAAATATGAAGACGTCGGCTTTCACCTTCGCATCAGGCCTATTCGCCCTGTGTCTAACTCTTTCATTTGTATGGGGTGTCTCGTCATCTGCTTTGGCCCAAGGGCGCAGCGACCCTGCTAACGTTAAAACCTGCACCAATTGCCACGATGAACCCGAGGTCATGTCTGTGCTGCACACCTCTCATAGCGTCTTAGCAGACATGCGCACAGGTGTTGGTGAAGAGGGCTGTCAAACCTGTCACGGCATGAGCGATGCCCATGTTGCCCGTGTCCCTCGTGGACAGTCCCGGCCGTCACCCGAGATCGTTTTTGCCGGTACTAATATGTCGTCACCGGCAGAGTTGAATGCCGTCTGTTCGGGTTGCCATGAAGGCGGCTCAGCGATGCATTGGGACAGCAGCCTGCATGAGTCCTCAGGCGTGGTTTGTTCCAGTTGTCATAGTTCCCATCCAGTGCGTGATCCCGTGCTTGCGAAAGCCACTCAGGCTCCCGTTTGTTTTGATTGTCATGCAACACAACGCTCTGCTGCGTTGAGACCGTCTCACCACCCTATCGTCGAAGGGCAAATGGCTTGTTCCGATTGTCACAACCCCCACGGGTCGGTTGGCCCAACCATGCTGCGACAGTCGACGGTGAATGACACGTGTACCACCTGCCACGATGAGAAACGCGGCCCGTTTTTATGGGAGCATGCGCCGGTGCAGGAAGAATGCACTATCTGCCACACCCCGCACGGTTCAATTCAGGCGAGTTTATTGAAACAGCGTCCGCCCCATCTTTGTCAAAACTGTCACGACAGTTCGCTGCATTCGAGCCAACCCTTAAGCGGTTCGAATTTGCCTGGCGGCACGTTCCCGTCCCGCCAGTTGATGTTGCGTGGGTGTCTCAATTGCCATAGCCAAGTGCACGGATCGAACCATCCGTCCGGCGCACGCTTTACTCGTTGATCATGAAGCTGCCTCACACAAAGGCCGATCATGCGAGTACGCTCGCAACTGTCGCGGTTGGGTTGTCGATGTGTGTTGCGCTGTCCGTACAAGCCCAGTCCGATAGTTTTGTTCTCTCTGACTCAAAAATGCAGACACCGACTCTTTATACGAGTGCCATTGAAGTTGGCGCGGGATATCAGTCAGACGACTCTTTTTACATAGGCCGCTATGGCGGCGTTACAGAAAGCGGCCCGTTTCTTGTTCTCAATGGCACCTTGGACGGCGGTGATCCGTGGGATTCTGGTGATGGGACGTTCTGGGATGCCGCGTTTGATATCCGTGGATTTGATATGCTGTCCCTCTACGGTCGCTATGGAACCCAAGGGCGGTGGAGCCTGTCCGCGTTTTATGAGTCCTTCGTGCGATCCTATACGGAAACGGCGCAGACGCCTTTCAATGGGGCGGGCGGGGCGTCACTGATCCTGCCTGATGATTGGCGCAGCAACATTTCGTCCACCGGGTTCAGCACCCTTGAAGACAGCCTCAAGCCTCTTGAGTTGAAGGTAAAGTGGCGGACGGTTGGTGGCGACTTTGTGTATATTCCCGCCGACGGATACGAAATGCGTTTCCAGTTTTCTGATCGCAATCGCAAAGGCACCCGCGGTCAGAACTTAGCCTTTGGGCATGAGGGTAATTTCCCGGTTGGTGTGTTTTTCCCTCAGCCCGTTGACTACGACACGAATCAGTTTACCGCATCTGCATCCTATATGAGTAAACGCTGGCAGTGGACCGCCGCTTACAATCTTTCGGTATTCACTAACAACGTTGCCGCTGTAGAGGTGCAAAACCCTTTTGCTCGATCGCTTGGTACGCCGTGGCCGGCTGGGGCCTTCGCCGGGTATCCTTTTGCCGTTGGACAGTATGGCTTGCCGCCGGATTCTTCAGCCCATCGATTATCTTTCAATGGTGGCTTGACTCTGTCGCCAAAGACGCGCCTTCGTCTCAGCGCGACCTATACAGTGCAAAAACAAAACGATGAATTTTTGCCCTACACTATTACGCCTCAACTGCTCGTGCCAGATCCGCTGCCGCGTGCATCGCTGAACGGGAAGGTGCACAAGACCCATATTAAGGCCAGTTTTTCGTCGAGGGATGTCAGTGGCTTCGATCTCTCGGCCAGTTATGTATTTGACGATCGCAACAACACATCACCCATCAACGTGTACAGCTATATTCCCAACGATGCGCAAGATCAGGTGCAGCCGTTGATCCCCGGCAACAGCCGGTACATCCGCCTGAATCTGCCCCACAGTTTTAAGTTTCATAAAATTAGGGCAGAAGCCGCTCGACGTTTGTCATCTCGTACCCGTGTCACGCTCACCTATAGCGGAGATTTTAAAACCCGCAACTTCCAGCAAGTCTCCAAAACAAAAACCCATGCGATGAAGGCCAAAGTGCAGTCGAGCTTCGACGTTGGGTCGGCTTGGCTGTCATTGACCTATTCAGATCGCAATGGCTCAGAATACAATGACGCCTTGCCGTGGGATCTTAGCCATACGGAGTCTTATCTCGCCGCGTCACCCTTCAACCGATCCATCGAGCATCCGCTGCTGCGCAAATACAATCTGGCGGACCGGTCCCGGTTTGAGGCCAAAAGCAGCATCAGCGTTAGCCCCACAACTCACTTTGGGTTTACCGTTACCGGCGGTTTTTCCAAAGACACCTATTCCAACTCCAGCTTAGGTTTGCGCAAAGCCGAATCTCTAATCCTTAGCGCCGACGCCTCCTATGTTTTGGCGGATCACGTAACCGCATCTGGGTTCTATAGTTTTGAGCACTACAAATCAGACCAGAACGGCTACCTGATCTTCGGACCCAACCGTGATAACCCTGATCAAGAATGGCGCGTCGACAATAAAGACAGTGTGCACACGGCCGGCATTACGGTGGACTGGCAGGTGCGACCCGATGAACTCAGTCTCGGTGCGCGCTATCAATTGTCCGACGGCACTAATAGTACCGATGTCATCACCCAAACATTTAATATTCTGACAGAGACGGCACCGTTGCCGAACGCCAAGGAAATCACCCACAATATCGGTCTTCACGGCAGTTACGCATTCAAGCCTGAGACGACTCTGCGCCTCGGGTATACGCTCGAGTGGCACCGCTCCCGCGACTGGCAATTTGATGATATTGGATTCGCCCCGGTGCCACAGATTTTGGGCTCTGGTGTTCTGCCACCGCGCTACACCGCTCATATCGGGTGGGTCACCGTGCAGTATATGTTCTGAGGCTGAAAATAATACTTCCTGATAAGGCCAGCTTTGAACACACGGCTCTAAACCGCATCACCTTTGGCGCGCGGCAGGAAGACGTGCAATTGGTGCAGGGCATGGGCTGGCGGGCTTGGGCCGAAGATCAGCTATCGCCCCCCACCGGTGATGAAGCTGAAGTCGCCAACCATCTCTCAAAGCGCACAATGCGCATCATGTACGCCTATCAAGGGCCGGCCGGTGACAGTCCCGGTTGGCCGGGGATCGATGAACGGCGACCGCTCAACTATCTCAACGCCGATGTGCAATCGCTCTGGGAGATGGTCAGTAAAACCGAGATCACAATTGCGCCCAATGAACGCAAACGCATTCAGGAAGAACTCAGCGCCGCCACATGGATTCGCAATACCCATGCAACATTCCAAGTGCGCGAGTTCATGGCTGACTTTTGGAATAACCACTTCAACGTCGGCCGGCAAGACGACATCTATGGATCAGCGGCGCTACCAACCTTCGACCGTTCCGTTATCCGGTCGCGTGTGTTCGGTAATTTTCGCGACTTGCTCGAAGCGGTGGCGACCAGCACCGCGATGTTGCGCTATCTCGACAACGCCGCCAGCACGGCGGAACATCCCAACGAAAACTATGCGCGCGAATTATTAGAACTACACACCATGGGCATCCAAGCCTATCTAGGTGTCAGGCCTAACCAGTTCGATAAGTCGCCGGACGGTTTCACCGACGACGATATCGTCCAGGCATCGCGCGCGTTTTCCGGCTGGACGGTGGCGCAAGGTCAACAAGGTCCACAGGGCCCGTTGCCGTTTTCCGGCGCGTTCTTCTACAACCCGTTGCAGCATAACGACTTGGCAGATCAGTTTATGGGCATTGATCTGTCTAAGATTAAGGGCTCCATGGCGCAGGGTCGTGCGATCCTCGACATCGCTGCGTCGCATCCCTCAACAGCGGATTTCGTTTGCGTTAAACTATGCCGCCGGATTTTTGGAGACGATCCGCCACCACGCGTGATCGATCGCGCCAAGGCGGCTTGGATGACTCATCTCACGGCACCTGATCAAATTGGGCAAGTACTCCGCGCCATTCTGCTGGATGGAACCGAGATCGGCCAGTCGCCATCTAAACTGCGCCGACCCTATGAACGCGTCATAGCGTTGCTGCGCACCACCAATACAGAGGTCAACGCCTACAACGGGGCCTTTGATGCAGTCTCTACGTTGGGTGATGGGCTTTTCGCATGGCCAACACCAGAAGGTCGCCCCGATCATGATGCTCACTGGTATTCCACAGCGGCCCACCTGGAAACTTGGGATCTCATGCTTCACGTTTTATCCCATGCATCTTTTCGCACGACACTGACCAAGCAGACCCCGAAAGACATCACCACGTCGCCGGAAGCGTTGGTGGACTATTGGGTCGATCGTTTGGTCGGGTATCGCCTAAGGCCCGAAGGTATGCAGGCGTTGATCGACGACATTAACGGCCCCATCGGCCTGACGGCGGCTTTTGCATCGGGCGGCATTATGAATATGGAAAGCGCGTTGCGCCGGTTCATGGCCATCATTGCAGCCTCCCCAGAATTTGCGATGCGATAGGGCCGATCAGATGTCTCTTTCCCGCCGCACTTTATTAGGTACCGGTCCATCTGCTGCCGCCATGGCGACGCTTGGGCCGGGCACCAAAGCTGCCTTTTCAGCAGACGCCCAAAACGGTGGGCGGGATATCCTCGTCGTGGTCTTTCTAAGGTTCGGGTGCGACGGCCTTACATTGATACCGCCATCCAATGATGCTGACTATCATGCGCAGCGCCCGACCATCGGCATTCCAGCATCCGGACCTGGAGCCGGTTTACCAATTGGCAAAATGGGCGGCACCCAATTTTTCTTTCACCCCAGTGTGCCTGAACTCAAAGCGTTGTACGACACCGGCAGTCTTGCCATCGTCAACGCAGTGGGTGTGCCGACCAACAGTCGCAGTCACTTCGACATCCAAGACATGATGGAGCGTGGAATCGTCGATGCCGATGGCCCTCTTGCCGGCGGTTGGTTGTCTCGCCATCTCATGTCCAGTGATATTGTACTGCCAGACCTTGGTGCGGTGGCCAGCGCGCCCGACGTTCATATCTCCTTGCAGGGCTTCCCTGGTGCCGTCGCAATTCCTAATGTGGCCGAATTCAATGTCATTGGCGGCGATTTCCATTTGAGCGTGATCGAAGCCATGAATAGCGGGGAGGAACCTCACGCTATCGCCGCCCGGGAAACCGCCAAGACCATACGCTCGGTGAGGGCCAAACACGCAAGGCTTCCGGTCCGAGGCGATGATACAGGCTACACCGACAGCCAGTTTTCGACGTCTCTGCGCTCAATCGCAGACCTTATTAAAATGGATACGGGCCTCGATGTGGCCACAGTGGATTACGGTGGTTGGGATCATCATTTTGAAATGAACCGCTATTTCCCATCCCATGCGGCTGAAATGTCGAAAAGTCTTAGCGCGTTTTGGCACGACATGGCGGATTATCAAGATCGCATTACTGTTGTGGCAATGACGGAATTTGGTCGCCGCTTGGAAGAAAACGCTAATGGCGGCACCGATCACGGCGCAGGTGCATTTATGTTTGTTCTCGGTGGAGCTGTGCGCGGGGGAAAAATGTACGGCCAGTGGCCGGGCCTGAAAGAGAATGAACTGCGGGAGGGCGACCTTAGGGTTACCACCGACTATCGTCAGGTTATTCAGGAGATACTAATTAAGCGGCGTGGCGAATCATCTCCGCAAAAGGTTTTCCCATCGCTTGCGTATGAGTCATTAGACTTCATCGCTGTTGTTTAGAGAAACTGACACAAGCGCGTTGAGACCGTGTCATGTCGGAAGCAAAGGACTCGTCCATGAGTGCTATAGATGACAATTCAGAACCCTCCGTCGCAACTCGGCGTCGTGTGCTCTTGAGCGGGGCAGGCTTAGCCGCCGCTGGAGCTTTAGGAGATGCGGAAAGCAAGCCCGCTGCTGCGCAAGATCCAGCCCCGATTTACGCGCCTGTCAAACCTGGAATTGAGCCCAGGGGAAAGAAGATTGAGCCCTATACGGCGGCTTGTGTTCAGTCCGGTGCTGTTCCAACGTTTGATTCCTCTGCCAACCCCTTGCCCGAGGCTTTGGACGCAAACGTCGACCGCTTCGCTACTCTGATTAAGCGCGGTGCGGATGAGTACGGTGCGCGTTATATGTCCTTCCCTGAGTTTGGGTTGCAGATTCCCAGTACCGCACTGACCCCGGCGCAGTGGGTCGCTGGCGCGATCACGGCTGATGGACCAGAGGTCGAGCGTATTGGTAAGGCGGCACAAGATGCCAATGCGTTTGTCGCCTTTAACGCGATCGAGAGGATCGGAAAATTCCCCGGGCGTTATTTCCTGGCGGGCATGATAGTCGGGCCAAGTGGTGACCTCGTACTCAATTACAGAAAGATGACCAGCGTGACGAGTAAGAGCCGCCCCGGCGATATACTCTCAGCATGGATCGACCACTTTGGCGAAGACAGTTTGTTTCCAGTCGCCGACACGGAGATCGGTCGATTGTCCAGCGTTATCGCGGCGGACATGTATACGCCCGAAGTGATGCGAGGCATGGTCCTCAATGGTGCAGAAATTGTCTCGAACCCGACTGCAGGGGGAATGCTGCCGGAAGACAACAATTTTGATATTCCCACCGTCACCACAATGGCGCGGCGCGTTCGCGCCTACGAGAATATGGCCTATGTGTTCATGTCTAACCTTGGGCCGGTTGGGGCTGATCCACAGCCGCCCTTCGGCCGCAGACAGCCGTCTCAAATTATCGACTTTAAGGGCAACGTATTGGCAGCGACACAAACTGGCGGTGAAGAATTCGCGGTGGCGACAATGGATATTGATGCGTTACGGCGCGCGCGGACGTCCCTCGGAAGTTTGAACACATTGGGCGCACTGCAAGTGCCGCTTTATCGCCGGAACTATGAGGCGGCTGAATTCGCCCCTATCGATACCCACTTGGATGCCCCATTGGTCTCAACAGAAGAGCACAACGACATCATGCGCCAGACCATCAGTGAGCTGGTTGAGCGGGGCGTGCTTGTCGCTCCGGGCCTTTAGGCGCGTCCCGGAGTCTCCCTCGCGATGTGTTACTTCCAGGGAAACGAGCGGAGGTGATCGAGGATCAGACCTTCTGCACGCTCATCGGTCTGGTAGTCGATACCTAACAACCCTTCGGTATGCACCAGGCCGACGTTGCCGTTCTTACTTGAAAGTGGCCCGTGAGGGATTCCGGGCGGGCGGGAATAGTACCCACCCACGCTGCACGTATAGCCAGGTTCGCCATTGACTGTGGCGATGTTGACGTCGCCGCTGATGATTATGCTTTCCTCGCGCACCGGATGAACCTCAATGCCTTCTTGAAACCACCCTGGCATCAAACCGGCCAAGTGGGTGCTTGTGCCGGTGTCGGGATCGGTACGCAGGATTTTCACAAATATGCCTGGGTGAAACGCGACGCTCGGCTTTGACGCGGCCAGTGGGTCAAACCAATCCATCGTCCAGGTGTCGAGGGCAGCCACGGCTTGTTCAGTTTTTGCACCTGGTTCTGATTCCGTCGCCACCGTAAATTTGGGCGCGCGATCAAAGATGACAAAAGCTGTGCAGTCTTCTTGTGCCGTCCAGGGTGGTTGAACGACACCATGCGGATAAAAACTAAAGGCGCCTGATTGCAGCACTTCATCGCCTGCTTGCAGCGCACCCTCCATCAGGAACAAATCCTGATCGGCGGCGCAAAGGGCAGACTCAGCCCGCGTCCACCCTTTAGGAATATGAATCACTGCCGACAACGCACCCGTGTCCGGGTCTTCGTTTAAGCGACGTGCCAGCAGGCCAGCGGCCAATCCAGGAACAACCCAATCACTTGGGTCGATATCAAAAGCGTTTAGATTTTCAGTCTGTGGTCGCGTCATGGAAGCATTCTCTCTTTATACTGTGCTTAGCGTGATCATGGCGGGGAGGGTGTGAGCAGGCAAGCCGTCGTATCAAATCAGCGCGTTATGTTTCCGCGACTTTGGGTAACCGTTCCCGCGACGGCAGCCACCCGGCGTGAGAGTCCCAATGGATACATTTGTCGGGCATGACGGCAGGATCTTTGTCGAGGCTACCCGCGGGGATGGAGACTAGCTCGTCCATGATACGTGGCATGCGCGAGCCACAGGTGCTGCAGAAACAATTAGCCAATCTCGCGACATCGGGTAGTTCGTAAGTGGTGATCTTGTCTTCACCGGTCAGCCAGCGAAAATGCTTGCGATCAAGAAACAGGTTGGCCGAATGGGCAGAGCCGCTTTTCTTGCGGCAGCGTGAACAGAAACAATAGAGATACATGTTCAAAACCGGGTCGGCTTCAAACGCAACCTGGCCGCATAAGCAACTGCCTTGAATGGGGTTTGCCGTCACAGGAAATGTCCCTTTTTTCTATTGAGTTTGCGACGTCAATTTATCTGGTTGTATCCTGTCATCACACTTTCTTAAGAAGTTTAATGTTATCGCCTTTGAAAGGTTACGAACGTACAATGGTGCTGCTAGAAGCCAATCATACCAATGACCATGTGTTGCAAGAGCATGAACTCTAGCGCCATAGGTCAACAAGGGGCCTGTTGCGTTATTTTGGGCACCGTGTTGAAGACCTGCTCTTAAGGGAACAATACAGACGGCGCGCCCAATAATCGCAACAACAGTTTATCACAATAACAGCGATGGCATTTGGAGACCGACGCTCTAACTAATGGAAACTCTTCCGCGCTATCGGCTTCTCTTTTGGGTGCATTCGTGGTGTGGCATTGGCGCTGTAGTCTACGTTAATCCAAACGAAAGATTGCCTGAAAAATGGTTCACGATTTCAAAAATACAGGAGTTGTTTTCGATCTCGGTATGAATAACGGAGACGATACAGAGTACTACTTGAGAAAGGGGTTTGGTGTTGTCGCGGTTGAAGCCAACCCAATTCTTTGTGAAGCAGCTGAAAAGCGTTTTGAGCAGTCGATCAACGATGGGCGGCTCTCTATTGTCAACGCAGCAATCTGGGAGCGAGTTGGCGAAACCTCGTTTTTTATAAATACAGACAATGATCATTGGAGCAGTCTAGACACCGGCTGGGCTGGCCGGGAGTCCAGTAACTATCAAGAGATCAAAGTGAAATGTGTCACGCTTGACGAATTGTTCAACCAATATGACGTGCCTCACTACCTCAAAATTGACGTGGAGGGCGTGGATCATATTGTGCTCGAACAATTACAAAACCCCAAAGTTTTGCCAGCATACGTAAGTGTTGAGGATTGTCGCTTCGGTTTCCGGTACATGAAGACGTTGGCGGCATGCGGTTACAAAAAATTCAAGCTTTCTGATCAATCGATCGTGAACCAGTTGACTGACTCAACAACAGGTCAAGCCTTTCCAGCTGGGTCATCGGGCCCTTTTGGGGATGACCTGCCGGGTGAGTGGCTATCATACGTGGAGATGGTTGAGCTTTACTCAACTACTGTTAGGGACAAATCTGGGAACCGGCTCGCCCCGCGCACACACTGGTGGGATATACACTGCACCAAGCACTAGTGAGCAATCAGAAGAAAGCTCACTTGTTACTCAGAATTTTTTGAACATACCAAAATTCATGCTTTATTGTGATTAGATTGATCAACAAAAGATTGGAGTAAACCTCTGGATCCGGTTAAATTTTTTCAAGATCAGGTTGCTGAAAACATTCGTGGTATCGGAGAAGATCGAGACTTTATAGAGCTCTCGAATACTTGGGCCATAGCAAGCGTTCAGCATTCTTATCCGCTTAACTTTACTTGGCTGGGACGTCCCGTTGTTCAAATCCCGCAAGACTTGTACGCCATCCAGGAGCTTATCTGGGCAGATAGGCCCGACCTGATTATTGAAACAGGCATTGCTCACGGTGGATCATTGGTCATGAGCGCATCGATGCTTGCTCTTTTGGACTATTGCGACGCGATTGAGGGTGGCGACATCCTGGATCCGAAGGCCAGCAAACGCAAAGTCATCGGCATTGATATCGATATTCGACCGCACAACCGATCCGCTTTAGACGCACATCCTATGCGACAAAAGATTCATACAATCGAAGGCTCTTCCATCGATCATGAAATTACCGCGCAAGTGGCGGCACATGCTGATGGCTATGAACGCGTTATGGTGTTTTTAGACTCAAACCACACACACGACCATGTACTGCAAGAATTAGAGCTCTATGCGCCCTATGTTAGTAAAGGGTCTCATTGCATCGTTTGGGACACGGGAGTCGAAGATCTACCAGATGAAATGTGCGCAGACCGACCGTGGGGAAAGGGTAATAATCCACGAACCGCTGTCGTGGAGTACTTAAGA
>WLXB01000075.1 GCA_012103295.1 Alphaproteobacteria bacterium | reverse complement strand
CCACATCGGTACTTTGCCGGCAAACGAGGCAAATAGGCCGAGCCACAACCAGAATTGCATCTGGAATGGGAATTCAGTGGTCATCAATGTCGGAATGTCGGTCGTACCGGCAACGAAATACATCGCCAGGATCGCGATCAGCAGCAGAACTGAGCCAGTCAACGTATAGAGGAAGAACTTAAACGCCGCGTATACTCGGCGCGCGCCACCCCACACCCCGATGATCAGGAACATCGGGATCAACACGCCCTCGAAGAAGACATAGAACAGCACCATGTCGAGGGCGCAGAACATGCCGACCATCATCGTTTCGAGCACCAGAAATGCGATCATGTATTCCCGGACGCGGGTTTTTATCGCATCCCAACTGGCGAGCACACACAAAGGCATAAGGAACGTCGACAAAATGACGAACAGCATCGAGATGCCGTCCACACCCATATGATAGCTGATACCAAACTGCGGGAACCAGGCTGCCTGTTCCACGAATTGGAAATCAGCTGTACTGGAATCAAAATTGATCCAAATCAGCAGCGAAACCAAAAATGTTACGCTAGTTACCCACAACGTTAGCCAGCGGCTCTGGCGCGCGACAATTTCTGGATCTTTATCGCGAACGGTCAACAAACACAGCACGCCGAAAAGAGGCGCAAAGGTAATGGCACTCAGAAGAGGCAAACTCTGAATAAAACTATTCATCACCTAGCCCCCAACCATGATCCACGACACGAACAGGGCAATCCCAATGATCATGGCGAAGGCGTAATGATAGAGGTATCCGGTTTGGACAGCGCCCAAGCGGCGCGCTCCAGAGATGATGGAAGAAGAAATACCGTCGGGGCCGAAGCGATCGATCGTTCCTTCGTCTCCCCGCTTCCACAGCAGATTACCGATCCAAAAAGCCGGGCGTACGAACAAGAAGTCGTAGAGTTCGTCGAAGTACCATTTGTTCAGCAGGAATTGATAAACACCTGGGAATTTCGCAGCCAACTGACCAGGAATTTCTGGTCGACGCATATACATGTGGAACGAAAGGCCAAGACCGAGGGCTGTCACAACCATCGGTGACCACACCACCCAAGCCGGAACATGATGCGCAGCTTCAATCGGGTCTTCGCCCACAACAGCTAAGGCGTCACGCCAGAAGTCGAAACGTCCATCGCCAATAAACAAGTCATAGCCAATGTAACCGGCGAAAATCGCACCAATCGCTAAGCCAGCCAGCGGCAAGGTCATCACCAATGGACTCTCGTGGACGTGGTCCATTGTCTCTTTGTCTGCTCGGGGCTCGCCATGGAAGGTCATGAACAACAAGCGGCCCGAATAGAAGGCGGTCAGAAGCGCAGCCCCAATCCCCATGATGAAGGCATACTGACCGACACTCGTGTGTGCGCCATAGGCTGCTTCAAGGATCATGTCCTTCGAGTAGTACCCGGCGAACGGTGGCACAGCGACCAAGGCCAAGGTCCCAATCCACATCATCGCATAGGTGACTTTTACGTGCTTCCAAATGCCGCCCATCTTACGCATGTCCTGTTCGTCGGACATCGCATGGATGACGGAACCAGAACCAAGGAACAGAAGCGCCTTAAACCAGGCATGGGTCATGAGGTGGAAAATCGCCGCAGGATACGCACCCACACCGCAGGCAAAGAACATGTAGCCAAGTTGTGAGCAGGTTGAGTACGCGATCACACGCTTAATATCGTTTTGGACGCAGCCAATGGTGGCCGCGAAAAAGGCCGTGGACGCACCAACAATCGTCACCACTTCCAGAGCCGACGGTGCGAACTCAAACACTGGCGACATACGAGCAACAAGGAATACGCCCGCCGTCACCATCGTCGCGGCATGGATAAGCGCTGACACCGGTGTTGGGCCTTCCATGGCATCAGGCAACCACGTGTGGAGTAACAATTGGGCCGATTTGCCCATCGCGCCGACAAACAGCAGCAGCGAAATCAACGTCAGCGCATGGCCCTCAATGCCAAAGAAGGTGACCGTGTCATCCGCATGTGCCGGTACTGCGTTAAAGATGGTGTCAAAGGTCACCGCGTCGAACAGCATGTAGATGCCGAAGATGCCTAGTAGGAACCCGAAGTCACCAACCCGGTTGACGACAAAAGCTTTGATGGCAGCGGCGTTGGCCGTCGGCTTTTTAAACCAGAAGCCAATCAGCAAGTAGGAGACAACTCCGACGCCTTCCCAGCCGAAGAACAACTGCACCAGGTTATCTGCCGTTACCAGCATCAACATGGCGAAAGTGAACAGCGACAAGTAAGCCATAAATCGGGGTTTTGAGTCGTCGTGACTCATATAGCCGATGGAATAGACGTGGATCAGTGATGACACGCAGGTCACCGTCATCACCATAACGGCGGAGAGCGTGTCAAACCGAAGCGCCCAGTCGGTTTCAAATGTCCCTGAGTTGATCCAACTCATGATCGTGACGACGCGCTCGTTGCCGCCGACAGCGACATCGAAGAACAAAGGGATCGACAGTACGGCGGCAGAGCCGACGCCCAGGCATGTGACGATTTGCGAGGCGCGATCGCCAATCTGGCGGCCAAAGAACCCGGCGATGATAGCCCCGAGGAGGGGTAGGAAAATTGCGGCGGCTTCCATGACGGCCCCTACCCCTTCAACTCGTTAATGTCTTCAACGGCAATCGATCGATGGGCGCGGTAAAACACAACAACGATGGCCAAACCGATGGCCGCTTCAGCAGCAGCAACAGTCAACACAAGCATTGTGAATATTTGTCCGACGAGATCACCGAGATAGGATGAAAACGCGACAAAGTTGATGTTTACAGCAAGCAGCATCAATTCGATCGACATCAGAATGACGATCAAGTTTTTCCGATTAAGGAAAATTCCAAAAATACCGAGAGTAAAGAGAATCCCTGCGACAATCAGGTAATGGGAAAGAGTAACGGCCATTATTGCAGCCCCTTCCCTGATTCAACTTTGACAACCTCAAGCGTGTCGCTGGGGCGGCGTGCGTTTTGTTCACTAATAACCTGCTTGCGCACGCCCGTTCTGGTGCGATGCGTAAGGACAATTGAACCAATCATCGCGACCAGCAGAATGATGCCGGAGGCCTGGAACAGGTAAACGTAATCCGTATAGAGGATAAGACCGAGCGCTTCCGTATTGCTAATGGCACTGGGGTCCGGAGCTGGCGCCGCGCGCATCGCCTCTGCGCTATCAGACATCACCCAACCGGCAAACACGATTATCAACTCAGCTAAAAGTATACCGCCAACCAACAAACCGACGGGCATATACTTAAAGAAGCCTTCGCGAACCATTGTGATGTTGATGTCGAGCATCATCACGACAAAGAGGAACAAAACCGCGACGGCACCGACGTAAACAATAACCAATATCATCGCGACGAATTCAGCACCGAGTAAAACAAACAGACCTGCGGCATTGAAGAACGTAAAGATCAGCCACAAAACCGAATGCACTGGGTTACGTTGAAAAATAACGTTCAATGCCCCAACGATGGCCAAGGCTGCGAACAGATAAAAGGCGAGCGTTGCCGCAATCATTGCGCGCCCCCTGCGATCATCTCCGCCTTATGTTCAAATGCCTGCCGCATTCTTCTTCCCCGTCTGCTGCCGTCGACTAACGATATGGCGCGTCGAGCTCGAGCCGTTTGGCCAGCTCAGGCTCCCACCGGTCACCATTGGCCAGCAGTTTGTCTTTGTTGTAGAGCAACTCTTCCCGTGTCTCGGTCGCGAACTCGAAGTTCGGCCCTTCGACAATCGCATCCACCGGACAGGCCTCTTCGCAGAAGCCGCAGTAGATGCACTTCGTCATATCAATATCGTAGCGCGTGGTGCGCCGACTCCCGTCTTCACGGGGCACGGCTTCAATCGTAATCGCCTGCGCTGGGCAAATGGCTTCGCAAAGCTTGCAAGCAATGCAGCGTTCTTCCCCATTGGGATAACGCCGCAACGCGTGCTCCCCACGAAAGCGAGGACTTAGCGGCCCTTTCTCGAACGGGTAGTTCAAGGTCACCTTCGGCCCGAACATGTACTTCAGCGTTAACCACATTCCGCTCAGCAATTCACTGAGTAGGAAAGAACGGGCGGTGCGATCTATGAAAGCCATTTTTAATTCCGTCCCTTACGCCGGTACTTTATCGAAATACACGAGGAACCCGGCGGTCAAGGCCAGCCAGATCAACGAGAGCGGAAGGAAGACTTTCCACCCGAGACGCATCAATTGGTCGTAGCGATAGCGCGGGAACGTTGCCCGCACCCAGATAAAGATAAACAAACAAAATGCGATCTTGGCCGCGAACCACACCACACCCGGGATCAAATTCCACGGCGCCACGTCATAGGGCGGCAACCAGCCGCCCAAGAACAAGATCGAGACCATGCCACTCATCATGATCATGTTGGCGTACTCGCCGAGGAAGAACAGCGCGAACGACATAGATGAGTATTCGGTCATGAAGCCCGCAACCAGCTCAGACTCAGCTTCGGGCAAATCAAACGGATGACGGTTTGTCTCCGCCAACACAGAAATAAAGAACACCACGAACATCGGCAGATGCGGAATGAAGTACCAGCCAGGCAGGAAACCAAACAGCGGCTCGGCTTGGGCTTCAACCAAGGCCGACAGATTCAAGGTATCAGCTGTCATCAACACCGTAATCATGATGAAGCCGATGGAGACTTCGTAGGACACCATCTGCGCGGCGGACCGCATGGCACCCAAAAAGGCATACCGCGAGTTAGAGGCCCAACCGGCCATGACAACGCCATAAACGCCAAGCGAAGAAATCGCGAATAGATAAAGCACGCCGACGTTGAGGTCAGAAATCACCCAACCGGGATTCACCGGGATAACAGCCCAAGCCAACATAGCTAACGAGAACGTAATCATCGGCGCCAGGAAGAACACCACTGGGCTTGCGCCAGTCGGTAGCACAGTTTCTTTGGTCAGAAGCTTAAGCGCGTCGGCAAAAGGTTGAAGCAAGCCAAACCAACCGATCACATTGGGCCCGATGCGCATTTGCATCGCGCTGATAATTTTGCGTTCCGCATAGGTTAGGTAGGCGACGCCAATCAGAATCGGTACGAGAAACATCAGGATCTGAATAACAATCCAGACCACCGGCCAAATATAGCTTGTCCATAACTCAGCCATGGGTGCCGGTCGCCTTTTCGGTCTTGCCCATCACGAAGTCTTGGGTGCACTGCGCCATTGTCCTAGAGGCGCGGCTGATCGGATCGGTCTGATAATAATTTGCGACAGGATATGTAAACGCAGACGCTTCTATTGATCCCGCAGCACCAAACTTTTCCCACTCGGCGGTTACTACGTCGTCGATATGGGTAAAGTCAGGGCTGGTGTCGCGCAATTTCGCACGGACCTGCTCAAGCGAGTCATAAGGAAGCGTTTTACCAAGACGTTCTGAAAGTGCGCGAATGATCGACCAATCTTCACGGGCATCGCCCGGCGGGAAGATTGCCCTTTGGCCCAATTGCGCCCGGCCTTCCGTATTCACATAGGTGCCGTTCTTTTCGGTGTAAGCTGCCCCGGGCAAAATGACATCAGCCACATGCGCACCTGCATCACCGTGGTGACCTTGGTAAATAACAAATGCGTCTTTGAGCTTCGCGGTATCAATTTCGTCCGCGCCGAGCAGATAAACCACCTCGACATCACCAGAGGCCGCGCCGTCAAGAATACCTCGCGTGTCTTTGCCGCCCTCACCCGGCACAAAGCCGACATCCAACGCGCCAACCCGGGCTGCCGCAGTGTGAAGAACGTTAAAGCCATTCCAATCGCCAGAAACCATGCCCGTTGAATCGGCGATCGCATATCCGGCACCGAGGATCGCGGCACTATCCGCGCGTGTCAGCGCCGCCATGCCAAGCACCAGCATCGGGCGTTCCGCGTCTTTTAGGATTTGCGCAAAAGGATGGCTACCGTCAGCAATTTTGGACACCGCGTCGGCAGAGCCTGAAATATGATCGTAATCGTAGGTGAGATCGGTCGCATCACCGATCACACCGATCTTCACACCACCGGCGAGGAAGCGCTTCCGAATACGTGCGTTTAAGATCGGGGCTTCCTTGCGAGGGTTCGTCCCGATCAACAAGATTGCATCCGCCTCTTCAATGCCGGCGATCGTAGTGTTGAATAGGTAAGACGCCCGTACTTTCGGATCGACGGCTGCGCCATCCTGGCGGCAATCCGTATTCTCTGATCCTAGCGCCGTCATTAGATCCTTGAGCGCCATTGTTGATTCACAATCAACTGTGTCACCCACCAACGCGCCAATTTTTTGCCCGCTGACGCCATTCAGCTTGCCCGCAATGGCATCGAAAGCTTCATTCCATTCTGCAGGCTGTAGTTTGCCGTCACGCCGCACATACGGTTGATCCAACCGTTGATACTTCAAACCGTCACAGGCATTGCGTGATTTATCTGCCAGCCATTCTTCGTTAACCCACTCGTTGAGGCGCGGCAGGACGCGCATCACTTCACGTCCACGGCTATCCACCCGAATATTCGTGCCAACCGCATCGAGAACATCAACGGACTCTGTCTTGCGTAGTTCCCAAGAGCGCGCTGTAAAGGCGTACGGCTTATTGGTCAGCGCACCAACGGGACAGAGGTCGACCACATTGCCGGACAGCTCCGAAGTTAGAGCCTGTTCCAGATAAGTTGTGATCTCTGTGTCTTCGCCACGACCGGTCGCGCCAATCTCAGCAACACCACCAATCTCATCAACAAAGCGGACACAGCGCGTGCAATGAATGCAGCGGGTCATGATCGTTGAGACAATCGGCCCCATGTATTTGTCTTTGACCGCACGCTTCTGTTCAACGTAGCGGCCTTTGTCATTACCAAAGGCGAGCGCCTGGTCTTGCAAATCGCACTCACCGCCTTGGTCGCAAATCGGGCAATCCAGTGGGTGGTTGATCAACAAGAATTCCATCACACCGTTACGCGCTTTGACGGCCTTCTCAGACTTGGTGTGAACCACCATGCCCTCACCCACCGGCATTGCACAGGACGCCACCGGCTTAGGTGATTTCTCAACTTCGACCAGGCACATGCGGCAGTTGCCAGCAATGGACAGACGGTCGTGATAACAGAATCGCGGAATCTCCGACCCGGCCTGCTCTGCGGCCTGGAGAATTGTGACACCGGGATCGACTTCGATCTCAACCCCATCAATGGTGAGCTTTGGCATACCCTGTCCTTACGCCGCGCGCGACACTTTGCCGTCGCGGTAGTCTTTAATGCGCTGTTCCATTTGCGGCCGGAAATGACGAATCAATCCTTGCACCGGCCAGGCCGCCGCATCACCGAGCGCACAAATTGTGTGGCCTTCGATCTGATAGGAGACCTGTTCCAACATATCGATTTCTTCAAGTGACGCCTCACCGGAAACCATGCGCTTCATAACCCTGTAGAGCCAACCTGTGCCTTCGCGGCAGGGTGTGCATTGGCCACAGCTTTCATGCTTATAGAAAGCGGACAACCGTGTGATCGCTGCGATGATATCGACGGACTGATCCATCACCATGACCGCTGCCGTACCCAGGCCTGACTTCACCTCACGCAGCGAGTCAAAATCCATCAGGATTTCGTCGCAAATATCTTTCGGCAAGCAAGGCACCGAACTTCCGCCCGGGATAATACCTTGCAGATTGTCCCAGCCACCGATGACGCCCCCACAATGTTTGTCGATGAGTTCTTTGAGTGGGATGCCCATTTCTTCTTCAACATTGCAGGGCCGGTTCACATGCCCCGAAATGCAGAACACTTTAGTACCGGTGTTGTTGGGTCGACCAAGACCGGCAAACCAGGATGCGCCGCGCCGTAAGATTGTCGGTGCAACTGCGATGCTCTCAACATTGTTCACTGTCGTCGGGCAGCCATACAAGCCGACACCGGCTGGGAATGGTGGCTTCAAGCGCGGCTGACCTTTTTTCCCTTCGAGGCTTTCGATCAACGCGGTTTCTTCACCACAAATGTAAGCGCCGGCACCGCGATGCAGGTAGAGATCAAAATCCCATCCCGATCCGCAGGCGTTCTTACCGATCAGGCCTGCTTCATAGGCTTCATCAATGGCGACCTGAAGGTTCGATGCCTCGGTGTAGAACTCACCACGAATGTAGATGTAACAAGCGTGCGCGTTCATCGCGAAGCTCGCCAGCAAACAGCCCTCGATCAACTTGTGTGGATCAAACCGCATCATGTCGCGGTCTTTACACGTACCCGGTTCGCCTTCGTCCGCATTCACAACCAGATAGTGCGGTCGATCCGTTTCTGTCTTTGGCATGAACGACCATTTGAGCCCCGTCGGGAACCCAGCACCGCCGCGTCCACGCAAACCGGATGCTTTCATCTCATCGATGATCCAGTCACGACCCATGTGTAAGAGCTCTTTGGTGCCATCCCAGTCGCCGCGCGACCGTGCCCCTGCTAGGCGCCAATCGTGCTCGCCATAGAGGTTGGTGAAAATGCGGTCTTGATCCTGCAACATCACGCGTTTTCCTTAGCCTTGCGGGCCGCTTCTTGGGCTTCTTCGTGTTTCTGTTTCGCCACAGCTAAATCTTGCATCGGCGTCGTTTGCGTCGGATCCGTCGTCAGCGACGTCCGATTGCCCTCCGGTTCTGCGCCTTGTCGGCCAACGGCAGACCCTGGCGCGGGCGGATTGCCTGCTTTGATGGTGTCGATCAACTTCGACATCGTCTCGTAGTTCAAATCTTCGTAATACTCATCACCGACTGCAACCACGGGCGCGTTCACACAGGCCCCTGCACATTCCACTTCGCTTAATGTTATTGCGCCGTCGGCGGTTGTTTCACCAAACTTGATGCCAAGCTTGTCGCTACACGCTTTGACCACGTCGTTCGAACCGCGCAGCCAGCACGACAAGCTCGTACAGACTTGGATGTGACACTTACCGACTGGGTTCAAATTAAACATCGTGTAAAAAGTCGCAACTTCAAGAACCCGAATGACAGGCATGCCCAATGTCTCGGCAATGAGATCAATGGCCGGTTTCGTTACCCATCCGTCTTGACGCTGGGCAAGATCAAGCAGCGGGATGACCGCGCTGGCCTGGTAACCTTCCGGATACTTCGCAATAATTTTCTCGATCCGCACCTTATGCTCGTCCGTAAAGGCGAAGGTCTCGGGCTGATTTTTTGCGAGATTACGAGTACTCATCGGTCAACCTCGCCGAATACGATATCGATTGACCCGAGAACGGCCGGAACGTCCGCCAACATGTGTCCGCGCAACATGAAGTCCATGCCTTGCATGTGAACAAAACCTGGGGCGCGAATGCGACAGCGATACGGTTTGTTGGAGCCGTCTGAAATGAGATACACCGCGAACTCCCCTTTCGGCGCTTCAACCGCCGCATAGGTTTCTCCGCGTGGGACGTGATAACCCTCAGTGTAAAGTTTGAAGTGATGGATCAACGCTTCCATCGAGCCTTTCATATCGCCCCGTGGCGGCGGATTGACCTTGTGGTCTTGCACCTTCACGGGCCCGCCCGGCATCTTCTCCAAGCATTGATTGATAATGCGCAGTGACTGGCGCATTTCCTCAATGCGGACAATGTAGCGATCATAGCAATCGCCATGTTTCCCAATTGGGATATCAAAATCAATTTCTTCGTAGCCGTCATAAGGCTGCGACTTCCGCAGATCCCATGCCAAACCAGACGCGCGCAAGTTTGGACCGGTAAAGCCCCAGTCAAGAGCCTGTTCTTTCGAGACGATGCCGATATCGACAGTGCGTTGTTTGAAAATGCGATTGTTCGACAACAAGCCTTCAACGTCATCGATGATTTTTGGAAAATGCGCAGCCCAGTCGGCAATACGCTCCATTAATCCTGCAGGCATATCTTGCGCCACACCACCCGGCCGAACATAAGCTGCATGCATACGCGCGCCGGAAACATCATCGTAAAAGCCCATCAGCTTTTCGCGTTCTTCAAACGTCCACAAAAACGGCGTCATCGCGCCGACATCCATAGCGTAGGAACCGATATTCATAATGTGGTTCAGGATGCGCGTAAGTTCGCAAAACAACATGCGAATATACTGGCCGCGCTTCGGCACTTCGATACCAAGCAGTCGCTCAACCGCTATGGCATAGGCCTGCTCTTGATTCATTGGAGAGACGTAGTCGAGCCGGTCAAAATACGGAACGGCCTGCAAGTAAGTTTTATATTCGATCAGCTTTTCTGTGCCGCGATGAAGCAATCCGATATGCGGATCAACACGGTCAATTGTTTCACCGCCCATTTCCAACACTAGACGCAATACACCGTGGGCCGCCGGATGCTGCGGTCCAAAGTTAACCGTATAGTTCTCAATTTCAGCTTCGGCTAACTCAGCCATCTTGCGTCGCTTTCTCATCGCCCGGAAGCATCTGCTGATGCGCGTGTTCGGCACCTTCCCATGGGCTCATAAAATCAAAGGTGCGGAAATCTTGCGTCAGCTTAACCGGCTCATAGATGACGCGTTTCTGACTCTCGTCGTAACGCACTTCTACATATCCAGTCAGCGGGAAATCTTTGCGCTGTGGATGACCATCGAATCCATAGTCAGTAAGGATGCGGCGCAAATCAGGGTGATCGGAAAAGAACACGCCATACATGTCCCAAATCTCACGCTCAAACCAATCAGCGCAGGAAAACGCCTCCGCTACTGATGGAACAGGCGTCTCTTCGCTCGCCGACACTTTCAGGCGCAGGCGGAGATTGTGGTTCATGCTCAACAAATGATAGACGACTTCGAAACGCTCTTCCCGCTCGGGGAAATCAACGCCGCAGATATCAACCAGTTGGGTGAATTGGCAGTTGCTGTCGTCTCGTAAAAACTTGAGCACTTTGACGATGGATGGCCGCTGCACCGTTATGGTCAGATCATCACCGGCGACAGACGCTTCAATGACATCGTCAGGTAGCGATAAACCAATCGCCTCCGCGAGGTCGGCCAGAGCCGAAGCATTGTCTGAGTTTGTATCCATCCGCCCCGTTTCCCTTAACGCTACTCAGCGACCCAACGTGCCAACGCGGCGAATTTTTTTGTGCAGTTGTAGTATTCCGTACAACAGTGCTTCAGCTGTCGGCGGACAACCCGGAACGTAAATATCTACAGGAACAACGCGGTCACAACCGCGCACAACAGAGTAAGAATAGTGGTAGTACCCGCCCCCATTAGCGCACGACCCCATGGAAATAACCCAACGGGGTTCAGGCATCTGGTCGTAAACCTTACGCAGCGCGGGAGCCATCTTGTTGGTCAACGTCCCGGCAACAATCATCACGTCTGATTGACGCGGGCTTGGCCGAAACACCATGCCGAAACGGTCAAGGTCATAGCGGGCCATGGCAGAGTGCATCATTTCGACAGCACAACACGCCAGACCAAACGACATCGGCCACATTGATCCGGTACGCGCCCAATTTGCGAGTGCGTCTACGGACGAAAGAACAAACCCTTTGGTTTGAAGTTCCTCGGCGACGCGCGCCACGACGACTTGATCGTCATCACTTGTCCCGCGGATAGGGTCGGTTTCCACCTGGGCTGGAACTGTCACTCCCATTCCAAAGCTCCTTTACGCCATTCGTACACAAAACCAATGGTTAGAATGCCCAGGAAAATCATCATGGACCAGAAACCGAAAAGGCCGATGCCCGAAAGGCTTACCGCCCATGGAAAAAGGAAAGCCACTTCCAAGTCAAAAATGATGAAGAGAATTGCAACCAAGTAAAAGCGCACATCGAACTTCGACCGGGAGTCATCAAAAGGCTCAAAACCGCATTCGTAAGCTGATGTTTTTTCTGGATCTGGATTTGATGGACCGGCAATGAGCGAAGCTGCAACCATTGCGGTCGCCATAACGAACGCTATGCCGATAAAGATCAGGATCGGCAGGTATTCGGTCAGCAATTCTTCCATGCCATCTCGGTCCGGTTCGGCAAGCCCAGGTGCTGGACTAAACCTTGTTATGGCCAAGCTCGGAACGATTAACGCCAACCCTATGTGTCTGGCGTTTTGGGCTGTTTTCCAGCCTCTTCCCCCATCCCTTACCTCGCTGGTGTAGCCGTTGGATACGGCGCAAGTCAAGCCAACTTACCCGTTGACAAGACTAGGTTTTCTGCCGGTTGGCGGCGATCGGAAGCCGTTAATATCTGTGGTGATTTTCAACCCTGCCCGCAGAGCCACGGTGCTGTGGTGTCGACTAACAACCTGTGCCTCTTGATCCACCAGACTTTCACAGGTCACAGAGGTCCGCAAAACAGGCTAAATCTGGATCGGATCAATCAATTTATCGAGCTGACGAACAATACTCAAAGCGGCCAAATGTGAGGTTTTTGGGTTATTTGGTGATGGCTCGGCCTCGACATCAATCTCCAACCGTCCAAACGCGCCTTCTGCCTCAATATGATGGATATTCCGGTTCACCCCGGGATCTGCGATCAGCTCAACCCAGGTATCCTCAACCCCTATTCCGGCCATCGCGACAGCCGCAGCGACATTGGCATTCTTGGGAAAAGCCTGTGCTGCCGCCCCGGCGGAACCAGCAAAAATGGTCGTCGGCTGAGTAATTTCGGCAAGATCAATGCCCTCTACACCTGGCGCACCAGCCCAGGAGTTGGGCGGTTTACGGGTTCGTAGCATGACACGCTCCAACCCATCAGCCCTCGCCGCGGTGATGGCATCGAGACCGGCCACGGCACCGGCGGGAACAATCACCTTAACCTCATTAGCACGAGCGTCCCGGGCCAGATCGGTCCGCAATTTAGCATCGACCAGGGCCCCGACCGATATCACCATAAGATTGACACCAGCACGCAAAATGGCGGGGCCATGGTCGAGAACGGCTTGTTGGCTGGCGCATTCGACGATTAGATCAGGCGCCATATCCAGCACTGAGTTAATATCTGTGAACGTTGGATGACCACCAACGCTAGGTCCGTCCTCCGATAGGACAACGGCACCCATAATATCTATCCGGCCACCCGAGGCTTCGCAGTGGGCCGTTACAACGCGTGCGATGGCACCGTTGCCGAGAAGACCGATCTTCACGCGTGGCTCTCCGAAAATAGGATTGAATGATTACTTACCCTCCTCGCGAGGGTCGGGAATGGTGGGCGATGACAGGATCGAACTGCCGACCCCCTCGGTGTAAACGAGGTGCTCTCCCAGCTGAGCTAATCGCCCATTCCCAGCCCGCCAGTCGTCTGCGGGCGGGCGCACACTATTCCAGCTGTCCCAAAATGAAAAGTGCCGGCTGCATATTGCAGCCGGCACTCTTGCAGAACGCGAATAGACGCGTGGTCTATTTGTTCACCGCATCCTTAAGGCCCTTGCCGGCCTTGAACTTAGGCTGCTTGGACGCTGGGATTTGGATTTTTTCACCGGTACGAGGATTGCGGCCTTCGCTGGCGCGACGATCAGCGACGCTGAAGGTTCCGAACCCGACCAGGCGGACTTCTCCGCCAGACTTCAATGAGGCAGTAATTGTGTCAAACACGCTATCCACTGACTTAGCAGCATCTGCCTTTGTTAATCCGGTACCATCTGCCACTGCGGCAATCAGGTCGTTTTTATTCATATTAGACCCCTACTCTTAATGTCTGTTGGGTGAAAACGATCGAGAACACCCCAGCTACGTTATGATGTTCCCTAACGGCTGCGATCTTTCCATCATTGGAAAAACCGCAGTTTTCTATCGCTGGGATGAGCAAAGTCTGCGGCGGGTTTATGCGGGCGTCAATGCATCGACTCCTAAAAAACGACGGAAAACTGGGAAAAACAGACCTTTTTTCGTTGTCAAGCCCAGAAAACCGGGGTTTTTTAATAAAAAACCCGGGTTCCGGCGGGGCGAACCGTCGAAAACCGGGCTTTTATGGGGTCAGAAAGACTCGGACCTACTATCCCTAGTAGGACCCCAAATAAGACTAGTGGGTCACCAAGACGTCGTCATCCGCGTCGCTATCGACGGCTGATGCAGCAACATCATCATCTTCTTCTTCCTCAGATAACTCGAGCGGCACCAGCGGTTGGGTCAAAGCCTTCTCAAGCACTTCATCGGCAGTGGTCACCGCGATAATCTCAAGGTCTCGTTTGACGTTATCCGGAATTTCCTCAAGGTCTTTCTCGTTATCCTTCGGAATAAGCACAGTCTTGATGCCGCCACGCACCGCAGCCAGCAGTTTTTCCTTCAAGCCTCCAATGGGCAGAACTCGGCCCCGCAGGGTGATCTCCCCGGTCATCGCAATATCTTTGCGAACCGGGTTGCCGGTCAGCGCTGAAACGATGGCCGTGCACATGCCTACGCCAGCCGATGGCCCGTCTTTTGGTGTCGCGCCCTCAGGGACGTGAAGGTGAATATCGTTCTTCTCAAAAATCCGTGGTTTGATACCGAAGGGAATCGCTCGGCTTCTGACAAAGGACCGAGCAGCTTGGATGGACTCTTTCATCACATCGCCCAGCTTACCCGTTAGCGTCACCTGCCCCTTGCCGGGCATTACAACCGCTTCGATCGACAGCAACTCGCCACCAACTTCTGTCCAAGCGAGACCGGTAGTCACGCCAACAAGATCTTCGCGCTCTGCCTCTCCGAACCGGTACTTTTTGACACCCGCATACTTCTTGAGATTCTGACGCGTAACTTTGATAGCGTCGAGTTTGTCGACAATGATTTCCTTGGTCGCTTTACGAATCAGTCTCGCCAGCTCACGCTCTAAACTACGAACTCCGGCCTCACGCGTGTGATACCGAATGACATCTTTCAACGCCTGATCTGAAATGCTCCACTCTTTAGCCTTTAGACCGTGGGCCTCGAGCTGTTTCTCAATCAGGTGACGTTTCGCGATTTCAAGCTTTTCGTCTTCCGTGTACCCGGCCAGTCGAATGGTTTCCATGCGATCGAGCAAAGGTTGAGGCATACGAAGCGAATTGGCCGTCGTAATGAACAACACGTCTGAAAGATCGTAATCCACTTCCAGATAGTGATCCTGGAAGGTTGAGTTCTGTTCGGGATCTAGCACTTCGAGCAACGCGGACGACGGATCACCGCGCCAGTCATTCCCCAGTTTATCAATCTCATCCAACAGGAAGAGCGGATTAGATGTCTTCGCTTTCTTCATGCCTTGGATAACTTTACCGGGCATTGAACCGATATAGGTCCGGCGATGGCCCCGCACTTCAGCTTCATCACGCACGCCTCCAAGTGACATGCGAACAAAATTACGACCGGTTGCCTTAGCCACCGACTTACCAAGAGATGTCTTACCAACACCTGGCGGACCAACAAGGCACAAGATTGGCCCTTTTAATTTCTTGGTTCGCTGCTGAACGGCAAGATACTCAACGATGCGTTCTTTGACCTTGTCGAGACCATAGTGGTCCTTATCCAACTGGTCTTCCGCCGCCTGGAGGTCTTTGTTGACCTTAGACCGTTTTTTCCAGGGGATTTCAGTAATCCAGTCGAGGTAATTTCGAACGACCGTCGCTTCCGCCGACATTGGACTCATTGCCTTAAGCTTCTTCAACTCAGACATCGCCTTTTCTTTGGCGTCCTTAGGCATCCGCAGCTTTTTAATTTTGTCTTCGTATTCAGCCGCTTCGTCACGACCGTCTTCCGTTTCGCCGAGTTCCTTCTGAATGGCCTTCATCTGCTCATTCAAATAGTACTCGCGTTGCGTTTTTTCCATCTGGCGTTTGACGCGATTACGGATGCGCTTCTCGACTTGAAGAACGCTGATTTCGCCTTCCATAACGCCATATATTTTTTCAAGGCGCTCAGCCACCGTGCCGAGTTCCAGGAGTTCCTGCTTATCGGAAATCTTAAGGGCGAGATGTGACGCCACTGTGTCAGCAAGTTTAGACGGCTCTTCAATCTGATTGACAGAGACCAAAACCTCTGGCGGAATTTTCTTATTGAGTTTGATGTACTGTTCGAACTCAGTCACCACTGACCGCGACAAAGCCTCAAGCTCAGGCTCACCATCTGCTTCATCGTCGAATGCATCTGCGTAGGCTTCGAAGAATTCGCTGTTTTCTTTGTAGCCGGTGATCTTGGCGCGCTGACCACCTTCAACCAAAACCTTTACTGTGCCGTCGGGCAGTTTCAGCAACTGTAAAACGGTTGAAATCGTGCCTACATCGTAAATGTCATCTGATGCAGGATCGTCGACGGCCGCGTCCCGTTGGGCGACCAGCATAATCTGCTTGTCATCACCCATGACATCTTCCAACGCCTTGACGGATTTTTCGCGACCGACAAATAGCGGCACGATCATGTGCGGAAACACCACAATGTCGCGGAGCGGCAGGACGGGATACAATTGGCCTTTATCGGAACTCACGTAAATACCTCGCTTAGTGGCGAACCCAAACCGCGGGCGGTCGCCGGCGACTGTCGTTCAGCCGCTCTTAGTTCAATTCAAAAAATGCTGCCGACACGTTCGTAGCCGCCGGAGCTTGTATTCTATTTAGGAAGCCGACGCGCCAAGCGCAATCAGGCCTCGCCCAGATTAAATTCGGTGCACATTCGCTGGCTAAGCAGGTGTCCCCAAGTCTTCACGGCGGTCAGCATAGATGTAAAGCGGCTTGGCACGGCCTTCCGTAACTTCACCATTAACCACGATCTCTTCAACGCCTTCCAAACTCGGCAAATCAAACATCGTATCGAGCAAAATGCCTTCCATAATAGAACGCAAACCGCGCGCGCCTGTCTTACGGGCGATGGCCTTTCTCGAGATCACGCCCAAGGCATCGTCGGTAAAGCCGAGGTGGACGTTCTCCATGTCGAACAGGCGTTGATACTGTTTGACCAAAGCGTTCTTGGGCTTGGTTAGAATTTCAACCAGCGCATCTTCGTCGAGGTCTTCCAAAGTTGCCAGCACCGGAACACGACCAACAAACTCAGGAATCAGTCCGTACTTCAGTAGATCTTCCGGCTCAATTTCGCGCAAGATTTGTCCGGTCTGACGATCATCGGAGGTGCGCACGTCAGCGCCGAACCCGATCGAAGTCCCCTTGCCGCGTCTCGAGATAATTTTGTCCAGTCCGGCAAAGGCGCCGCCGCAAATGAACAAAATATTTGTCGTATCGACCTGCAGGAACTCCTGCTGAGGATGTTTGCGTCCACCTTGGGGCGGCACAGACGCGACTGTGCCTTCCATGATTTTGAGGAGGGCC
>WLXB01000074.1 GCA_012103295.1 Alphaproteobacteria bacterium | reverse complement strand
GCAAAGCGCCCCCAGCTAAAACCGCGCCATCGCTTGTTTTGGGTCCTGAATGGCGCGCCCAGCTAATCCCAGCGATTCCAAGGGATTCTTTGTCTTCTGCCCGACGTATCCAGCGCCGACACGTCGACATGTCGATGTGGAGATGGCCGCGCACGGCCATACGGTCGTGGAAGTCAAACGACAGACGGATGGGCAATGGTCCTACGTTCAGGATAGTCGGTACAACCGGCGGATCACGGCAGGTGAGACAATGATGGTCCTCACCGGCCCGGCGGCTGGGCACGACCGACTCAAGACGAGTGCTGATCCAACCGGCCGTTCGGTGATCGGCACGTTGAACAATTGCGCGGGAGGGCAAACTCCCTGGGGCACCTGCCTGATGGCTGAAGAAAACGTACACTATTATTTTTCTGGTGATCCCCGTGGCACTGCCGAAGCCGGCAATCATCTTGATATGGGGCTTAATCAAAGCCTGTTCTTTTCCTGGAGTCAGTATCTTGATCGTTTCGATTTAGAGAAAGAGCCTCGTGAACCGAATCGTTTCGGTTGGGTTGTCGAATACGACCCTTATGACCCTGAATCTGTGCCGGCAAAGCGCACGGCCCTCGGCCGCTTCCGCCACGAAGGGGCTACTGCCGTGGTGAGTAGAGACGGCCAGGTTGTTGTCTACTCGGGCGACGACCAGATGTTTCAGTACGTATACAAGTTCGTTTCGGCGGGGACTTATGATTCGGATAACCGCGATCGGAATCGTGACCTCCTAGATGAGGGAACTTTATACGTCGCGCGTTTCGAGGAGGATGGCACTCTCATCTGGCTACCCCTTGTGTGGGGCGAAGGACCCCTGACACCGGAAAATGGATTTGCCGATCAGGCAGGGGTGTTGATTGAAACCCGGCGGGCCGCTTCTTTCGTTGGGGCGACACCGATGGACCGTCCTGAAGACGTTGAGACCAATCCTGTCACGGGTACCGTATTTGTGGCGCTGTCGAAAAATCCGTTCCGTCGGCAGTTTCGAACGGATGCTGCGAACCCAAGGTCGCGCAACCGCGCCGGCCATATTCTAGAGATGATCCCACCGGGTGGTGAGGGTGCGGCTGCTGATCACGCAGCAGCGCAATTTTCATGGAACGTGTTCCTCCAGGCCGGCGATCCCCATGACCCCAACTCCGGTGCTCAGTATCATGCGGATGTGTCGAAGAGCGGCTGGTTGGCCAACCCGGACAATCTGGCTTTCGACCCGAAGGGCCGTTTGTGGATTGCAACCGATGGGGCGTCCGACTTCGAGACCGCCGATGGGGTTTGGGCGACCGAGGTGCGGGGTACGGCGCGGGCTCTCACTCGCCACTTCTTTAAGTGCCCTGTGGGCGCTGAATTGACCGGCCCGGCTTTTACGCCAGACGGGGAGACATTGTTCTGTTCCGTGCAGCATCCTGCGCAGGGGGGCGGTTCGACCTATGACAATCCGACAACCCGTTGGCCTGATTTTGAAGATGATGTGCCACCGCGTCCCTCAGTCGTGGCCATTACACGCAAAGGCGGCGGCTCAATCAGCTAAAGATGAGCGATCGCTAGAATCTCACAATTCCGTCACTCTTGGTCGAGTCTGGCCTATTTTCATCCGATTCCAGTTGAAACGGGCCCGAAAACCTCCGATATATCCGGCAGATTGCGGGCCCGCTTGGGCTGCTTGACGATTGACCGGAGAGACTATGTACCGCGAAGAAAAAGCAACTGGGGAAGCGGCGTTGCCGTCCATCGACAGCATTCCGCGCGCCACCCACGATGAAGCGGCGAGACAAAAGTATGTCGCGTTTCTGCGCAAGTTTGTGATGGCTGATCTGGCCCAAGATATGCGCACCGTTTACGACAACGCCGTTGAGCCAGCTTTTCGCTCGAAGAATGGTGGGAGTCCCGAAGATGCACGGACAGTGCGTAAGGCGATGGAACCGAACACGTTTTACCGGACCTGGTCGTCGCTGCGGTACAATGCGCAGGAAATGACTTGGAGTTCCGTGCAGGGTGAAGTCGAACGCGCGCTGCCAGACCTCATTGCCGTTGCGGATAAAGCCGCAGCGCAATCGCCCGCTGGTGGTACCTTGCGGCTGAACTCAGACTTACCTATTCCCAAGGCTGTTAGTGCCTTGGATATCCATTTGATGCCCGGTTGTTTTCATACCGAGTATCGTGATGAGGATGTTGCAGTGGGCGCTGTTTATGCCCATGGCACCAAAGTGTTCTCCGGCGCGCTCAAGATGGCGAAGAACCCTGGCAAGGGCGGCGTCGCCGATTCCATCGGTCATTACCTCAAGCTCAAGTATCCGGGCTTTAAGCCGAAACGCATACTCGATTTGGGCTGCACCATCGGATCAAACCTGTTGCCGTTTCATCGCGCTTTTCCGGATGCCGAGCTCTATGGCGTTGACGTCGGGGCGCCGGTGCTGCGTTACGGTCATGCGCGCGCAGAGGCACAGGGCATTACTGCGCATTATTCACAGCAGAATGCGGAAGACATGGATTTTGACGACGGTATGTTTGATCTCATTGTGTCGAGTTTCTTTTTCCATGAGATCGCTGTGCCATCGACCAAGAAAATTCTCAAGGAGGTCAATCGCGTATTGGCACCCGGTGGCGTTACGATTCATATGGAATTGCCGCCGTCTAACGCTATGGACCCGTACTACAATTTCTTTCTCGATTGGGACGCCTACCACAATCACGAGCCGCACTACGCGGCCTTCCGCCAGCAGGATCCGGTTGCTCTGCTGACTGAAGCTGGGTTTTCCGCCGAGTCTAGCAGTCTCATTCGCATTCCAGATCGTGGTGGTGTGAGTGATGATGATTTCGCGGCTTTTGCTCGCGGTGAAGCCGAAGCCCCGCAGCACAGCAATTTTTCGAGTTACTATTTGTTCGGTGCTGGAAAGTAACAGTAGGCGGCCATTGCTTATCGGGTCAGTGACGCGGATACTTTCTAATACACGCTATGTCTCTAGGAGATCGGCATGAACGCGATTCGCGACATCGATAGTCTGGTTGATCCCACCCACGACGAACTAGCCCGCCAGGGTTTCGTTTCACGCTTGCGCAAACACATCATGAAGGATGTTGCCGACGACATGCGCACGGCCTATGACACGGCAGTCAAGCCGATGTTTGTGGCGGCGAAAGGGCGTGAGCCTGAAACGGGCGATGAAGTTCGCGATGCCATCGCAGACAACATGACCTATCGGGTGTGGAGCAGTCTTAGATACAACGCTCAAGAGATGGTTTGGGAATCGGTACGCGAGGAAGTCGAACGGCAGCTGCCAGAGATGATCTCCATCGCAGATCAGGCGTCGCAATCCAATTCTCACGGTGGGTCTTTGATCCTCGATCCCGATCTAGAGATTCCAGATTACGTCGACACTCTAGACGTTCACCTTATGCCCGGTTGCTGGCAAGACGAACATACAGCGGGCGATGTGGCTCAAGGCGCGATCTATGCCCACGGCGGTCTCGTCTTCCGTGGGTCTTTGATGCCCAGCAAAACCCGCAGTGGTGTTGCGGCCTCGGTCAGTCAATGGCTATCGATCCGTTATCCCGAATTCAAACCCGAAAAGATACTGGAAACCGGGTGTACCATCGGCAACAACCTGTTTCCCTATAAAGATATTTTTCCAGAAGCAGAACTTACAGGGGTTGATGTTGCTGCCCCCTGCTTGCGCTACGCGCACGCGCGCGCTGCAGCGCGTGGCATCGACGCTAAGTTCTCACAGCAGAATGCCGAAACGCTGAACTTCGCGGACAGTACTTTTGATCTCATAGTATCGAGCTTCTTCTTCCACGAACTTTCGGTTGAAGCGACCAAGCGGGTGTTGGCCGAATGCCGTCGCATGCTCAAACCTGGCGGCATGATGGTGCACATGGAGTTGCCGCCAGCCTCTCAGGTCGATGCCTATTACAATTTCTTTCTCGACTGGGACAACGAGCACAATAACGAGCCCCACTATCGAGACTTCCGGTCTCAAGAGTGCGTTGACCTCATGACCAGCGCCGGGTTTAGCGCGGACGAGTGTTTTACAGCGTCAATTCCCGATGTTGGCGGCGCTGACCCGGGATATTTTCGGCAAGTTGCACTCGGCGAAACCTCACCACCAAAGCACGGAATCTACACCTCGTGGGGACTGTTCGGCGCGATCAAAGCCGCCTAATTCTGGGCTTTATCGGCGTGGGCTTGTTAAGCCCTGTCAATCAAGGTTAGCGTTTCCCCAATAGTAATAAAGGGACGCGTTATGACCGAACTTACCTCACGAGCGAATGCGCGTGTCGCGCTTCGCACTATCGTTTTTGCGACCGCAACTGTCATGTTCACGCAAGGGGCTTGGGCGCAAGACGCAGACTACGATCCACTGCCGACGTTCCAAGCCTCTGATCTTCTGTCCGAAGATTTAATGAGCGGCGATTTGCATCAGATTTTGGAGACTGTTGAGAACAACGGGTTCGAAAACAGTTACACCATTACCTCTGAGTTCGGCACCTTTGCGGCGCATCGAACCGACTACGTGGCCGAGCGAGTGCAAGAGGTTTACGCCCTCAAGGAGCTTAGTGAGATTACAAAAACGGACGCGTTCGCAGCAGGCGTTGCCCAAGCGGCAACAAGCCCCTTTCGGGCTCTTAAGAGTTTGGCGACAGAACCGGTGGGAACCGTTACCGGGGCTGTACGTGGGATTGGTGCGTTGTTCTCCCAGGCGGGTGAAATGGTGACAGGATCGCGAGGCGAGCAGGAAGACTCGGCCGCTGAGGAGTTGGTTGGCTACGGCGCTGTTAAACGCGAAGTGGCTAAATTGTTGGACGTTGATCCCTATACCACCAATGCGGCCTTACAAGATGGAATGAGTGAAGTGGCTTGGGCTGGGTTTGCTGGCGGCTTTAGTCTGCTGCCGTTGACCGCCTCTGTCGGTGGCGGTGCTGGGGTTGCCTTATCAGGCCTGCAAAACAGCCAAACTCTAAATTCTATGCTCACTTCCCAGTCCCCTGAAGCTTTGCGCGATATCAATCGCGCACGGTTGGAGGTGATGGAGGTTGATGACGAATTGATCGAAGAGTTTGTCGAAAACCCATGGCTCTCGCCGCGCCACGAAACCACGATTGTTGCTGTATTGATGGGACTTGAGGAAACGGAAGGCCGTGGTGCTATGGTCGAGCACGCCACAGTTTCTGAAAGCGAAAATCAATCCATCTTTCTCATGCGACAAACAGAGGCGACGCTGGGTTTCCATCAAAACGTAGCGGCCATTGAAACGTTGACGCTTGAAGACGGAGCGGTGACCGCGGCGGCAGGCGATCGGGCGATCAGCATTATACCTGCAGATCATTTGATCTGGAGCGTGGGCGCCAAAGCCATCGCAGACCAGGGCGCTCCCGAAGACATGAGCCGTGAGCTTTGGTTGACGGGCTCAATCAGTGACACGGCGAGAGCGGCATTTGAGAGTCGGGGTTGGACGGTGATGGCTGGGGAGAGCGATAGGCTCGCTCCCGATCTAGATGCCGGCCTCGCTGAAGGCGAGGAGTCCGGGGACGAATAGCCCGGGATCAGGAGCAAGCCTCTGCCGGCACTGAGCCGGTCGGCCTATGCGTTACGCACGATCCTTAGAAGAGGATGCGGGCGCTGGACGCAAAGATAACGCCCGTCGACAGCACGGTCGAAATTAAGACCGTGACGTGCAGATACTTTGTTAAGCGATCCATACCGTACCTCCTTTAATCGCGGTGCCAGCACAAATTGTGCTGTCCTCAATCGCGATACAGGTACGTAATAATATTACTTCATCACGAAATAAATGGATATTGCTGCATGACAGCAATGCTCATGCTGCATAGCAGTGAAAGGTGACTTTTAGGTTACAAAACAAGGCCTTAACCGCAGGTGTTCAGTAGCTCAGTGAGACAGCAATTTTAGGTCAGACTTGAATATTTCAAGGACATCCAGGAGGGAATGGCTTTGCCGCAGAGTGCGCTGACGCGTACTCACCACGTATTTGCCTTTGCGGGCGAGGGCGCTCCGCGCCTTGCCATCGGTCGCCAGTTTGGTGATCGTAAACAGAGGATCTTCGCGGCTGCTGCGATAGATGCAAAACCGGGCAAACCCTGGTGTCGCGCCGATGGCATAGTCACGCCACTCGCCGGTGATCACACGAGATGAGTAGACGCCAAGCAGTTGGGTGAGTTCTGAACGGGTAAAATGAAGGGCTGACGCTTTGCGCCGGTAGTCGGAAATCCGCACCAATTGATTCATTGGCCGATTAGCCCCCTTCGAATCATTGCCGAGAACCGTATCTTTTCACTGATTTAGGGGTCTCGCAAGACGGTGATGATACCTGAGAATTCGGCGCTTGGAGGCGTGACGCCTGGGTCTGGCTAGTATCCCGCGGAACCTACCGGCGCGTTCTGACGGTCTGGATCAGGGCGATCCAGGCAGTTGATGTCGCCTAATGTCTCATAGCAATAGCGACTGCGCTGGCTCACGGGTAGGTCACTCTCAGAGCAGAGCATGCCGCCTATGGCGCCGTCTGCCCCGGTACACTCATATCCTACGGACTGGCGCAACAGACGGTCGCTGGTCGCGCCACACGCCGTGAGCGCGGCCAAAGAGGCCAGAATGAGGGTCGTGCGGATCATGAAAACTCTCCGTGGGTCGATTTCAGTGGCTCCGGTGACCACGCTATCCAGCGTGGATAAAGGGAACCGGTGTGAGTTTGGGTCTGACCCTTTAACAAATGCTGAATCTCCAGATTTTACCCTGATTTCTGGGGCAATATCCCGAATTGCAACACTGCGGTCGCATAGGTAAGGTACGCGCCGATTCGTCCACTCTTGCCCCCGGTCGTCCAGTGCCCGGACCAGACCGATGAGGACCCATCCTGTGACCAAGAAAAAGGTTGGCAGCCAAAAGGCCGCCAAAGCCAAAAAAGAGTCTACGCCAGCGCCTGATGATGAAGAATCAGGCGCCATCGATGCATTCATGACGGAGGTCGAATCTGAACTCCGCGATGAGCAGATTCAAAAGCTGTGGGACAGCTACAAAGGTTGGATTTATGGCGCTATGGCAGGATTGGTTCTTGCTGTTGCGGCGTTTCAGAGTTGGCAAGGAATGGTGACAGATCGATTGGCCCAACAAGCCGATACCTTTGCCCGGGCGACTGAACAGTTGGTTGATGGAAATTCTGACGCAGCCTTATCTGAGCTTTCTGTTGTTGTAGAGCAAGGTGGCCCATATGGGGCTTTGGCTGATTTGCAGCGCGCCGGTATTCTTCTAGAGCAGGACAAGCAGCAAGACGCGATTTCGATTTATCGGACGTTGAGCAACGACGGTGGCGTGGATTATGTCTTCAGTGATCTTGCGACGCTGCTTTGGGGTATTCATGGCCTGGACAGTGAAGATCCCGCTGTCCTCGAGGATGCGATCGCGCCGCTCACTGATCCGAGTAACGCATACAGTTACTCGGCGCTTGAGCTAATGGCTCTATTGTCAGCGCGCCGCGGCGATTTGGACGAAGCCCGCGCAATTCTTGATCAATTGATTGAAGACACCAACGCGCCGCCTGCGATTAAAGCCCGTGCCGTCGAACTAGCGGCGGTTTATAATAGTCCTCTAGGGTCAGTGCCGCCGCGCCGCGTCGTAGCACCAGAGCTCGATAAAGCCGAGCCAGACGCGACGATGACGGATTCAGACAACCAGGCGGAAGCGCCGTAAGCGACGATCGGCTTTAGCGATGACGATGCAGTCTTCTCGTATTAATCGATTTTATTCTGCCGTGATGGTCGGTGCGATATCGGCTGTTCTGCTCTCTGGGTGCAGCGATCTAAACCCGTTTGATGGTGGCGAAGACGACGAAATTCTCCCGGGCACGCGGATATCGGTTCTCGCTCTCGAGCGTGCCTTGAGGCCGGACCTCAACGCTGTCGATACACAGATTGTTTTGCCTACGCCAGAAGACACGGCCACATGGAGTCAGGCTGGCGGGTTTTCCCATCACGCCATGCACCATATGGTTATTGGGCCTGCGCCCAGCGTTTTGTGGCGTGCTGACGGCGGTGCGTCATCGGGGGAGCGTAATCGCACACTAGGCGAACCCGTGGTCGCCGGCGGTCGCGTGTTTGTTCTTGATGCGAAGTCGTATGTAGCCGCGTTTAATGCCAGCAATGGAACCCGATTGTGGCGCCGGGAGCTGGTAACAAAAGACGAAGACGATGGCCATTTTCTTGGCGGAGGCCTGGCGTATGAAGAAGGCTTAATCTTCGCGACCACAGGCTTTGCAGAAGTCATCGCCCTCAACGCCCAGTCAGGCCGCACAGTGTGGCGCAGCAAAGTAGATTCGCCGGTTCGGTCTGCGCCGACGGTAAGTGGCGGCCGTGTGTTCGTAACCACTGTTGATAACCAGGTATTCACGTTGTCAGCCCGGGAAGGTGAGCGTTTGTGGACCTACTCCGGCGTCAGCTCTCAAACGATCTTGCTCGGCGGTGGCAGTCCGGCTGTCGATGGCGGGGTGGTGATCGCTCCCTTTACTAATGGTGAGATTGCGGCCTTGCGTGTGGACAATGGCTCAGTGCTCTGGAGCGATTCTGTGATTGCGGTTCGCCGCACCGAGGCTGCGGCCAGTTTGACTGATATTCGAGGCCGCCCGGTGATTGACCGAGGCCGCGTCTATGCGGTCGGGCATTCGGGCATTCTTGTTTCTATTGATCTGCGGACCGGTCAGCGTGTGTGGGACGTGCCTGTACCGGGCGTGTATCAACCGTGGATTTCAGGAGATTTCCTATACGCGACGACCATCGACTCTGAGGTGGTTTGCGTCGATGTGCGTACTGGGCAAATTATGTGGGTCACCCAATTACGTCGATTTGAAGACTCAGATAACCAAGACGACCGCATCATTTGGACCGGCCCCTCGATCGCCAGTGACAGGCTCATCGTGTTCAGTTCCAATGAAGAAGCGTTGGCGTTGTCGCCCTATAGCGGCACTGTTTTGGGCGATATAGAACTAAGGGCACCGGTAACGATTTCGCCGGTCTTCGCCAACTCGACCATGTATGTCTATGACGACGACGGCACGCTGCTCGCGTATCGCTAACGGATAACCAGGGCCTTAGCCCCCATGCCTTTCTCGCTTGTTATTGTCGGACGCCCCAACGTGGGCAAGTCCACCCTGTTCAATCGGCTCGTCGGTCGCCGGTTGGCCTTGGTGCACGATCGTCCCGGGGTGACTCGCGACCGGCGACAAGGGGAAGGACATCTTGCTGATTTAACCTTCAGTGTGATCGATACGGCGGGTCTGGAGGACAGTGACACGGGAACCATAGAAGGTCGTATGCGGGAGCAAACAGAACGCGCCGTTGCCGAAGCTGATGTCGCCTTGTTGGTGATTGACGCTCGTGCCGGGGTCACACCAATCGACGAGCATTTTGCTGATTTACTACGACGTGGCTCGACTCCCATTATTCTCGCGGCTAACAAGTGTGAAGGAAGCGCCGCACAAGCTGGCCTCTACGAAGCCTTCAGCTTGGGGTTGGGCGAGCCGATAGCGCTGTCGGCAGAACACGGCCAAGGCTTGAATGAACTTTACGATGCCCTGCTGCCGTTCGATAAGCCGGGTGAGCCGCAAGAAGATGTCTCTACTCAGGCGGACGAGGACGCCGAAGAGATTGGAGAAGACGAAGAAGAGGTGGACGCGGGGCCGGAGCGCCCGCTGCAGCTCGCCATCGTTGGTCGTCCAAATACGGGCAAGTCGACCCTGGTAAACAGATTGCTTGGAGAAGACCGGGTGCTTACTGGGCCTGAACCTGGTGTAACTCGTGATGCCATTCCCATCGACTGGGAATACGATGGCAGGCCTGTGCGCTTGGTCGATACGGCTGGCTTGCGAAAGAAAGCTAAGGTCAGCGACGTTGTCGAGAAACTGTCCGCACTAGATACGTTGCGGACAGTTGACCTCGCAGAAGTGGTTGTCCTGGTCCTAGATGCTGACGCGATTCTCGACAAGCAAGATCTCACCATCGCTGCACGGGTCATTGAAGAAGGCCGAGCCTTGATCATTGCAGTGAACAAGTGGGACGCAGCGAAGGACCGTAAAGAATCGCTTCTGCAACTGAAGGAAAAGTTAGCGAAGTCTCTTACCCAGGTACGCGGTATCCCGACCATCACGATTTCTGCAAAGACCGGAAGCCGCGTGTCTACTCTGATGGAGACTGTGTTTAAGACCCGTGAGATTTGGAACACACGGGTGCCGACATCGGCTCTCAATCAATGGCTCGATGATGTCACCCAGAAACACCCGCCACCGCTGTCCAAGCAGAAACGTCGAATTAAGCTGCGCTACGTCACCCAGGTAAAGGCGCGGCCACCGACATTCATTTTGTTCACATCCCGACCTGTTGATTTACCAACCAGCTATCACCGCTATTTGATGAATGATCTTCGAGACACTTTCGGGTTCGACGGTGTGCCGTTGCGGCTTCATGTCCGCAAGCCCGATAACCCCTACGACCCCAAAGATAAGAAGTAACGCTTAGCGTTCATAGACCGTGCGGCCGCCGACGATAGTTCTGACAACAGGTATGTCAGCGAGCTCTAGTGGCGGTACCGTCAATGGATTGCGCTCCAGCACCACCAAATCAGCAAGCTTACCTGGCTCAAGAGTCCCTTTATCTTTTTCCTCAAACGCTTGATACGCCGCGTAGGTGGTGATGCCTTTCAGGGCTTCGATCACCGAGATGCGCTGATCTGCACCGATCACTCGTCCACCCGACGACACTCTATTAACAGCAGACCAAACGATGCGCATCGGCTCCATCGGGACCACAGGTGTATCCGCGTGCAGGGTGTAGGCCATATTGCGTTTGACGGCTGAGGCCGCAGGACTCATTTGAGCTGCCCGCTCTGGACCCATGAAAATGTTCCAATGTCGGTCGCCCCAGTAATAGGTGTGCATATTAAAGAAAGACGGGATGATCCCTGCAATTGCCATGCGATCCAATTGGTCTTCGCGAGCCATCTGCGCGTGGATAATTATATGCCGAGCATCGTCTCGTGGACTGGCCGCTAAAGCTTGATCGAAAGCATAGAGCACATCGTCAATGGCCGCGTCGCCATTGCCGTGAATGGCGATTTGATACCCCGCTGAATGAACTGTGGTGATCTGTTTGGCGAGCGCTTCCCGATCCATCCGCGGGTAGCCGCGGTAGCGGGGGTCGTTGTGGCTATGGCTGTGGTAGGGCTGGCTGAGGTATCCGGTGTAGCCTTGAATCGATCCATCGGCGAAGCCTTTGACAGCGCGGATGGTGACCATACCGTTTGCATTCGGCTGATCCAGCGTGCCGCCGTTCTCGATCAGGGCAACCATGGCCTGCAACACCGGCCAGACATGCACTCGAATAGGCAATACGCCTTGTTTATAGGCTTTGACAAAAACCTCTGCGCCATTTGGACCCGTCGCGCCTTGCTGTGCTGTGGTTACACCGACAGCTGCATATTCGTTAGCCGCTGCGGCGACCGCGTTGATCATATCGTCTTGAGAGAACTGAGGGAGTAGCGCACCGACCTGTCCCATGGCCGGCGGCTCTTCAAGAACGCCAGTGGGTTCGCCGCTTTCTTTGTCCATTCGGATTTTGCCGCCGAAGGGCTGGGGGCTATCCCGGGTGATTCCGGCCATCTTGAGGGCCAAGCTATTGGCAACACTCAGGTGGCCAGAGATATGGCCAATATAAATAGGATGTTCGGTTGAGACCTTGTCGAGGTCCCAACGCGTGGGGTGTCGCATTTCGGTGATCAAGGTGTCGTCATATCCCCGGCCCTGTATCCATTCTCCCGCAGGTGTGCGCGTCGCTTTTGCGGCAAGGGCGGTGATCATTTCATCAATGGTTGTGACGCCACCAATGGGTGGGCTGTTGAGATCAACGAAATGTTGTTCAATCAAACCGGAACTGGGGAAGTGACCATGGGCGTCTATAAATCCTGGGAGAAGCGCTTTGCCCTCCAGGTCGATGACCATTGTGTCCGGTCCTGCCATGGCTGACAGATTGGCGGTGCTGCCCACGGCCGCTATTCGATCGCCTGCGATAGCCAGTGCTTCGGCTACCGTGCTGTCCCCCGGGCCCGTTAGGGTGACGACGGCACCATTGATGAAAAGCGTTTCGGGTGGGCCGTCAGCAATTGAGACGACCGGTGCGAACAGAGCAACAATGAGAGCGAGTAGGCGAGTGAACGGCATAAGACCTCCGACGACTAATCGGCGATGGTAACCCGTTCTCCTGTTTTGTCATGTGCTGGATCAGCCAGGTCGACAAAGGCGGTGGTTACGTCCTCTGGAGACCGAAGCATGTTTTGATCCTCTCCGGGAAAGGCCTTAAGGCGAAGAGTGGATCGGACGGGCCCTGGATCGATGAGATTGGCGCAAACTTTTGTTTCGACCATTTCAGCGGCGTAGATGCGGACCATTTGATCAAGGGCGGCCTTAGACGCACCATAAGCACCCCAGTAAGGCGCAGGAAGTGACCCCTGGCTGCAGGTGACGAAAATCGCGCGACCCGCGTCGGACTGTCGCAACAGGGGGTCGACGCTACGAAGGAGGCGCCAGTTGGCGGTGACATTCAGGGCGAACACCTGATCCCAGAACTTCGGTGGGATGTGGCCGACCGGCGAAAGCTGCCCCAAGGTGCCAGCCGCACCGACGACAACGTCCAGCTTGCCGTATCGTTTAAAAAGCGCTTCCCCAACCTGATCAATCTTGTCGAAAGCGGTCAGATCTTCGTCGACCAGAACCGCGCTTTGTCCGCTGGACTCTGTGATCTCGTCGTCGAGAGAAAGCAGTTCGTTTTTTGTCCTGGCGAGGGCAATGATGGTCGCCCCTTCGTCGGCAAATCGTTTAGCAACGGCCCGGCCAATTCCTCTGGAGGCGCCTGTCACTAGAGCGATGCGGCCTGCAAGCCGGTCGCCGGTTGAACCACTCATAGGGTTTAAGCCCGCCCTTCGTTGAGCAGGGATAATTGATGCGGCAATTCCTTGGCATTGAGGTCTGTAAGAGCTGAAGGATACTCGCCGGTGAAGCAGGCGTCGCAATACTGTGGATTTTCACTGTCGCGTTTCGCTTCGCCGACGGCGCGATAGAGTCCGTCCACGGAGATAAAGGCGAGGCTATCGACCCCCAGACGCTTCGCCATCCCGGCTACGTCATGCTGAGCGGCGAGAAGTTGTTCTTTTTCGGGCGTGTCGATGCCGAAATAACAGGGGTTGGCCGTCGGCGGTGAAGAAATACGCAGGTGCACTTCTTTGGCCCCGGCCTGGCGGACCATATCGACAATCTTGGTAGACGTTGTGCCGCGGACGATGGAGTCATCAACGAGCACAACCCGCTTACCCTCTATTTGTGCACGGTTGATGTTGTGCTTGCGCTTCACACCGAGGTGACGGGTTTTATCGGTTGGCTGAATGAAGGTGCGGCCAACGTAATGATTGCGGATGATGCCATACTCGAACGGCACTTGGATCTCAGCAGCATAACCGAGCGCTGCTGGCACCCCGGAATCGGGCACCGGAACAACGACATCACAGGAGACATGACTTTCGCGGGCAAGCTCTTCGCCGATGCGTTTGCGCACTTCGTAAACGCTTGACCCCTCGCAAACACTGTCTGGGCGAGCGAAGTAGATGAACTCGAAAATGCAAAACCGGGAACTCGCCTCTGGGAACGGCCGCACCGAACGCAAACCACCCTTATCAATGATGACCATTTCACCCGGTTCGACGTCACGGACGAATTCAGCGCCGATAATATCGAGGGCGCAAGTTTCCGAGCACAGGATGTAGGCGTTATCTAGCTTACCGATAACGAGGGGTCGGACACCAAGGGGATCCCGGACGCCGAAGAGCGCCGTATTGGTCATCGCAACCATTGAATAGGCGCCTTCGATTTGCCTCAAGGCTTCGATCATGCGTTCCTGCACGGTCGATTGTTGGCTTATGGCGATGAGGTGGACAACCACTTCCGTGTCGGAGGTCGACTGAAAGATACATCCGCGACGGACGAGCTCTTGGCGTAAGGTCAGTGCATTTGTCAGGTTGCCGTTGTGGCCGAGTGCCAAACCGCCGAACTCAAAATCCGCAAACAACGGTTGGACATTTCGCAAAATAGTTTCGCCAGTCGTCGAGTACCGATTGTGGCCGAGCGCCATGTGACCGTTAAGGCGGTTCATAACAGACTCGGCCTTGAAATTATCTGAGACATGCCCGAGGCCGCGGTGGCTGTGGTAGTGCTCGCCGTCAAAGGTGACAAGACCCGATGCTTCTTGGCCGCGATGTTGTAACGCGTGAAGGCCGAGCGCTGTGTGTGATGCGGCGTCTGGGTCGCCGAATATACCAAATACGCCACATTCCTCGTGCAACGTATCTCCATCCAATGGATCGGTTGTGAGCAGCGAGGGGTCCGGCGGTGTCATGCCCTAGTCATTATCCTGATTGGTTTGAAACAGGCGATCCATACTATTGCGCTGATCTTGCTCATAGGCGCCGTCCGGAGTCTTGGGCGCATCGGGGTCGCTGCCTGGAGGAGGCTGGGTCAACTTATCAAAGGTTTCTTTGAGTTCCATAGCGTCCTTGGCGGTATCGGAGGCTTCTTTAGCAGCATCTTCGGCGGCCATAAAGCTTTCTGGCGCCAGAGATTGCATGAAATCCGCCGTCCCCTCGATCACCGGTAAGGTTTTAGCCGAACGCACCCAGTCGGGCCGTTCGCCGGTATCAATAATCCAATCCAAGATAAGCAGCGCGGCCGCCAAAATAACAGCGCCGCGGAGCAGTCCAAACACGAATCCGAGAGAGCGTTCGAGGTTGTTCAGGGCGCTGGCTTGAATCGACTTTGACAACATTTTCGTGAGGATCGACAGGACCACCAGAACGACAAGAAATATGACAACGCTGGTTGCGATGTCGGCAATCAAATCATTGGCAATAAATCCGCGGGCGATGTGGCGTAATTCCGGCACCCCATAGACGATGGAGAGAATGCCGCCAATCCATGCTGCGACGGAGAGCACCTCATGCACGAACCCACGCATGAAAGCGAGTATGGCTGATAACAAGAGAATGATGACGACGGCCAGATCGAGACCGCTGATAGGAAAAGACTCCATCTAGTGCGCCGTCGCGTTGTCAAAGGTCACGAGAATTTTTCCACCAGAGCTTGCACGTGGCCTAGGGATTCGATGGCCACAGATTTGGACTCCATGGCTTGTTTGCGGCGACCCGAGTTCTTTGGCATCCATGCTTCAGTGAACCCTAACTTTGCCGCTTCCCGCAGGCGTTGATCCATTTGCGTGACGGCCCGTATTTCGCCGGACAGGCCGATTTCGCCAAACACTACAGCACCCGGTGAGACCGGAGAATCCCGAAAAGACGAGACTAAAGCTGCAGCGACCGCCGCATCTGCCGCCGGTTCGGAGACACGCAACCCACCGGCCACGTTCAAATAAATGTCATGCCCGCCAAGTGCAAGGCCGCAGCGCGATTCCAGCACCGCAGCAATCATGGCCAGGCGGCCAGAATCCCAGCCGACGACGGTGCGTCTGGCGGTGCCTAAGCTGGTCGGTGCTACCAGAGCTTGAATCTCAACCAACATGGGTCGTGTGCCTTCTAGCCCGGCGAACACACAGCTGCCGGAGACATTGCCGCGCCGTTCGGCCAAAAACAGGGCAGATGGATTGGGTACTTCGGCCAATCCTGCATCGGCCATCTCAAAGACACCGATTTCGTCAGTGGCGCCGAAGCGGTTTTTGACTGCTCGAAGAATGCGGAAATGGTGACCGCGCTCGCCTTCGAAATACAGCACGGTGTCGACCATATGTTCGAGCACGCGGGGGCCGGCTAGGGTGCCTTCTTTGGTGACGTGGCCAACCAGAAACAGGGTGAAGCCGCGTTTCTTGGCAATGCGGATAAGTTCATGGGAGCACGTGCGCACTTGGGTGACTGTCCCCGGTGCAGAATCTATGGCGTCGGTGTACATGGTTTGAATGGAATCGATGACCACCAGATCGGCGCCGTCTTTCACATCCAGACTGGCGGCGATGTCCCTGACGTTGGTTGCGGCGGCGAGCTCGACCGGTGCGTTTTCCAAGCCGAGGCGCGCTGCGCGTAAGCGGACCTGATCCACCGCTTCTTCGCCGGTGATATAGAGACATTTGGCACCAGCTGCGACAGCACCACAGGCTTGCAGCAGTAATGTTGATTTACCGATACCAGGGTCACCACCAACCAACACCGCTGAGCCTGCAACCAATCCACCGCCGCACACTCGGTCTAGTTCCGCGATGCCAGTTTTTAGGCGCGGTGGCGCTGCGGATTTGCCTTTAAGACCGACAAACGAAATTGCTTTGCCGCCTTTACCGCCGCTCACCCCTTTGGGTAATGAACCTGAGGAGGCTTCCTCGGCAAGGGTGTTCCATTCATTACAAGAGTCACATTTGCCGGCCCATTTTGAATAGACCGCACCGCAAGATTGACAAACAAATTGAGCCTGGGATTTCGCCATCCGTGCTTACCGTCGCAGCTCCATATGAATTGGTCCGTCTGCTCGTCCATTAACGAACTGATCGACATGGGCGTTGCCGGAATGGTCGACGTCATCGGCGGCGCCGATCCAAATTAATTTGCCCTGATAGAGCATCGCGATGCGGTCGCCGATTTTTCGCGCTGATGCCATGTCATGGGTGATTGATAGTGCCGTGATTCCCTGATCCTTAACGCAGGTGACGATCAGGTCGTTGATGACGTCGGCCATGATGGGATCAAGCCCGGTGGTCGGCTCATCGAAAAACACAATCTCGGGTGAGCCCGCAATGGCGCGGGCCAAGCCAACGCGTTTTTGCATGCCGCCCGATAGTTCTGCCGGGGAGAGTTCACCGACATCCTTGGACAGGCCAACCTTAGCCAAGGTTTCAATGGAGCGCTCTTTGGCATCTGCGCGGTTTAAGCCTTTGCCCTGAATGAGGCCGAAGGCGACGTTCTCCCAGACCGGAATGCTGTCGAACAACGCGCCGCCCTGGAACAGCATGCCGAATTTATTGTTGGTTTCGTCACGGTCGTTCGCTGCTAATTTTGAGACGTCTGCGCCATCAACTTCAATGGTGCCTGAATCTGCGGTCAACAACCCGAGGACGCATTTTAACAAGACGGACTTGCCAGTGCCTGATCCACCAATCACCACCACCGACTCTGCTGTCGCAACATCTAGGTCGATACCGGTAAGTACGTCTTTAGGACCGAAGCTTTTACAGACGTTGGCGAGGTGAATTTTTG
>WLXB01000073.1 GCA_012103295.1 Alphaproteobacteria bacterium | reverse complement strand
GTTCTTTAATTTTATACGGTTGGGTAACGGAATTGGATGATGTGTCGCGCAGCCACTTATTTGGTGATGGCGTCGGTGAGTTCTTTGAGTTGAGTGCGCGCCCGCAGCAGGTAAAACCCCTGGGCTGACAGGTGTGACGGCACAAACATACCGTCCTGCTTGCCGTTAGAGACAATCAGCGGATCCATTTCAGCCGCCGTGCGCAGGCTAGCGAGCATTTGCTCCCACAAGCCGTTGGCTTGTTTCTCACCAATGACCGTGCCGAAATCAGTGCCGACATCACGCAAGATCAAGGCGTAGCCATAGAGCCGTCCTTTGATGTTGTAGAACAGATCATCGGCGCGGGTATCAAAATACCCAGCGTTGGACAGCAACGTGCGCTCATCAAGCGCCGCAGAGGCTGAGCCAAGGTCAGACGCGACGCGGTTAAGCAACTCGATCAAGTTATCGGCACGGCGCTCGTAGGTGGCATCACCGTCAGCGAGGCGCTGGTTATAAGCGGTTAGCGCGGCAACACCTTCACGGTATTGGGAATCTGCCGTTGCGGTGGGGACAAAGTTGCCCGAGCCCCAATACCAAATGGTACCGTCATATTTCAGCAGGCCGGCGGCGCGATCGAGATCAGGATCGATGGCCGACGAGCCACGGGTGCGGCCTAAGACATCTCCCAACTCGATAGCAAAGCGCGAGGCGGCATAGAGCACGCCGAGTTGATAGTTGGGCATGTTATCGAGACCGTAAGCCGGATGTAGCCAGGGCTTGTTGGGCGACCAGCGGCGGGCTTCGCGATCCACCAAGGCGGCAGCGGTGCCGACCGCCTTCGCGCCGCCAGTAACAGCAAACTCTTCAGTCGGTTGGAATTCAATGTCGTCGGCGATGGTGTTGTACCAGGCCATACCGACACCGTAATAAATAACGAGAATGGCCAGGACGGCGGCGCCAATGCGGAGTGGCAGCGGCGACGGCGTGTCGGCGGCATCGCGGGCAACCAGCCGTTTTATGGCTGCGTAGAGGCGGGACAGGAGCTCGCGAAAACGGGTTTTTATGGCTTCCATAGCCCTCAGAACATGGGGCTCCAGAGGCGTCAGGTCAACGGCGGCTATGTGACATTCTTGTTTGTTTTTCAGCCACCGAAGCCCTGGCGCGGCGGATACCGCAGAATAGGGGCGCTAGCGACAGCGCAATTTACTGCGAGATTTCTCAGGGGTGTTGGCCGTGTACTGCTGGTTTCCACAGGCATAGGTCACCTCAAGAATTTTGAGACGACCTCGATCCGGATCACCACATATGTTGTTGGATGCCTTTACGGTGCAAGACTGATTGCCGTCGCACTTGCGGTGGGCATAAGAGTACGCATCGCAGGCGCGGCCATCGACCGAGCGGTAAGTCGCGCCGAGGATGGTCAAACGCGGGCCACGATCACGACCACGATCATTGCCATAACGGTTTCCGCCAAAGCCACCGAAGGGAAACACATTAGGATTAGGGTACCGCTCGCGGCCATAGCCACGCCCGTACCCGCGCCCATTGCCTCGATAATACGGATCGTAGGGCCGGTAGTAGCCACGGCCATACCCGCGACGCGGTTGTTTGTAATAGGGCTGATAACCGTAGCGTCCGCCATAATAAGGGCGATACCCTGGCCCACGTCGGTCATAGCCGCGACCGCCCCGGCCGTAACCACGCGGCTGTCGACCGTAGATCGTTCCGGAGACAGTGACACTGGAGGATGATCCATAAGACCAATCTCCACGACCATTTTGAACAACGATCGTGTTGGATCCCGCGTAGATGGGCGCGCCAAGATTGGAAGAATTCTGTTTTTGGAATGCGACGGCTGATCCAGCCGCGGCCAGAACTGTGATGGCGATGGTTAAGCTCAAGGTCCCTAGCTTCATCGGTGCCTCCCGTGTAAATGTTCGGGCAAATGTTCAGTCTCGCCATGAAACACCGCCGCCAAGGCAACATTGTGGCGGGGGACTTGATCGACAATCACAAGGCCGTGAGGCCGTTAACCCGGACATAATATGCTCGCGGTCTCGCTCCCAACCCTTATTTTGACCCTGGTTTGTGCCGCCGGTTTTGCTGGCGCGGACTATTTTCGTAAAGCGGCATCGAGCCATATGCCTCCGATACTACTTCTGACTGTATTCATCGTTGGTCAGGTGCCGTTGCTGGGCGCATGGGTGTCCTACACCGGAGCATTTGCTGTTGATGACGGCTACTGGCTTTATGGCGGGCCCGCGGCGGCGTCAGGTTTACTCGCGAACCTGTTGTTTCTGATGGCCCTGCGCGTCAGTTCTTTAAGCCTCACCATCCCCGTACTCGGTTTGGTGCCGGTGATCACGACTGTCTTTGCCGCTGTCGCTTTGGATGAAATCCCGACAACCCAGCAAAGCGTTGGGATTGTGCTCGCCGTGCTGGGCCTGCTGTCGCTTTACGTGCCACCGGAAAATCCCAATCCGATCTCAGTGTTTAGACGCTTTGCCACAGATAAAGGCGCACGCTTGATGCTTGTCGTCGCCGTCCTATGGTCCGCGACTGCGCCACTCGACAAAGCGAGCATGGCGTTGTCGTCGCCAGAAAGTCACGGCTTCATCCAAGTCTGCATAATGTCTGTGGTCCTGATCGGGTACGTGGTGACGAGCCAGCGAAAAACGATTTCCATCACACGCGTGGGACTCACCCCAGCGATGTTGGCCTCAGCTGCGGCGGGTGTGGCTTATGCGGCACAGCTTGTCGCTTACCAGTTGACCCTCATCGGCGTGGTGGAATCTCTCAAGCGGGTGATCGGGCTGCTCTCGGCCTTGCTGCTCGGACGTATTTTCCTGGGCGAACCCTTGACCACACCGAAGCTGATTGGCATCGCGTTCATGGTGATCGGTGTACCGCTCATTATTCTACCGCCGCTCTTTTAAGAAGGGCGGAGTATGTCCTCATCGATGGGTGACGGGTCTTGGCCCGCACAGAGACGCTGCCACATAATTCGATAAGCCCGTTCCAACGCTCGCGTGAATGCAACGCCGTCGCAAACTGGCGAGGCACGCATCTGACCTCGCAATACAGACCGAATTTCGATCCGCTGTTTTGAATTTTGTGCCAGCGCCACTGCGCGGGCTACGTAATCGTTGGCATCTTCGGCAATACAGTCGGTCAATCCGACCGCCGTGAGATGAGTAACACTATGGCGCGAGGCGAAGCGATCCCCATCGCGCTTGGTGATCACCGGCACACCCATCCACAGCGCTTCCAAAGTTGTGAGGCCGCCGGAATAAGGGAACGGGTCAAGCGCGATGTCGGTGCTGTTGTAGGCAGACAGCAAATCGCGACGAGGCCGCCTACCCTGCAAATCAAGCCGGTCGGACTCAATGCCGTGACCAGCAAAAACAGATTCGATACGAGACCGAACATTGGCATCACCGAGATCAAAAGTGATTAAGGTCAAACGGCTATTCGGCACGGCGTCCAAGACTTTAGCCCATAGCGCGATGACTTGATCATTGATCTTATCGAGATTGTTGAAACACCCGAAGGTGACAAACCCGTTCGCATCACTTGGTGCCGGGCCAATGTCCGGGGCACCGTCTATCGGCATAAGGGCGACATAATTCCCTGGCATATGGACCGGCTGTTCGGTCATGAATGAAAGATCTTGCTCAACCGTCTGCCGACGATCAGTGAGAAGGTAATCCATCGCATCAAGGCCGGTGGTGCCGACATACCCGGCCCAAGTGGCCTGGATCGGTGCCGGACGACGGGCGAATACGGGCAAGCGATTGGGTCCTGAATGACCATCGAGATCGATCAAAATATCAATTTCGTCATTGCGGATACGGTCGACCAAAGCCGCGTGGTTGAGGTGATCAACCTGATGCCAAGGCACGCCCGACGCTTTGAGTTTATTGGTCTGGGTGTCGCTCGCCCTCATATCCGCGTAACAAATAGCGTCAACTTGGGCTGGATCATGCTGGGCCAGGACCGGTTCTAGGAAGTAGCCCACTGGATGCAATGTCAGATGGGGAGAGAGATAACCCACACGGAGAGGACGACCAGGGTCCATGTTCGCGGGGGTTGGCCTCGGCGGCAATGGGTGAACGCCATGAGCGGCATTCCAATTTCGTGCCTCGGCATAGAGCGAGGCACGCGATATATCGGGATCGTACTGTGCCTTGAAAACTAAATTGCTCTGCACCGCAGGGTAGTCGGGCTCTATAGACAGAATCTGGCGCAGGGTGTCGCGCGCTTCCGAAGGCCGACCCAGACTCCAATATGCCTTTGCTCGATTGACCATCGCCTCTTTGTGCAATGAGTTAAGAGCGATGGCGCGATCAAAATGATATATCGCTTGTTGGTAGTCGGGCACCCTATTGAGCGCGTTGCCAAAATTATAATGCGATTCAGCAGATCGCGGATCAAGTTCAACTGCCTGTCGACCGGATGCGAGCGCACCGTCAATATCGTCTGCATCAGCCAACGCGGCAGCAAGATTAATATGAGCTTCAACAAGCGCCGGGTCTGCCACGAGAGCTTGGCGCAACGCCGACAAAGAGTCTTCAAGCCGGCCAAGTCTCCGATACGATATCCCGAGGTTGCAATGGGCTTGCGCGGACGACGGGTTTTGCGCGATAGATTTTTCTAACGCATTCGCCGCATCGGCATATTGATCACGGGCCATGGCTAGGAGCGCCCAGTTGTAAAGTATACCTGGGTTTTCAGGTGCCCCTTGGAGGGCCCGCGCTAGAACCGTATCAGCTTCATCCAGCTTTTTAAGCTCAATCAGAAGCACTCCGAGATTACTCATGGTACTGACAAGAGTGGGGTCAGCGTCTAACGCGGCGCGGAAATGCAATTCCGCTCCGGCCGGATCATTGAGCTGCCGGAGCACCATCGCCAGATTATTGTGCGCTGCCGCCCAATCAGGGCGACCGTCCAACGCCGCACGATAGAGATCGCGAGCGCTGTCAAATTGACCGCCCTTTAGCGCGGCGTCGGCATCGGACTTGAATTGCTCGGGATCGCTCATCGGACTTGGCGTAACCCTGTTCGCGCTATGATCCACAACCGATTCACACCAAGATGAAGACGTGACTCAGTCTCTTGTCAGCGCCACAGTACCGCACCCACTCTCAAAGAAAAGACCCTCCAGGAGCCCTCGTTATGTCAGACCTTTTACACTCTTCACTGAAAGACCGGGTGGTCCTCATCACCGGTGGCGGCCGCGGCTTCGGCTGGTTTATGGCGGAGAGACTTTTGCAAGGCGGTGCCAAAGTGGCCCTGACCGGAACCAGACCACCAGAGGCCTTTGACGAGGTGTGCGCCAAGGCAGAAGCCATCGCCGGGCTTGGGCACTGCATTGCCATTCAGGCCGATGTTCGGGAATGGGCCGACTGCCAGCGCACCGTCGATGAGACTCTCAAGGCCTACGGCAAGATCGACGTACTGATTAACAACGCAGGCCGCGGCAGCCGGGAGTACCGCATTGATTACCAGGGCGGAGATACAACAAAGTTCTGGGATGTGCCGGTAGAAGCGTGGCGTACGGTGATCGACATCAACCTGACCGGCGCCTTTCAAATGACCAAGGCCACAGTACCGCACATGATTGAGCGCAAATTCGGCAAGGTGTTCAGCATTTCAACCAGCCTAACCACGATGATTGGCAATGGCCTCTCACCTTACGGCGCATCAAAATCAGGATTGGAGACTGCACATATCGTTTGGGCGCGGGAACTGGCTGAACACAACGTAGACGTCAACATCCTACTACCCGGTGGCGCATCGGACACGGACTTCATTCCGCAGACAATGGTGCCTGGCGATGTCGGCAGCCGCGGCGACAAAATTCTTCCTGGCGATGTCATCGTGCCGCCAGCGGTATGGCTGTGCACGGACGAAACCAACGGGCTGACAGGACGCCGAGTGATTGCGAAATTCTGGGATCATGATTCCGCTGCAGCCAAAGCCTTTGAAGGCTGCCTCCAGCCTCAGCACGATCATCCTGAAATCATGTAGGCTTAGATTAGGCCTATGCGGCTGAGTTCGGCCCGCATATCGGGCGGCATTTCAGGATCAATATAACCGTCCAGCGATGACAGATCGTTGGGCGCATCCTCGGGCTTGAGGTAGCGCCAGCCTTGAAAGGGCCGCTTGCGTTGAGGCGCGACCGGGACGTGTTCAGGCGCAAGTTCGATGATGCAGTAACCACGGCCCTCAGGGTCTTTTTCCCGGTGCAACGCAATGATCGTTTGGCGCACCGACACCAATCGTTTCATCACCCAGAACATGGAGCCACCGTCGAGCAACTCTGCTTCACGCTTGGGGAACATCCGCGTCGTATGCTGAAAATTGCCAGCCGCGTTCATAAAGCGCTGTTGCCGCTCCTTGAGTTGGTCGAGATGCTCTATCCCAACCGCTAGTTTGAGAAGATGAAGAGTCACGAGGGTACGCGGTCCGGCTCTTCGTTCTTGGGAACGAATTTGGCGACAACAAGGGTAACATCATCACGATATTGGATTGGTCCGCGGAAAGCATCTAAAGCCTGGGAGACAGCCTCACAGATCGTTTCGGCTGAACGATGCGCGTGACGACGAATGACCTCTTGAAGGGCCTCCTTACCGAACATCTCACCCGCCTCATTGCGCGCCTCCCATACGCCATCGGTTCCAATAACCATAATTGCACCGTCACACCAAGCATCCCGCTGGCCCTCACGGAAATGCCAGTTGCCTTGAATACCGAGAGGAATGTCATCGCCAGGCAATTCACTAAACTCCCCCTGCACCGGCTCATACACGATGACCGGATCATGCCCAGCACTCACCCACTTAACATTTCGCGTGCGCGGTTCAATGACTAGGTAAACCATGGTCACAAAGCGCCCGCCCGTCGAATCCTCGGTCAGGTGAATGTTGACGTCGTCAACCACAGAAGAAAGCGACGAACTCTCATGCGCCTTCGCCCGCAACAGCGCCCGCACTGTCGTCATGGTGAGAGCAGATGGCACGCCATGACCGGTCACATCCGCAACAGCGATACCAATACGAGGACCAAAGCCAGCTGCGGGTAGAGTCAGATAATCGAAATAATCTCCCCCGGTATCATCGCAGTACAGGCTGCGACCTGCGATATCCAGACCTTCAATCCGGGGAGCGTGAGCTGGCAATAATTTTTGCTGTACTTCCGACGCCAGAGCCATCGACTGGCGCACACTCATGTTCTCGCGCAACTGTGGCACCATGGCATTGAAGGCTTCAGCAACATCACCAATTTCGTCGCGACCATAATTCAGTGCACGACTGTCGAGATCGCCGCGCGCCAATCGCGATGCCATACGCGCAAGCTCGCGCAAAGGACCAGTAACCGAACGGGCCGCCGTAATCGCGAGGACACCAACAAGAACGATGAGGATCACAGAAGCCGCACCTGCGACTTGAACCTGCTCATCCGTCGCCTCACCAATGAAAGACTGTGCCTCCTCAGCCATATCCTGAATGTCTGCATAGGGCATGATGTAGAGCAACGTTGCGCCAAGCCGTTGCAACTGGCCGTAAACCCACAAGGAGTCTCGGCCCTGGTAAGGCATGCGGAGAATTCCATCGCGTTTAGCAGTGAGGTCTTCCATGAGTGAGGCAAGGGCGTTCGCACTTTCTCCCATCAATGTCTCTGCAGCGATGTCGGAATCCCAATTGCGCCCTTGGGTTTGGAACCCACTGTAGGCCACGATCAGAATCTCAGGTTCAACTTCAGATATGCCGGGAGAAAAGACATCTCCTCCAGGCTCCGCTAACCGAATGATGAAACCTTCGGCTTGCTCGTCGACTTGCAACTGGGTTTGGAGACGATTGAGCACAGATAAAATCTGAATGTCGATCGCAGTCACACCTGCGAACGTTCCACTCTTGTTGTAAATAGGCAGCGCCGCCGTCAAGACCAACTGACCGGTGCCTGCGTCGATCAGGGGCGGAACCCAAACCAATTCACCCGCTTGTTTGGCCAAGTTGTACCAGGGACGTTGCCGTGGATCATAGCTATCTGGATAGCCGCCGCTCCCGGGATAAACCGAATGGATACCGCTTTCCAGCGCCGTGTATTGCCAGAATATGAGCTGCTCGTTTTCAACCTCGAGGCGGCGATAAATCTCGGTCATATCGGAAAGGCGGAGCAATTCCGGCGCTACGCGGTTGCGGTCAATCCCTTTCGGAAGGAAAAATGATTGGTGGTCGAGCGAAGTCGGGACCGGCACCGATGTGTCATCAGGGTTCAGCCGAAAGTGCTCAGTTGACAAGGCAGTCCCAGGTGGCCAATTCGACCGATCATCAAAACCGTCGCTAAAATATACCGGCCCCGGATTTGTAACCCTTGATTTGTCAAGGCGCCGCTCGACTTCGGCTGCTTGCATACGCAATGTCAGTTCGACCAGCCGCTGCTCCTGAAACAAGATGGTCGCACCAAGCCCCACGGCCTGACGCAATTGCGACTCCACCTGATCTGCAACAGCGACCCGACCGCGATCGGCAATGGCCATGCCGAGGCGTTCGGTCGCGACCTGAGATCGCCAACTCAAAGCGACGAGCGGCAAAATCGCGATGACGACAAGGAGAAGAAAGAGTTTTGCTTGAATACGCATCAGAGAACTAAGAAGCCACCAACGCGACGGAAGGGCAACAACAATTCTTATATTTGAGTGGGCACAGCCCGGTTGAGGATAATCGTCGGAAAGGCTCAGCCTTTTTTGAGCATGTCGTCGACAAGAAAGCCCTGGAACATGGTAATTCCCATTTCGTTCCCGACTTCGAGCGCTCGCTCTTGATCCACCCGGATAAGTACCGGGAGAACCCCGGCAGATATAAGACCGTTGATCGCTTTTTCACGTTCGTGGAGCACTTCTTCAGCGCCGTTGCGCCAATGTATTTTCGCGATACTCGCTCCTAAGAAATCCAGATCAACCAACCCAACCGTCTGTGGAAAAATTTGATCGACAGCGATGTGCGCGCCTTTAGCCCGAATGAGGCCACGCGCCACTTGGAATTCATCAAAGTTCTCGACAATGTTGGATTGACGGAATTCAAACACGACCTGCTGCATCGTCTCTTCGGGCGTGTTTTCGATAAAGTTTTCGAACGCTTCCGTAAAGACGCTCTCGACGTTTAGATTGAGCGAGACTCGCAATTCACCAATTGGGAGCTCGTTAAACGCCTGCAGTAGAATCTGATCAAGCACGAGTGTGAATTCGTTAAACAGTCGCCCGCTACCTCGCATTTCAACGTCGATGAACAGCGGCTTACGCAGCAAATCCATACTAATGAAATACTCGGTCATCACCGGCTCGGGCTTGCCCCCGTCTATTGCCAGGCACACTTCCTGGCTTCGCACAAAAGTCTTGATGAATTTCGCGGAGCCAAACTTCTCGTAGGCCTTCATGACATTCTTAATGTCAGCCGGTGTCAGTGGACGTAGCTTCTTGGCACCAGCGGCAGCATCATTCTGTTGCTGCGCCATCTCTGCATATTTGGCGACACGATCCGCAGCCGAGCGGTAGTTGCCTTGCAGCTCATAGCTGAGAACTAAACGGGTTTGGTCAATGGTTCCAAAACTGCCCGGGAAATGACGTTCGAAAGTGCGGAGCATTTCGACCTTAAGATCGCGCACCATCGCGATCATTGCTGTCTCAGGTAGCTTAACAACAACACCGAAATCGCAATCCGACAGCGTGAACGCTTTGCCGGCACGCAGCATGCTTTCAGCAAGCACGGAGTCTTTAATTTGTTCGACCAGAGCGGGGGTGCGCTTACTTTCGGGCAACGCGCTCGAAACACTGACCACAATAAAGTTCACGCTGGCAACAGGTTTCTCGCGCCACTTGCCCAACTCGCGCACGAGATCATTGAGGCTTTTGACCTTTTGGCCCGCCCCGCCGCCTTGCGCTGTTGTCGTCTGGGCCGCTGTTTCCGGCATCCAGCAATTCCCCCGTGTCGGCGCTTGCAACTATCTCCACCAATTGGCGAGATCAGACGTCTGCAAATCCGAGGCCTGTTGCCCGGAAACTATCAGTCTTTCTGCCAAATGGTCAATTAATGCCATGAAAATCAAAGAGAAACCGGGCTTTGGACTCTTTGAGTCGAAACCGTCACCCGATTATCTCGACGATTTGGGCTACGGCTGTTCGGCCTCAGTAGCGGCGCTCCTTAGGCCCCGTAGGACGAGATTTGGGAGTTTAGGCTCATCCCACAAAAAGGCGCCGGTTTTGAAATCAAGCCCACCCTTGCCCATTCTCACAATCACGAGAGCCTCTGAGGCGATGACATAAACCCGCTGACCATTGGCACCGTCGAAGTAGACAACATCACTGGCTTCAAAAGGTTCTGAATGCGGGACATGTGCCGCGACACCCTTACCGTAGTCAACTTTTGGACGGTATTCAGTGCCGAGCCAGGTCTGCAAACCGTAATTGGGATTGTTGGGCGACGGCGTGATGACCTGGTCGATCCAAGCCTCTGGTACGACCTGTTCATCTCCAACCCGGCCTTTGTTGAGATGTAGTAGCCCAAGCCGCAGCCAGTTACGCGGCGGCGTAAACAACGACCCTGATGTTTTGGCCAACCCACCCGGGCGGTCCAACCACACCCGGGCGCTGCTTTCCCCCACTTTGGACCACAAGTTTTTTTGCAGGAATTCAGCATATTGTACGCCCGTTGCGCGCTGAAGAATGAGCCCCAACAATTGAGAATTCAGATTGCTGTACGCGAAGACAGCGCCGGGAGGATCTTCGGCCATAGATTTTAGCGCAATCCCTCCCCAATTCGTTCCCATGCCCAGCTTCATGTTGTCACCGAGAGGGCTAAACCCTCCGGACGCGCGGCTTAACCCGTGGGCCATCTGCAGCATGTTGCGGATGGTGATTTTGGACCGCGCATCGTCTTGCCATTCCGTCAGGTAGGTCGAGGCGGGCTCATCCACCGAAGGAATGTGACCTTGCTCAATGGCAATACCGTAGAGCAGCGCCATGACGGATTTATGCATGGACGCAGATTCCATATATGAATCTTTATCAAACCCCTCGCCGTACCATTCCATTTGCAAGGCACCCTGGTGCCAGACCAACAGCGACATGGACCCGTTGCCTTCCGCGTAAGCCTCCAAGGCGCTTACCAGATCGTCGGATAAGGTTCGCGTGTCCGCAGTCGCGACGGGAATTTCTGGCGGCGTACCCGGCGTCACTTCTACGACCGGCTCGTACCACGCCATGTCGGTCATACTGTTCATGCGATCAAACGTCGCGAGGCGCTTATAGAAACGCCAATCGGATGCGATAAACACAACACCGGCAAGTAACACGACGCCGATGAATATGGTGATGCCCTTCGCGATACGCTTAACAATGACCATAATAAATACTCCTTAAAGGAAGACCGTATTCGCGGCATCCATCCTTATTGAATAACGCCGCGCATCAGTATGTTTGGCAAGCGGGAATCTTCCCATAGAAACGAGCCGGCCGCGAAGTCGATACCGCCCGTTCCTGTGCGGACAATCACCATGTCATAAGATGGAATAATATAGACCCGCTGGCCACCGGCACCATCAAAGTAGATAACGTCGTCAGCCACATAGGGTTCATCATGGCGCACGTAGGCATCAACATACGGCCCATAATCACGTTGGGCCTCGTACGGAGACCCGAGCCAGGTTTGGTAACCATAGTTCGGCCCGATATCGGACCCAGTAATGACATCTTGCATCCAGGATTCTGGGATTACCTGCTCACCATTCACCGCGCCTCGATTGAGATGCAACAACCCAACCCGCACCCAGTCTTCCGCCGTGGCGTGGAGGCAACAATAGGTCCGGGGTAAACCGCCCTCGTGATCGAGCCACACATAGGCGTCACCGGTCCCGATTTTAGACCACAGCTTCTCTGACAAAATTTGCGCGTAACGCTGCCCGGTGGCGCGCTCAAGAACGATAGACAAAGCCTGGGGATTAAAGTTGTTGTAGTCGAACTCTTCACCCGGCGAACGACGCGAGGGTTGTAACAGTGTCAGGTTCGAAATCTCCGTGCCCAGATTAAGCTTCATGGTGGTCCCAAAAGGGCTAGGACTGAACGGATCACGGTACATCCCGCTGGTCATTTGCAGGAGATGTTTGATCGTCACCTTGGCGCGATCATCCTTAGCCCATTCCGTGAGGTAGGTCGCAGCCCGTTCGTCAACAGACGGCAACGTCCCATCCGCAATTGCAGCGCCGACCAGTAGCGCCATCACGGATTTATGCATAGAGGCTGGATCTGTACGCGACGTCCGATCAAAACCTTCGCCGTAGTGTTCATATTGAAGGGCACCACGGTGCCAAACCAAAAGCGCCACCGATCCGGTTTCTTCGGCGTATGCCCGGGCTTGCCGCCACGCCTTCTCAGATATTGTTCGCACAGAGTCCGTGGCCCGGGGGAGCGGCGCACCCTCGATACCCGGCACGCGTTCCAATGGCTCGTACCACTCCACGTCTTTCACAGGATCGATGGTAAAGACCGTAGCAATTCGTCCGTAGAACGTCGGATCAGTCGCGTACAACACAGCGAACGCAACAAATGGCAGCGCAATGAGCGCCGCAATGCTGATGCCAATCCACTTTAAAATACGCATAAAATTCCTTCGGCGATCAAACGTTACCAGGGCAACTCAGCGCCGGTGTAATCGAGAAACCGCCCCGCGTCTGCTGGTGTCAAACCATCGAGAACTTTTTTCATTCCGTTGACACTGGTGTCAGAATCCAAATCAGCCTGTGGCCCACCCATATCCGTGCGCACCCAACCGGGATGGAGCGGCAGGGCCGTGACGCCACGTTCTTTAAGGTCGATAGACATGGATTTCATAACTGCATTAACCGCCGCCTTGCTTGACCGGTAGGCGTACATTTTTCCAATGCCGTTACCGCCAATGGAGCCAATCGCACTGGAAAGGGTAACCAGCTGTTTCTTTTCGCTCGCCGCAACATTGTCGACCAAAGCCTCAGCCATTTTCATTGGCCCCAAGACATTGATCTCGAGAATTTTAGCCCAATCGTCGTAGTCGGATTGTCCAAATTCCTGAAACCCGCCGGGGTCGGTCATGATTGTTTTGCCGTAGTATCCTGCAACGATCAACAACAGGTCGATCGGTTGTCCGCCCAACTTCTCTTTCAGCGCTTCTATCGAAGCGTCGTCTTCGACATCGGCACGGTGCAAGGTCAACGTGCCATTGGACGCCTCAGCAAGGGCTTTCAATTCGACTGCGTTATCAGGATTGCGACAGCAGCCATAGACGCGCCAGCCATCATTCACATAGAGCTTGAGCAAACCAAAACCCAGGCCGCGATTGGCGCCCGTAATCAACACACTGGGCATGAACCATCGTCCTTTCTTTTCGTATGGGTTTTTGCGTATTGCCTATCGTTGGGTTGCATACCACCATGGTGGGTATGGCGACCACTGGGAATGAGAACCGGAGCGATATAGAATGAATTTCGACCAAATCGTGGACGCAATACGGTCCCGCGCCGGCGACCTGGCAGAATTGAACCACAGCGTGCTGTTCGATCTAGAAGACGAAGGTAAAATTTTGATCGATGCGACCGGCGATGAGGTGGTCGTAACCCCCAATCCGGACGATGACGACGCTGAAACGACCTTGGTGCTCTCCGCGGACAATCTGGAGAAACTTATCGCCGGCGACCTCAACCCGATGATCGCCTTCACTATGGGCAAACTCAAAATCTTCGGATCCAAGGGAGTCGCGCTCAAATTGAGTAGCCTGCTAGACGAGTAGGGTCTTTTCGGGTCCCGGCCGAGCCAACGCGAGCGGATTCCACTGCCCTCTTAACCTGCTGTTTCCATTGCATATTCTATGCCTTCCCTCGCATATGACGAGAATGTGACGTTAACGTCATTATTTTTACTTGCGCGGGAACAAACAGCTCTTACGTTAGTCCTATGAATGGCAGGTACGCCAAAGCCCCTGGAAAAGCCATCCCGGCAAAGTCCATTACAGAGAGCCTGAATGACGACCACGAGGACACCTTCAGTTCAAAAACCCTGGCTAGATAGCTATCCGGCGTTCGCCGACTGGGACATGCCGATTGTATCTGAGCCCGCCCATGCTGCCTTTGACCGTAGCGTCGCAGCTTATCCGGATCGTATCTGCATGGAGTTCCTTGGTCGCACGTGGACCTATCGGGAAACTGGCACGATGGTTCGAGCTGCAGCAAAGGGATTGCAAGAACGCGGCATCAAAAAGGGTGACCGCGTGGCACTCATGCTTCCCAACACGCCTTACTACATCGTTCTATTCCATGCGGTGCTGCTGGTCGGCGGGGTGGTCGTCAACATCAACCCCCTATACGCCCAGCGGGAACTGGATGACCTCGTCAAGGACTCGCGCCCACACATGCTGGTGACTATGGACCTGGAAGCCATGTACCCCAAAGCACGCGAAACCGTAGAACGGAACAGTGTTGAAAAACTGTTGTTGTGTTCCATGACCGACGTCTTGCCTTGGCGAAAGGCGGTGCTATTCAATATCTTCCGACGCAAAACCCTCGCTCGCGTTGAAGAAGATGACGGTCAGGTTCTGTTTGAAGATCTCATAGACAATGATGGGGTCTTTTCCTCGGTCAACATCGAGCCTGATAAAGACCTTGCAGTATTGCAATACACCGGCGGCACGACGGGCATTCCAAAAGCCGCGATGTTGACTCATGCCAATGTCAGCGCCAACGCGATCCAAGTCGGAGCGTGGTACGACAACAGTAAAATTGGCGAAGAGAAATTTCTGGCCGCCCTGCCCTTCTTCCATGTGTTTGCAATGACCGTCGCAATGATGACGGGTCTTCGCTATGGCGCCCAAATCATAATGCTACCGCGGTTCGACTTAAAAACGTGCCTAAGGGCCATCGCCCACAAGAAGCCAACTTTCTTTCCAGCCGTGCCGACGATTTTCACGGCAATCAACACGTTCCCTAAAATCAAAGAGTATGATCTGTCGTCCATCAAGGTCTGCATCTCCGGTGGCGCGCCTTTGCCGATGGAAGTGAAGAAAGAGTTCGAACGGATTTCAGGCTGTGTTGTGGTCGAAGGGTATGGTCTCAGCGAAACCTCACCGGTTGCGACCACCAATCCGACAGTCGGTGTAAACAAAGCCGGCTCGGTTGGCATCCCCATGCCAGGCACGACGGTCGAGATCAGATCCGTTGAAGAGCCGGAAAAACTCATGCCGCTCGGGGAACGCGGTGAGGTTTGTATTCGAGGCCCGCAAGTTATGAAGGGGTATTGGGAAAACCCTGATGAAACCGCTAAGGCTATGGAAGACGGTGCATTCCGCACCGGCGATGTCGGTTATATGGATGAAGACGGCTACGTTTTTCTCGTCGACCGTTTGAAAGACATCATCATCGCTGGCGGCTACAAGATTTATCCGCGCATGGTTGAAGAGGCCATTTACGAACATCCCTCAGTCGCCGAAGTCACAGTCATCGGCGTTGAAGATAAATACCGGGGACAGGCTCCAAAGGCGTTTATCCGACTAAAGGAAGATGAGTCTTTGAGCGAAGCTGAGCTAACAGCCTTCTTGAAAGACAAATTGTCAGCAATAGAACGGCCTGACTCGTACGAGTTTCGCGACGAATTGCCCAAGACATTGATCGGCAAGCTTTCGAAGAAAGAGCTTAAAGCCGAGGAAGAGGACCAAGAGAACGGGCAAACCGAGGAGAACGCGGCATGACCGCAGCGTCTTCAGCAGTCCATACCGACGCAGCCGGGCGGTTCTACAGTACCAACCAACTTGCCGACGATGCGGGCGTTACATCCCGCACGGTTCGATTCTATGAGGGCCGCGGCTTGCTGCAACCGCAACTGGCCGGATCAACTCGTGTTTACACCCACAGTGACCGGGCCCGGTTACAGATCATTCTGCGCGGCAAACGACTTGGCTTCTCCTTAGACGAAATTCAGGAATATCTGGAGCTGTATGACGCTGACGCCGAACACATCGGCCAGGTTCTGCATATTCGCCACAAGGCGCACGAACGAGCCGATGACCTGCGCGCCAAACTCAAAGACATAAAAGACTCACTTCACGAACTCGAACAGATCGAACGCGACGCCATACAAAACTTAAAAAGCAAGGGAGTTGACCCAGACTCTCCGGCACCGTCGCTGAGACCAACACATCAAAATGAAACACCTAAGGAAGGGATAGACCCATGACCGGTGCTGTTATTGCAGGCTACGCTCGCTCCCCGCTGACGCTCGCCAACAAGGGCGCATTAATCAGGACACGGCCTGACGACTTGGCCGCCGATGTCGTGAAAGCGCTCGTCGAACGCACGGGCATTGACCCAGGGACAATCGAGGACCTAGTGCTCGGATGCGCCTTCCCGGAGGGGGAACAAGGCCTCAACGTGGCACGCAATATTGTTTTCCTTGCCGGTCTGCCGAATAGCGTGGCGGGCACCACCATCAACCGCTTCTGCGGCTCGTCGATGCAAGCCATCCATTCTGCTGCCGGGTCCATCGCCCTTGGCGCAGGCGAGGCCTTTCTCTGTGCCGGCATTGAAAGCATGACGCGTATTCCGATGCCTGGGTTTAACCCAATGCTCAATCCAAAACTCGTCAACGCGGGGCACGCCGCATATATGGGGATGGGCGAGACCGCCGAGAACCTGGCGAAGAAATACGATATCGCCCGTGACAAACAAGACGCCTTTGCGGTTGAGAGTCACAAACGGGCCACAGCAGCGCAATCGGCGGGCAAACTCGATGATGAGATTGTACCGATCGAGACCAAGGACGGTGTGGTCGACAAGGATGGCTGCATCCGCCCGGATACGACCATGGAAATTCTCGGTGACCTCAAACCGGCGTTTGATCAGGCCGGATCGGTGACGGCCGGAACCTCTTCACCGCTCACCGACGGCGCGGCGGCGGTTCTATTGACGAGCGAAGCCTATGCTGAGAAACACGGCCTCAAGCCCTTAGCGCGCATTAAGTCCATCGCGGTCGCCGGTTGCGACCCAGAGATCATGGGCATAGGACCGGTTAACGCGACCAACAAGGCGCTAGAGCGCGCCGGACTGAAACTCGACGACATCGATGTCATCGAACTCAACGAAGCCTTCGCCGCACAATCACTCGCCGTAATTCATGATCTGAAACTCGACCTAGACAAAACCAATATCGACGGCGGTGCCATTGCCCTCGGACACCCACTTGGCGCCACCGGAGCCCGTATCACCGGGAAAGCGGCCCAGATCATGCACCGCGAAGGCAAGAAATACGCTCTCGCCACCCAGTGCATTGGCGGCGGTCAGGGCATCGCTACGGTTCTGGAGGCCCTGTAATGACCGACATCCGCAAAGCCGCGGTGGTCGGCGCCGGTG
>WLXB01000072.1 GCA_012103295.1 Alphaproteobacteria bacterium | reverse complement strand
TGTGATGTATACAGACTCTGTAAAGGCAGCAAATGAAATTGACTTTCGTGATATGTTGCTAACATGTTTAAAGATAGAATATCAAAAAGGTGTTAAAGCAAACAATGGAGAACACTTTTCAACTCCTGCAGAATTAGCAGAACATTTAGAAGACGGCGTTCAGATTCTAGAATGGTTCTCTAAAAGAAGAGCTCAATATTTTTCTACTAAGAATATGGAATTAGTTGGCATAGAAGTAGAGTTAGGAGTTCCAGCTTCAGCAGTTAATAAAAATGTATATTGGTATGGCTTTATAGATATAGTAGTAAGAGATACCGTTCAAAATAAAATAAAGATACTAGATATTAAAACTAGTAGAATGGGTTGGAATAAATGGCAAAAAGCAGACAAGTTAAAAGCAGCTCAATTAGTTGCTTATAAAAAATATTTTTCAGATCAATTTGGTACTCCGATTGATAATATTGATATTGAGTTTTTTATAGTTAGAAGAAAGGTATATCTAGATGGAGAATTAATGGCAACAGGTATTGGGGGGAGCTGGACATTAGGGAAGTAGCGCCAGATTCGCCTCTTGAAGCATATTTAACTGTACGACCAAGTTCCTCCAGCACTCAATTCGTTCAAAAGATGCACATCGAGATCGATGAGGATCAAATCACCATGAATGGCGAATTAGTCGATCCTAGGCAACAAGACCAATACCACGAAGACAATTTCGTTCTTCGGGTCGTCGACAATACTTTGGTTGGAAAACTTTCAAGTAGAGGCATCACGGCAACTGATGTCGAATTTACGAAAGTGCCGACGCCATAGAAGAATGACTTACTCCGCCAATATTTCGTCTTTTTATAGGAGCTGAAAATGCGCGTTCTGGTCTTAACCATCTTATTGCTTGCCCCCAACCTGTCATCAGCGGCTAGCCTAAAGCCAATAAACCTTTCGCCAGACTACAATCACGACAAGTATGTGACGTTGCCGAAAGACATTGTTTTTGCATTTCGAGCATACCTATCTAGCTTTGACTCGGATGGAAATGGCGTCTCTGAGCCCTGGGGTATTCCGGACTTCGTAGCATATGAAATAAAAGAGTACCGAGGGCGGCAGCCAAAGGGGCCGGACCGCCCATCTCCTTGGATACACGATCAACACCTGGTGGACTGGGGGCTAATGCCAACTGACGCCACCTACGCCTATTCCCGTGCATTTAGGCAAGCTAACCCCGACTGGTATGTACGTGGCCACCTCGCCATGAAACAGCATGCCTGGCGCTTAGGTGCTGAGGCGGATTGGAATACGCATACGATGATGAATGCTGTACCTCAGCGCAATAATTTCAATAAAGGCATATGGCTAGATCTCGAAATCAAGACTGCAAACTGGGCGGATAAATACGGCACCGTATGGATTGTAGATGGACCTATCATGCTGAACGGCCGTCCCAGGGATTGGATAGGAGAACCATCAAAGAATGAGATACAGGCCGCCGTTCCCGATGCCTTATTCAAGATCGTAATCAAAGAGAGTGACAATGAACTACAGCCTGATGTCCTCGCATTTATCTATCCTCAGGATGATGATGGGTACGGTCGGAAACCCTACAATCACACCCAATACTTGGTCTCTGTGGATGAAATTGAAGGCCTTACAGGCTTGGACTTCCTCACAATTCTACCCGATGACGACGAAGCCTTTGTTGAAGATCAAGTCGCCGAGGAACTTTGGGATCAGGGGAGATAATCATGGAAACTTTAGATTTTGAAGCGCTGTTCGCAATTATGGGTGCTGATCTGGTTAAGCTTATCACGCTGGCTTTCTTAATCGAACGTGGCCTGGCGCTAATCTTCGAATGGTCTTGGTTTATTTGGCTGAAAAAGAAATTTCCCACTCTCCTATCAGGGACACTGATTTCGTTCCTAGTTTCTGTGTTCATATGCTGGTTCTACAACTTCGACATCATTGCTTCAGTTATGGACCCACGAGCTGTCACGACCATTGGTGTTGTGATTACAGGCGCGATAGTCGCTGGGGGTAGCAAAGTCGCAATTAAGATTGTGCAAGACCTACTAAAGATGGGTCCAGGTGCCCGCTCGGTTGATGGTCCGCGTGTGGGAAATGGTTGAGATGAGGTGTGCTAGAGCTGCTGCGATACTATTTACAGCAGCTCTCTCATTTCAATTTCTAACTCCTACAATAGCTAGCACTCCGTTACCGCCGGAGCAGTTAACACAGGCTGGCGAATTGTCTGACGACCAAATCCGCCAACAGCTCATACAACAATCTATTAGTCGCTACTCAGGCAACTGCCCGTGCCCTTACAACAGGGCGTCCAACGGTAGCCGCTGTGGAAAACGCAGTGCATACATTAGGCCAGGTGGAGCTAGCCCGCTTTGCTATCCCCAAGACGTTTCAGATCGGATGGTACAGGCTCATAAAGACCGCAATAAATAGTGACTGGGTATGAGTTCTAAAACGGGCTAAAGCATCCCCTCGTACCTCGACTGCGGATCTCCGTCGTATACACCTGGGATTAGGGGGCGATCTAGAATTGAAATAACAGGGTCAAAGTGCTCTGCACTGGCGTGGGCATAACGCATAACCGTACTTAGTCCCTGGTGGCCCAATAGCCTAGCTACGTCATAAACAGGTACATTCTTTTCGATCAGTCTTGATGCAAAGGTGTGTCTGCAAGATCGGATCGTTACATCCTTTAATCCTGCTATTCCTCGGGCGATTTGGAAGTCAGCGTTCTTGCATTTATACGGCGTAGCGATTCCTCGTTTTTGTATCAAGCCTCCTTTGTAGTGATAAACGTCGCGCTTCGGGATAAACGTGAAAACACTATCCATGTCTTCAGGAAGCTCAGCTTTCATGTCTCTAAGCATATTTTCGACGTGAGTCGCTAAGGGTACTATGTACTCCCATCGAGTCTTAGACGCCCATATTCTCAGCCGACCTCGATTTTCGCCTGGTTTCTTAAAGATGACCTGATCCCAAGTTAGGTTAATGGCGTCGGTCTTCCTCACACCCGTTCCAAGCAAAAATATAAGCAACCGTCTTAAACGCCGCGGGCTGGCTTTTAACAAACGCACTTCTTCTTCATAAGAAATAATTCGGGTTTGTTTTCGCTCAGCAGGAAGGCGTTTTATTCTGGGAGCGGAATCGAGGACGCCCCACAGCTCGACACAAGCCGTCAAGAGCCGCTGTATCTCGTCCACATAAGAGTTTCCAGTACTGGCGGTCAGCCCCTGTGAAAACAGAGAGTCACGAAATGCCGCTAAGTCTGCAGCTGTAATATCACTTATAAGAGTGTCTTCATCCCACTGACCAACCACGTAAAACAACTGTCGTTTTTGATAAGCGTAGTTCTTATCTGTTCTGCTTGGCCTAATGACTTTCTCAGCAAACCTCTCGGCAGCCTTTCTTAGAGTTATTTCTTCTCGAGGACAGTCCCAACGCTCTGGCTCAAACTGAGGCTTCGGCTTCGCCCTAAGCAGAAACTCGCGATCTGGATGGGGATTGTTTTGTCTCTCCTTGTAACGCGTTCTCCCTTCATGGGAGAGCTGTCTCCTAAGCTTCCACGCTGCAGATTCTCCCGTTAAGTCAAATGTCTCGGACGCCATGTCTAGCCCTCCTGTGTGAGGGGCTGACTGTCTACACCTTGCATTCGAGCGGCTAGCCGACAGCTCTGCCAGTAGACGAAGCGCAACACGAGAAACGCCCCGGTAATGGACAACCGAGGCGTTCCCTGTGTGTCGCTGCCAGGCGGGATGAGCCCAGCTATACAAGAACGTTTGTCGCTCGAATTGGTTGCTTACCCAGGTTAACTGAATTGAGGCCTCTGGAGTTTCAAGACAATCTAGATACGTCCAACCCTCAAGAAAAAGGCCACTTCAAGTTCGTCTCGGCCTTTGTAGCAGGTCACGTTGTGGCAATATGACTTACTCAGCCAATCCTTCTCTGCGCCCTCGGTTTTGTTTCCGCAACAACCGCGATTATAAATTCGGTTACCTGCCAGTGCATTATATTGAATTGCTTTTCAAGCTTCTTTAACCACCACGGGGCCTGTTCAACAGTCAAGTGGGCGTTGCGCCCATCCGGCAAGTTTTTTTCTGCGAGTGTCATTGCGATAATGAAGTAGGCGACTTCCCCTTTGGTGGCGATATGAGCGATTACGTTGTCGAGTAGCTCAGGCTCGACGTGTTCAAGCACATCTGAGCACAAGACCATATCTCGGCGCGGCGGTTCTTTATCTTTTCCCGGTATGGCCGGATCGTATTCATGGACTACAAGCGGGTTTTGCAGGTATTCCAATCCAGCTTTAAATTCGCCCTTGCCACAACCGTAATCAAGAACGGTTTTGTAGCCATTCGCCTCGGCAATCATAATCACGTCTTTAACGTACTTCGCACCAGACGTGCCGTACCGTTCGTTCTCATGGAGCTTCGAATTAAGCGCGCGGTATTCAGGAGTGATTAGAGTGTTTTTCTTTTTTGGCATATTTACACATTAACGAATAGGCTACGACATGGCCAAAATATTCGGCGAACCCGCCCTAATTTCATGGCTGTGGATTTCATCCAGCCAGTCGCTACTTTACGGATTAGTTTACCTATTCTCCTTCACCTCAGAAATCTATTAATTGCAATAGCTACTAGGGTGAATTACTAAAACGCAAGGCGCCCGAAAATTAGGGCTGCGTATAAAATACCATAAACATTCAATGTCACAGCACCGAGTATAGCTGGCGTAGCGAACCAACTGCGAGCAAAGTCCGCGCCAGCCACATTGCCATCTTCTTCTTCCGATATGACATAGGCGTGCACCATCACCCCAATAAAGGAGAACAGGACCGCTAGTAGAAAGATGAACACCACAAGGCTAAATGACCTTGTCAGTTCCTCTTCCTCAGGCGCTGATGCAAACCCTCCCATGGCGGTCACGGCTGCTGCACCAGAGAAAATCAAAAGACGAACTAACGGCCTGTCGTTCTGAAAGGTGCTATCAACTTTTGATCTGAACTTGTCTTCATGGACTTCATCACCGCTCATCGAATGCCGTCCACGCTTAGTCGTTAATTACTGTATATGTACCTACTGAGGTCACGGCGTTGTCGAGCGTGCAGGTGCTAGTGGAACACTCGACATTTCTAACTAAAATTCTGGTTGAGCGAGCATCAACGCATTCGCCCTGTTGAGCGTAACTCGGACTTCCAGCTCCTTGGACACGAACATACTTGTTCCCAGTATTGTCATCTATGTACGCTACGCAAACTCTAACGTGGGCGGACACATCACCTGAATATAGCGTATCTTCACGTGCCTGATTTACCCAATGCCCACCAAAGGATTGAGCCCCGGCTTCAGAAGAGAGTAAGTATGAAATTGGAACAATTGCGATAAGCAATGAACGCATAACTAAAAGCCCCTTAATAATGGAAATTCCTTCGTTAGGTACTTAAGAGATAATATTCTCGTCAACGATGTTCGCTGCTGTGACGTTTTGCAGTGTCAGCGTTGAGGTGTACCCATCGCCACCGCCGTCGGGATCCAGCTTTACCAACGTGTCAGAGCCAGACTGCTCGAAGGCGATGTAGCCATCGGCGACTGGAGTAGTTCCAGAGTACCCAATGGCATTGAAAAGACCGGCAAGGTCTAGAGCTTCGCCCCCTACTCCGGCAACGAAGTCAGTAATGACATCACCGTCGAACTCGTCTTCTTTATCGAAGTTGTAAGTATCGATTCCGGCCCCACCAGTGATGGTATCGGTGCCCTTTCCTGGATCTAGGAAGTCAGCTCCATCTCCACCAAACAACTGATCGTTACCCCCGTCACCCCTGAGGTTATCGTCGCCGTCTTCTCCATAGACAAAGTCATGACCACCCCCGGCACGGATGTCATCGTCATCAGCTCCACCATAGGCATAGTCATTGCCACCGCCGGACTTGATGAGGTCTTCACCGGCACCGCCATAAGAGTAATCGTGACCTCCACCGCCGGTCAGCGTATCATCGCCAGCATTCCCATAGAGGAGATCATTGCCTGACTTGGCATCAATGTTGTCATCGCCTGCGCCGCCAATAATCCAGTCAGCGACACTGTTCTGGCCTGTAAGTACATCGTTCCCATCTAAGCCAAAGATGTTCTGTTCTGAGCCGGTACCCGTGAGCGTGTCATCACCGGCAGTACCCTCAAGAATGTCTGGAGTAATGTCGAATACTGACCCACCACTTATCTCCAGTGTCTCAATCTTATGAGTGGAACCCGTGCCTGCGTTGAAGTGATCCGTAACGGTAATCACATCACCAGTTGTCGCAATGGTGATAAGCAGATTGTTGCCACTCTTAGAGACTGAGAAGTCATCATCTGTGAGCGTGCCATCTAATGTGATTTTATCTGCACCACCAGCGTCTTCGATCGTGAAGCTGCCATCACCAATGGTGTAGGTGAATGTGTCGTCACCGGACCCACCCGTTATTGTCGTGCTATTGCCGATCTCGTTAGCCGGGACCGTGAGGTCAACCTGAACACCATCATCGAACCTGAGACTCTCAACGCGCTCAGCAGGTCCAAGAGTAGCGTGGTAATGGTTCACAATAGTGATGGTCTGGCTGGTCGCGGTAACCGTAAGGACCAAATCATCACCAACTTGAGCCGCACTAATGTCAGCTAAGGCGATACCCGGCCCAAGCTGGATGAGATCTGCACCACCGCTATCAATGATAGTGTCATTCCCCTCACCGCTCGCGATGAAGTAGGTGTCATTGCCTCCACCGCCGTCCAGCTGATCATTACCAGCCCCGCCATCGAGCCAGTCCGCCCCGTCACCCGCTGTTAGAGTGTCGTCACCCGCAAAGCCATACATGACGTCTTCGGAAGCTGAGCCATTGAGGGTTTCAGCGCTTGCGGTGCCGATCACATTGTTCTTGGTGAGGTCGAGAGTCATTCCGTCAGCAAAGACGAGGGTTTCGACAGACTTGGCCCCTAAATAATGCTCATGAACGGTCAGAGTTTCGCCGGTGTTAAGGGTAACGACAAGATTGTCACCAACCTGGGCCATCGAGATGTCTGCAAGACCTATGCCTGCAGCCAGAACTATCTTATCGACACCACCGGAATCACGGACTAGGTCATCCCCTTGGCTGGCTCCGAACTGGTACTCATCGTCTCCATCACCACCGTGCAATTCATCATTGCCCGCACCGGAGGTCAGAACATCGTTGCCACCATTAGCGAAGACAACTTCTCCGGCCGCATCGGCTGTTAGGGTATCATCACCCGTGGTACCTGCCTGAACCCCATTCACAAGATCCCACAACGTCCCATCGGCGAAGACAAGAGTCTCTACCCAGTATTTATTGTTGGCGTTGAACTGGTTATTGATCCGAAGACGCACGCCTGTGGATTTAAGCGTAATATCAAGATGGTTGTTGGTTTGGACGATCTGTACGTCGTCGGGCGAAACCCCAGAGCCAAAGCTCAGAGTGTCATCGCCTGTGTTCTCTACGAGTGTATCGTTGGCCGCACCAAAGGTGTAATCGTAAGTGTCATCACCCTTTTCTCCTCGATAGATCTTAATTCCATCCGCGGAGATAAGAGTGTCATCTCCCGCATTTCCGTAAAGCGTTACATTACCGTTGGTCCCCGTCAGAGGCAGCGGGCCCGTGAGATCAATCTCAGTTCCGTCATCCAGCTTTAAGATCTCAACATGGAACTTTGTATCAGCGTGGTACTGCTTCGTGATTTGGATAGAATCCGATGTCCCAGTAATGCTGACAATTAAATGTGTGCTGGTCTTTGAGAAAACGAGATCGGTCTCTGTAATGCCTGGCCCCAACTCAATGACATCGGTGCCAGTATCTTCATTGATCGTATCTTGCCCGTCTCCTAGGTTAAAACGATAGGTATCATCGCCTGAATCGCCATCTAAAACGTCGACACCCATACCTCCGACAAGGATGTCGTCACCACTGGAGGCAATGATGATGTCCGCCCCTTCTTGACCACTCAAGAAATCGCTACTTACACCACCATTTATCGTGTCATCAGCGCTTGTTCCCTCGTTGACTACAGTATTTACGCTACTCGTCACATAAACAGTGGATGTAGACACCTCGTTGCTCGTGTTTGTCACGGTATATGTGAAAGTGCCAATGCTTGGAGAGTTGACATCAGGTGTGTAGACAACATCTCCATTGCCATCAATGGAGGCAGTTCCTCCATTCCCATCCTGTACAGAGGTTAGGGTTAGAGTTTCACCGTCTGGATCAATGTCATTAGCAAGTAAGTCAATGGTCGTGATCGTGATTGTTACGCCTACCTGACCAACAATTGTATCCGAAACAGGTTCTGGCAGGTCGTTTACAGGATCTACCGTGACATTGACTGTACCGACCGCTGTGTTCCCTATGTCATCTTCGATTGTATAGGTAAAACTGTCCGCCCCATTGAAATGTGCAGCGGGGGTATAGGTTACCTCTCCTGTCTGCGAATCAAAGGCAACCATTCCACCTTGCTGGCTTACGGTATCAACAGATTGAATATTGAGGGGCAACCCTTCAGGGTCGGTGTCGTTACCCAAAAGGGAACTTCCGGCAATAACCAAAACCTGATCTTCGAGAGTTGATACGTTGTCATCGTTTGCAACGGGGGGTCACCGGCATCGATTACATTTACGGTCACTGTTGCAACAGCACTCATGTTGTCAGCGTCTTTTACCGTGTAGTCGAATGAAGCTAGTCCGCTAAAGTCTGTATCAGGAACAAACTCAATGTCACCGTTTGGCCTTAATGTAGCGGTTCCACCCTCAAAATTACTTACCCCAATGACCGTTAGGGCGCTTCCGTCTGGGTCAGTGTCATTAGTGGTCAATGATGAGCTAAAGAATACAATAGGCGTATTCTCGTTTGTTTCTAACTCATCATCCACTGGAACCGGGGGTTCTCCAGTAAGGTTGATAACTAGGCCAGAACCAACATCTGGGCTCAATACAATCGTTTCAACTTGTTTGTCTGGATCTCCAGAATATTGACCTTTAATCGTGATAGTGGACTGTGACTCGGTAAAAGAAACAACAAGATCTTGACCAACCTTCTCTAATTTCACGATCGCTTGAAGTTCGGCGAGAGTGTAGGTGTTCGAGAAGTTATGCCCTCGGATAGTAAGGGAATCCATTCCGTCTGTTTCTTCGATAACGTGGTGTTGATGTACCGCGTCGGGCTCATCATATGTGCCAGGAGTCGAGTTGGCCCATACGACGCTGTAGTCATCATCCCCCTCTTCCCCGAAAACAAAATGAGTATTGGAAGAAATATAAATATCAGGGTCTTGTTGAAGCAGAGTCTGAGGATTCTGCCCTCCACTCGGCAGCTGTATAAAATCATTTCCCGCTCCACCGTACGCATATTGGACTCCACCGTTTCCGCCCACGTACAGTTCATCGTTTCCTTCACCGCCATACAAGGTATCTGGGCCACTCCCCGCAATGAGTGTGTCATCACCTTCATCACCATACATAACGATGCCAGCGATACTTGCATTCGACTGTAGATAGTCGTTCCCAACTCCTCCATAGAGCGTACCCGCGCCTGTTATCTGGTCGTCACCGGCATCACCATACAGCTCACCTTCTCCGGTGATTATATCCGGACCTCCGTCACCATGAATAATGTCGTAACCGCCATTTCCGCCTATCCAATCTCGGCCATCTCCGCCAGAAATAACGTCATCACCTTCAGTGCCAGTAATGGCGTCCTCACCACTCGTACCAATGAGATGTTCAATATCACGTAGAACCACCACACCACCTGTCGTCGTAATGGCGTAATCGGCGGTACCGGGCACTATTTGAACATTCAGTATTGGGTTTCCGGTCCATGATAGACTTCCCAGGTCGACAGTATCGCTACCTGCCCCACCTTCAATTGTGTAATCGCCGTTGAGCAAGGTGAAATGGTCATCGCCATCTGTACCGTTGATACTATCGATTGATGCAAAAGAGTCCGTGTCACCGTGGCTATCCACAGCCGTGCCGCCGATACCGTCAGCATCAAAACTAGTAATGGTAACCGTTACACTGCCAGCACCGCCGTCCTGAGAGTAATCGATGGTGTCTAAGCCATCGCCACCAAGAAAGCTGTCATCGCCCTGGCCACCAACAAGCGTGTCGTCTCCTGCACCTGCATCGACATAATCGATCTGTGCGCTACCGGTAATCGTGTCGTCACCGTCAAGCGTGACAACAAATTTGTTATTGGAGCTAGCTGATAAATCGATGACGTCGACGGTATCGTTGATTGGAGTGTCCGTTAGTGTGCTCCAATCATTTCCAATCGTAATATCCAATTCATCCCCAGCAGCCGCATCGGTTGTGGGATCTAAGCCTGTCGCGTTTACCGCGTCAAAAAGGGGCGAATTGGTAAGAGTTTGGATGTTGTTTTCGTGATATAAAATCCGATGTTCGAGGGGGGCGAGGCCACCATCGGTAGCGCTCGGTAGGTCTATGGTAATTGATGGCTCTGTCTGCGTGTGACCGCCAAGACCGCTAGCGTCTTTCGTCCATATCGTGTCACCAGAGTGCCCGATGGCCAAAAATGTAGTGTTTGGTAAAGCTGAGACTTCAGCACTTGTAAGTGAATCCTGGTTCTCAAGTCCGGGGGATGCAAAGGTTATTACGTCTACTTGCAGACCATTCTGACCCACAAAAAGTCGGTCTTGGGGTGCCGCCTCCTCTTCTTCACTGAGTAGGTATTCAGCGGCCATTGCACCGGCGCTACCGCCGGTAATCAGAACATGCGTAATGCCATTTGCTGGGTCAGTTGCATAGTCAGAAACCTCTCCAATAAAAGGTCTGAGTAAATCGTAGTATGCTTCCTGGTCTTCGGCGGCGTTATATACATCTGTTGGGCTATCAGCCATGCGAAAAGACAGAACAAGTGTCGAGCCCTTAACGGCAGCGAAAGCTTCAGCTGCTGAGGCTAGCGGTCCATCGTTTTCGAAGTATCCGTTGTTAAAGAATGTTGGCGCTAAGTCTGTGAAGTCATCTTGGTCTAGTAAAGTCCATCCTTCACTCAAAAGATCTACTTCGAGATCGCCCGTGGGAAGGTTGCCGGGCTTAGCAAAAACCGTCAGCAGGCTTGCATCCCGCACTAGCGCTGAGTCTTGGAAAATTGTCATCGAACAATAGCCTTCACACACAATCTGAACAAACATCAGCGCAAGGCTGACGACCCATGTGTGTCGGCTACCGACCGGCCTATTCTATAGACCGATGGCGCAAATTACTTACCGCTGGCGTTCCAATTATTCACATGCCGTCACTGCTCTCATGAACCCGGGGCATGCATTTTTTCTAAATGCTATCAGAGATTGATGCACGCGCAAGGGGAAATAACCATGCTAGTCTAGAGACTTGCTTTCGAAGCTCTTGAGATAAGAAACTAAGCTTGTTCTACCCAAACATTCTTAGCAGCAAACAATGCCGCCATGAAAATAGGTGAACATATAAAGGCGCCAAGGATTGCTCCAATGACGGCCCCCTGGGCTAAAGCGGAAAAAATACTGCTAAAGTTAAAGGCCACATCGAGCGCGAGCAGAAAAGCAGCACCTACCAAACACCCGTAGGATGTCCCTAAAACCACTCCCGCTGAAATAAGATCTTTAATACTACCTCTAGCGACCTGTGCTCCACACTTTCGCCAAACGGCAAATCCACACACTATTGCTGGCAAATAAAATACAAAGATAGTCTGTGTATGGAACAGGGAGTCTCTCCCAACATCCAGAACCAACGTTATAGGGAATGCCGTCAAGCAAACTAATGTTACACACGACAATCCAAACAACATGGACTGTAGCAATGATCCCACTCTGTAACGCTTCTCCATATTGCTATGAAAAACCTAATACATCATCCTTGCAAGTTAAAAACTCTTTGAAGTAGGGCCTTCCGCTTCATTTGCTGGGCCAGCTAGCAAGATTCGTCGCCATAGAATGAAATGTTCTAGTCCAATCACCCGCCGTCTCCTGCCTAAATACCTTAGCCTGCGGATACCATCCCGAAATACTACCCTCGGCGTCATATCGCCAATCATGAAACACAGACAGTGCGATCCAAACCGGCTTACCCATCGCCCCCGTCAAGTGGGCCACTGAGGTATCAGCGGTAATAACCAGATCCAGCTTTTCTATTACTGCTGAAGTATCCGCAAAATCCCTTAGTATCGGACCAACGGGACTAATAGCGTGGCTTATTCCGAGAGAATCAATCTCAGCAGCTGCATCTCCCTTCTGAAGACTGTAGAATTTGCATTGCGGCAATTGCAATAATGGCAACAAGTCGTTTAGCGCAAACGTACGATTACGGTCATTCGCTTGTGTAGGACTTCCCGCCCAAGCTAGTCCAATGTTGAGGGCACCTTCAGGAGCGGACTGTATCGATACGAGTCCAGATTTTGGCTTTAGATAGGGCTCGTTGGGTACGTCATCCAAAGCAGCCTTAAGAATCCGAGGTACAGACATCAAAGGGAGGTGACAGTCATATTCTGGAAGATCATCACCTCTAGCCACCACCTGCTTTATTCCCGATAACTGGCCTTCCAACAGGCGCACTAGTTCGGGTCGCACCTCAAGAATGACTTCCGTACTATGAGCCTTCGCAAGTTCAGGAATGAACCGGGCAAACTGGATCGCATCTCCGAATCCTTGCTCTCCGTATAGAAATAGTGTTCGTCCGTTTAAGGCTGACCCATCCCACTCTGGTTTGTCGAATTTCCGGGGTGCGCTTCGCTCTAGCTTCCATCGCCATTCATAGGCTTCAAAGCCACTCTCGTAGTCCCCCATCCTAAGAAGCGTCTGAGCGCGATCCCAATTGAGGTCTGGGTCGTCGGGAAAGTCTTCTAGCGCTCTCTCGAAGTAAGACAGGCTCTCTTCCAGCTGATTACAGTCTCGGGAAACTAGCCCAAGTCCATACAGAGCCCCCCTCGCCTTCGGTTCCAGAGCTAGGGCTTTTAGAAAGGCAGAAGTGCAGTCATCGAACCGTCCTAACTCACGCAGAACGTTTCCGAGATTTACGAGAGTACTGGCTTTAGTGGGATGAAAAGAAAGCAATCGTTCGTAGGCGACCACCGCCGCTTCTCTTTGACCATTTGCCCTAAGGGCAACGCCTAAATTGTTCAGCGCATCTGGTGCAGAAGGGTCGATACGCAGTGCTTTGTTGTAGCCCTCAATCGCGGCCTGCAAGTCACCAACCTGCTGATGCTTAAGCGCATCCTGGAACAGTGCTTTGGCTTGATCCGCAGACCTATCTATCTTTGAGCCATTTTGCTTTTTAGAAGACAAATACCTGCCCTACTCAACATCTGCACAAGGAACAAAACTTCTACACACATGTTTAGCAGATTAGCAAAATTAGCCACGGCTCCTGTCACCTTTTGGCACTACTGTCACTGGCAAAGATAGAGCGACTCATTTGGCTGATTCTATAGATGATTCATCGACCGTTTCTATGTGATTGCCAAGTGATTGCTAGAAACTTTTTCTGACCAGAATTGCAAAGAAATTGCAGCGCCCGAATGGGCGCTTTCTGTAAATAATATCAATGGGTTAGGGAATGGTGGACACGACTGGGATTGAACCAGTGACCCCCTCGATGTCAACGAGGTGCTCTCCCGCTGAGCTACGCGTCCATACCAGCGTATTACCCTTTGACTGAACCCTGGGCAAACGGGCACTTCTTTTAGGTGGACAGCCATATTATTGCAAGTGTTTCAGAACACTCTTATTGGGGTATGCTTGAGGATCAGATACGAAGGCTGGCCCGAACTAAGGCAAAGCCGGTTAAGCGAGTTAGAATGAGCAATCTGGCAGATTTATCTAATCCATTTGAGGTCATCGCACCGGATGGCCCGCTGACACCATTGGTGCTCTCGTCACCTCATTCCGGTAGTCATTATCCAATAGACCTCATTGAAGCCAGCAGCCTCAGCAAAACAGCTCTGCGACGATCAGAGGACTGCTATGTCGACGAACTTTTTTCGTCTGCAAAGTTTGCCGGTGTTCCGATGATCCGAGCGCTCTATCCCAGAGCCTATTTGGACCTAAATAGAGAGCCCTACGAGCTTGACCCGGAAATGTTCACAGACCCCCTGCCAGATTTTATCAATTCAGCATCTCCTCGAGTTGCTGCCGGACTTGGCACTGTCGCGCGAATAGTCGCGAATCAAAAAGAAATATATGCCCGAAAACTTACGTGGACCGAAGTAGAGGCTCGAATAAACCGTCTATACAAGCCCTATCACCAAACTCTGAGACGGCTTGTCAACGCCGCCAGGGACCAGTTCGGCTACTGCGTGCTCATTGATTGTCACTCCATGCCTTCAGCTGGCCTTCCTACGGGGAAAGGAATCGCTGGTGATAGCGTCGACGTTGTACTGGGCGATCGGAATGGTTTGTCTTGCTCCTCACTCATCACTGAAGAAACTGAACGCATTCTGAGCAGTTTAGGGTACTCAATTATCCGGAATAATCCTTACGCCGGCGGTTTCACCACACAGAGTTACGGTGAGCCGGAAACCGGTGTCCATGCGCTACAAATAGAGATAAATCGCGCGCTCTATGTTGATGAAATGTCCCTCAGTCGCCGACCAAGTTTTGCAAAGCTAAAAGACGACCTGCGGGTGTTTCTAGAGACTCTTTCAGAGTTTTCAGGAGATGCACGTAAAGCGTTAACTTTTCAGCGACTAAGTGCGGAATAGACGAATTTCTACATCTGCTATGTAGACCTAACCCATTGTAATAAATGAATATCTTAGATAGACCCCAATGCCACGTCGGCAATAGCGACCCCATACAATCCTTGTTGTTTTTGGTGGACCGAATTAGAATATGGGTTGGTCGCCCAGACCATTAAATTGTCAGCAACTTCCTGAGGCGGCCGGCCGCATTATACGATGCCAGAATTCGACAACCTCACACTTTACCGGGAGAAATCCACGGTTCACCGCTTCGCAGAACTTGGTGACAGCGAGGGCGAAGAACAGGTGCTGGAAATCCGGTCAAATCGACTGACGGTTCCGCTCAAGCTCGCCGACCACACGTTCAATTGTGTTATTCGCGGCCAAAACATGGCGTCTACCCTCCGCCTCACAGGATTCGTTGTTGACCAATTTCGTCGAGACCCCGGGATGGTCCATGACGCTAAGGATATAGATTGGGAAAGTCTTTGGGTACGTCGCCTGTCTACCTACGAGTCCACGTATAACCCTGCAACTTGGGTATCAATTCATCTCGACGGGGAAGAGATCTTTTCTACCGGTGAAGATGGAATGGAAGTCATACACGAAATCGAGAGTCTAGCCGGTGGAGGCGACGTCAGCGATTCAATAATTATGGAAGCCTCAAGTAACGTTATCGGCGCACTTGACGATCTAGTGGTTGAACACGATAGCCAGACCGCATTCGTATTCACTGCTTTTGCAGCTTATCACCGTGCCGCAGTACTCGAGAGAAAAGGTGGAAAAACGGGTTCATTTGCGATTTCGGTTTATCACCCCACTCCCAAAAAGCCTATTCGATTGAGTTACTTTCTCGGACTGTCCGCTGACATTCTGGAGGCATTAACGATGGCTGAATTCCTTCATCGCGTACAAACCATGATTGACGATGATTCTATTAATTCGACGCCAATTACACCCTCACAAATAGCAGCCGCACGGAATCGTAAGAAGGATTTGATGGAGCAGATCACATCCTTTGAGGCAGCTCAAAAAGTGACCTATAGGCCCGAACGGCCATCATTTAATTAGATCGATAGGCCATTCACATTGGCCGACCTTATTATATCTGAACTCCCTCTTATAATAGGTCTATTGACGACCGGGGCAGTAGCGGGGTTCCTCGCTGGCTTGCTAGGCGTCGGCGGCGGCATTGTTATTGTTCCCGTGCTATTTACTGTACTAGGAGCCGCCGGTGTGGATATGGAGGTGCGCCTTCATATGGCGATTGGCACATCGATGGCCACCATTATTCCAACTTCGATCACGTCCGTTATCGCCCATCATAGGAGAGGTGCTGTCGATTGGTTCCTTTTCAGAAAATGGCTGCCCGGCATTATTGTCGGAGTTGGCGCAGGGACGTGGCTTGCAACGACCAGGCTAAGCGGACTAGGTCTCGCGCTAGTTTTTGCTGTTGTCGCGCTCGCCGTAGCAGTGGATCTGATTGTCCGAGACCGTTCTGATGCAGATGAGCAAACCAAAAGCGATTATACGCACCTGTGGTTTTACAAAATCAAAGCATCTTGGGTTCCGGGTTTAATCGGCGCACTTTCTTCAATGATGGGCATCGGTGGCGGAACACTATCTGTGCCCTTTCTTAACGCAGCGCGCTACCCAATGCATCGAGCCGTGGCAACATCCGCTGGGTTTGGTTTGATCATCGCCATTCCAGCGACTTTTGGCTACGTTATTGGTGGCTGGGATGCCGTACACCGGCCGTACGCCTCTCTTGGATACGTCAACATTTTAGGATTTATCATTATCACTGCTACGACCGTTCTCGCCGCCCCCCTTGGGAGTCGCGTAGCACATGCACTCAAGCCACAAACTTTGAGGCTTTTATTTTCTGGGTTTCTTTTTCTAACTGCGGCGAGAATGTTCGTCGCATTTTTGTAGACGACCGAAATTTTTTTGGTGAACTAGTCTCCAGCCGCTCTCGTTACCACTAAGAGCAACACGAGAAAAACGGCTATGGCCTGTGTCGTAACACGCCACTGCATGAGTCTATTGCCGTACTTCTGGTGAAAATCACCACCTTTAACAAAAGCAAACAGTCCGGTTACGAGGACACCGAGCACAGCCAATAACGATACTGCCAGAAGAATAATCAGTACTGTTTCCATAAGGCGTAATACCTGATCGCTTGGGCTGTGAATTACAATGCTTATCTTATTTCGAGGGCTATCGAGATGACATGATGTTATTGGCGACCTGGTCCAAAAATACCGTTTAAAGCCCTAAATACCCAATAATCTTCAGTTTAGAGACAGATGCGGTAACATAGTAATTGAGAATGTTAGCGGGCGAGACACGCCTGCTCAAGGAGGTCCTTATGCTTGGCACTGTTCTTATCGCGGACGACAATACCATGGTCCGCGACTCGCTGAGCTACGTTTTGAGAGAGCGTGGCTATGCCGTTCTGGAAGCTGAAGATGGTGAAAAGGCCTTGGATATCATTGCGCAGTCTGACGTTAACCTTGCCGTTATTGACATCATGATGCCGTCAGTAGGTGGGCTCGAATTACGCCAGGTTCTTACCGAACACGACAGTACGTTGCCTATAATTCTCGTGACTGGTCAGCCGGAAATTGTTGGCGGGCTCGTTGAAGACGACCCGGACTTCCTATCTGGACGCATGAGCCTTTTACAGAAACCCATACATCCAGTCACGTTACTTGATGAAGTAGAGAAACGTATAGACGTCGATCGCAACTAACGACTCAAACTAGAATTTCTTATCCTTCAGGGTCCGTAGTCGGCGTAGGTGCAGCAGAAAAACTCTCCCC
>WLXB01000071.1 GCA_012103295.1 Alphaproteobacteria bacterium | reverse complement strand
GCAAGCCTTGGGCTTTCGGTGCTCGTCCTAAGCGGCCTTTTTACATACTTTCTGATGAATGCGGATGGCCTATCGAAACAAGCCGCCAAACCACCGGAAAGCATGATTTTGTCCTTGAACCTCGATGCTGGCTTCTCGGAAGGCCGCAGCGGACCAAATTTTACATCCTTCGGCGTACCTAACCGAACGTCCTTACAAGATGCGGTCATCGCCCTTCGGCGCGCTGGCAACGATGACAGGGTCCGCGCGGTGATTGCTAATATAAGCGGACAAAGCCTTGGCCTCGCCCAAGTTCAGGAAATTCGTGACGCCGTTGCCACCTTTAGAGAAAGTGGCAAGCCAGCGCTCTTGTATACGGACACTCTGGGTGAGTTGGGCAATGCCACAACAGCCTATTATCTTGCCACCGCCTTCGAAGAAATCTGGCTTCAACCGTCGGGTGGCGTCGGCTTGACCGGCCTGGCAATTGAGCAGGCTTTTCTCAAAGGGTTCCTCGATAAAGTGGGCATTCGGGCCAACGCACTGCAGCGCTACGAGTATAAATCCGCCGCCGAGAACTTAACCAATACGGAAATGTCAGAGCCCAACAAGGAAGCCCTTGATGCGCTATTTGGCTCGATCTTCGAACAGCTTGTCGATGGCATTGCCAAGGCTCGAGGGATTACCACGGATGATGTTCAGAAATTAATGGCAGAGGGCCCATTGCTGGCTCAAGAAGCCATGGACGGAAAGTTGGTTGATCACCTCGCCTATCGAGACGAATTCAATACGCGCGTGGACGATGCGGTCAAAGATGGAAAACGCGTATCTGTACGCCGTTACTTGAACTACGGCTTACCTGAAGAAACCAAGGCGGCTGAGCGCAGCGTCGCATTAATCCACGCTGTCGGGGCGATTGGCCGCGGCAAATCGGACGATAGTCCCTTCGGGGGTGATGCGGGCATCGGCGCTGACACGTTGGCAAAGGCCGTGCGCGACGCGGCGGAAGATGAAGATGTTGACGCGATCTTGCTGCGCGTTGATAGCCCCGGCGGCTCTTACGTCGCCTCAGATACGATTTGGCGTGAAGTGATTCGAGCCAAAGAAACGGGCAAACCCTTCATTGTCTCGATGGGCAACACGGCGGCGTCCGGCGGCTATTTCATCGCCATGCCGGCAGACAAAATTTACGCACAGCCTGGAACAATCACAGGATCCATTGGCGTCATCATCAACAAAGTCGTGTTTGAAGATGCGTTAGAGAAACTCGATATCAACTGGTCCACCCTGACCTATGGTGAAAACGGAGACATCTTCACGCCATCGAGAGATTTCAATGACGACGAGTTGGAACGCATGAATCGAACCCTCGACGCCATTTACGATGACTTCACGACCAAGGCTGCTGCAGGTCGCGATATGGCCGTCGCAGACATGCATGAGCTCGCGAAAGGCCGAGTATGGAGCGGCGTCGATGCCAAGCGTATCGGTTTAGTTGATGAGCTTGGGGGGCTAAGTGATGCGATTGACCATACGAAAGTCGCGATTGGCCTTGCGTCTGACGACCTGGTGAGGTTGGTGACTTATCCGAAGCAAAAAGATCCTCTTGAAAGTATATTAGACGCCCTGGAAGACGGCTCTCTCCCGTTCGGGCTCAAGAGCGCCGTGCAAAGCCTTGTGACGTTCTCTCAAACGGTTAACACCTGGATCGGACCTTACACGCGCAGCCCTGAGGCCGGTGTATTGTACGCACCCCCGTTGATCATCAGATAAACCCAAAATAATTATGGGATTCGCCGGGCGCCGATTAGAAACTCCTTGTTTCCTTCTGGACCAGTGATCGGACTTTCGACGATACCGAGCACGTTCCAATTCGGTTGACTGTCCAACCAGGCTGAAATCGTGTCACACACTTCAACATGCAGATCTGGGTCTCGCACGACACCTTTCTTGCCAACACGATCTTTACCCACTTCAAACTGAGGTTTAATCAGCGCAACCAAAGTGGCTTCCGGTTTGGTAAGTGCCATAGCTGCCGGAAGAACAGTGCGAAGACCGATAAAGCTCGCATCACAAACTACGAGATCGACGGACTCAGGGATATTCTCTGTGGTTAAATGACGTGCGTTGGTACGCTCCAGCACGACCACGCGATCATCATCGCGCAACTTACTGTCGAGCTGCCCGTAGCCAACATCAACGGCGAAGACTTTCGATGTGCCGTTGCTCAGAAGGACATCGGTAAAGCCGCCCGTCGACGCACCCACGTCAATTGCAATCCAATCACTAGGCTTCAGATCAAAATGGGACAGACCGTGAGCAAGTTTAAGACCGCCGCGAGAGACCCAAGGGTGATCCTTGCTACGGACCGTCAGAGTAATATCCACAGCAACCTGATGCCCGGGTTTATCGAGACGCTTTTCTTGCGAGTAAACGGCCCCAGCCATGATCAATGCTTGGGCTCGGGTGCGTGATTCCGCAAGCCCACGCTCAACCAGGAGCTGGTCGAGGCGAGTTTTCTTAGCAGCCATAGTCGGTGGTTTTAGGCGCGGGCCGGACGCTCGGATACGTCCTGGTCAAGCCCCTCGAGGACGCTCTCAACAATTCCGGTCGCATTGAGACCGGCAGCATCGACCTGATCATCTGGCTTGGCGTGGTCAAAAAAGGTGTCCGGCATCGTTAGCGTTCTAATCGCCAACCCTTGATCTAGGCGTCCCGCAGCGGCAAGCGATTGCAACACTTGCGCCCCAAAACCCCCTTGAGAGCCTTCCTCAACGGTAACCAAAAGGTCATGAGTATCTGCCAATTGTGTCACAAGCTCTATATCGAGTGGCTTAGCAAACCGTGCATCTGCAACGGTGGTCGAAAGACCACGAGCTGCGAGATCATCCGCCGCCGCTAGGCATGCGCCCAGACGTGACCCAAGACTAAGTAGCGCAACAGACGTGCCTTCCCGGACAATACGGCCTTTGCCGATCGGCAAAACGTCGCCCTTTGCAGGGAGTTCTATACCGACGCCTTCGCCACGTGGGTAGCGAAAGGCGATCGGACCGCCATCATGGGCGGCCGCCGTCGCAACCATATGCACGAGTTCGGCCTCATCAGCGGCAGCCATTACAACAAAATTGGGCAGACAACTAAGGTAAGCGATGTCGAATGCGCCTTGGTGTGTGCAGCCATCCGCCCCAACGTACCCTGCCCGGTCTATGGCAAAACGAACTGGCAAATTTTGCACCGCGATATCATGTACGACTTGGTCGTAAGCCCGTTGAAGGAATGTTGAGTAGATCGCCGCGAACGGCTTGTAGCCTTCAGTTGCCAGGCCACCGGCAAAGGTGACTGCGTGCTGTTCTGCGATCCCAACATCAAACGTGCGATCGGGGAATTGTTCACCAAATTTATCCAGGCCTGTGCCACCCGGCATGGCCGCTGTGATGGCTACAACCTTGTCATCGCTCTCGGCTTCCGCAATCAAAGCCTTTGCAAAGACCGATGTATAACTGGGAGCATTCGGTTTGGACTTAGCCTGATTGCCGGACACCACATCGAATTTTGCAACACCGTGGTATTTGTCCGCCGACTCTTCTGCCGGGGCGTAACCCTTCCCCTTCTGGGTGACGGCATGAATAAGAAACGGGCCACTGGCCTTGGAATCACGAACATTTTTCAACACCGGCACCAAGTGCTCAACTTTATGCCCGTCAATGGGGCCGACATAGTAAAAGCCGAGCTCTTCAAACAGCGTTCCGCCTGTCACCATACCGCGTGTGTACTCTTCTGCCTTACGAGCCGCGGTCTTCAACGGTTTCGGAAAATGCGAGGCAATCTGTTTCATTGCTTCACGGAGATTCAGATAGGACTTCGATGACAGAAGCCGCGACAGGTACGCGCTCATCGCACCCACGGCTGGGGCGATCGACATGTCGTTATCATTCAGAATAACAATGAGGCGGCTATCCATGCTGCCCGCATTATTCATGGCTTCATACGCCATACCGGCGCTCATAGCGCCATCACCGATCACAGCAATGACTTGATTTGATCCGTCCGATAGATCTCGGGCCACTGCCATGCCGAGGCCGGCTGAAATAGACGTGGAACTATGCCCCGCACCGAAGGGGTCGAACTCACTCTCTGGCCGGTTGGTGAATCCGGACAGCCCATCCTTTTGCCGGATTGACGCCATGCGGTCGCGACGACCGGTAAGAATTTTGTGTGGGTAACATTGGTGGCCAACGTCCCAGATCAAACGGTCTTCCGGTGTATCAAAAACATGGTGAATAGCGACGGTAAGCTCGACCACACCTAGTCCTGCCCCAAGGTGTCCGCCCGTGCGTGAAACCTTGTGAATAAGATCAGCCCGCAGTTCGTCGGCGAGTTGGGTTAACTCGTCAACGGACAGATCCTTCATGTCCTTGGGGCTTGCGATGCGATCAAGCAACGGTGTTTCAAGTCCCGGCATAACCGTTTCTGTGTCCGTTCCCACTCTGCGCCGTCCCTCTATTTAAGACTGTCGATTGACAGTAAATGCCGCAGCAGCGCGGAGGAGTTCAGCAGACTCACCAAACGGAGACAAGGCCGCAACTGCTTGATCAACCAGGGTTTTCGCCCGTTTTCTAGCACGTTCCGGACCATGGAGCGAAACAAATGTCGCTTTGCCTGCAGCATCGTCTTTGCCCGTCGCCTTACCCAGATCGCCTGCGGTTGCCTCAAGGTCCAAGAGGTCATCAGCGATTTGAAAGGCTGCACCGAGGCATAACCCGTAGGTTCTTAAATCTTCCAGAGTGGCGGTGTCTGCTTGGCCGAGAATCCCACCAACCTGGCAGGAGACTGCCAGCAACCGCCCGGTTTTGAGGACCTGAAGGCGTTCTATCTCGCTTTCGGACATATCCATGTCCTCGGCCAGGAGATCCAGCATCTGCCCACCGACCATACCCTCAGCGCCAGCTGCCTCAGCGAGCGCTGCAACGAGCTTGGCTCGAGTGTCACCATCCGGGTGAGTTTCTTCATCGCTGAGCACGGCGAACGCTCCGGTCAGCAACCCGTCCCCAGCGAGAATCGCGGTCGCCTCGTCGAAGGCCTTATGGCAGGTAGGCCGCCCTCGTCGAAGATCGTCATCGTCCATCGCTGGAAGATCATCGTGTATGAGGGAATAGCAGTGCACCATCTCAACCGCAGCGCCGGCGCGAAGACTATGAGCACGAGGCACATGGAATAGATCAGCACTGGCGACAGCTAAAAAGGGGCGGAGTCGTTTGCCGCCATCAAGAGCGCTGTAACGCATGGCTTCGACGACACGTTGCTCCGGCCCCTGTGGCAAAGGAAGCAAAGAGGTGAGGCACGCATTGACGTCTTCCGCAACGACTCTGAGATCGTCGGCAAATGTCAGCAAGTCTCCAGGCGCAGATGCCGCACCGGTTAGGCTCATTCTGACTCCACGTCTTCCAACTTCATCGCATCGCCAAGACCGGTAATTTTCTCGATCTTCATGCGCGCGTCAGCAAGTTTAGTTTCACAATGGCGTTTGAGCATCGCACCACGCTCATAGTACTTAACCGCTTCATCGAGTTTGACCTGACCGGCCTCAAGATCACGGACAATCCCTTCGAGCTGGCTAAGAGCATCTTCAAAATTGAGGGCTGCGATATCTTTTGGAATCTTTGTCTCTGCCATCGTTTCTACTTTCGTCTGTGAAGCCGCGTCACCCTTTCATCAGGGCCTTAACATGGGCTGCCGCGCTGGCGCCTAGGGCGCGTAGGTTATAGCCGCCCTCTAGAGCCGAAACCACCCGTCCGTCCGCATGGCGTTGGGCTATCCCCATAATTTGTCGGGTGGCCCAGAAAAAGTCGTCTTCCTCCAATCCCATATCAGATAGGGGATCATCCTTATGAGCGTCAAACCCGGCAGAAATAAGCACGATATCTGGCGCAAACGAGTCGACGGCGGGCAGAATTTCGCGCTCGAAGGCCTTGCGAAACCCGCCGCCATCCGTGCCGGCTGCTAGGGGCGCATTGACCACATTGTTGTGCGCACCTGTTTCATCAGCTGCACCTGTTCCCGGATAGTGTGGGTATTGATGAGATGAGGCAAAAAACAGGTCCGGGTCGTCCCAAAAAATATCTTGAGTCCCGTTGCCGTGATGAACATCAAAATCGACGACGGCAACTTTCTTTAGCCCATGCTCTTTGCGAGCATGAAGTGCTGCGATAGCGACATTGTTTACAAAGCAGAACCCCATTGGCCGGCCGCGCTCAGCATGATGGCCTGGTGGGCGCACCGCGCAGAATGCAGACGATACCTCTCCCTGCACCACTGCATCGACCGCAGTGACAAGAGCGCCTGCCCCCTTGCGTATCGCTTCATCTGTATCTGGGGACATGACTGTATCGGGGTCGATGTGGCGGTAGCCGTTGTCCGGCGCGGCGTCGAGTATCGCGTGCACCAAATCCTTGGAGTGAGGCGCTGCCATTTGAGAATCGGTGGCGTCAACGGCTGACTTCCGAACAAGATGGGCAAAGCCCTCCCCTTCGAGGGCACTGTTTACACTTCGAATCCGATCAATGCTTTCTGGATGGCCGGGCCCAGTATCATGGCTCAGGAAAATGTCATCAGTAACGAGAAGTACAGTCATAGCAAGCGGTCCACGCAATCAATTACCCCTCATCTTAAACTGGCGGTGAGGAGACAGAAACCACCGGAGAACGTTTCTTCTTAGTCAATCGAAGGTTACACTTCCCCTGGAAACAGGAGTAGCACGCTTGTCAGACGATCTAGGCCCTTTGGAGCGAGATGCAGAAGATACATGCGTCGTGTTGCGCTCGATCGGAAATCCACATCGCCTCATGATATTATGCCGGCTCAGCCAGCGAGAGCACAGCGTTACAGAGCTTGAGTCTGTGGTTACCCTCGGGCAGTCAGCACTGTCCCAGCATCTGGCAAGGCTTCGTCGGGATGGTTTGGTCATGACACGACGAGACGCTCAGTCTATTTACTACTCATTAAAGGGCGACAAAATCCAAACCATTCTGGCCGCGCTGAGCACGGCAATGTGCAAAGAAAATACGAACTTGAACGACGACGCCTAAATTGGTTTAGAGCGCATTCAGTGGCACCTTGAGATATGAAACCCCATTGTCTTCAGGAGTTGGAAATTCTCCGGCACGAATATTTACCTGGACGGACGGCAGGATAAGGGCAGGCATTGCCAATGTTGCATCCCGCTCCATGCGCATACGAACAAAAGAGTCCTCTGGCACCCCATCTCTCACGTGTTTATTTTCCGAACGCTGTGCCGCGACAGTTGACTCCCACGCATACGGGCGACCGTCAGGACCGTAGTCATGACAAACAAAAATGCGAGTTTCTTTGGGCAAGTCTAAGATGCGCCGAATGGATTGGTACATGACAGCTGCGTCACCGCCAGGAAAGTCGCATCGTGCGGTGCCGTAATCAGGCATGAACATAGTATCCCCAACGAAGGCGGCGTCACCGACGACATAAGTCATGCAGGCGGGCGTATGGCCCGGCGTATGCCATGCCTGAATTTCGAGTCCCCCGACATTCAAAACGTCGCCGTCTCGTAGCAAACGATCAAACTGGGTGCCATCCGTCGATAGATCGGAACCAAGATTAAAAACTCGGACAAATTCGCTCTGCACAACCGTGATATACGCACCGATCGCGACCGATGCGCCAAGTTCTTTTTTAAGGTATGGCGCCGCCGAAAGGTGGTCAGCATGGGCGTGCGTCTCAAGGATCCATTCGACCTTTAGAGACTCATTACGAACGACGGCTAATATTCCATCTGCACTTTCTGTTGAAGTGCGACCCGAGCTCGCGTCAAAATCCAGCACAGAGTCAATTATGATAGCCTTGTCTCCACTTGGCTCCCGCACGAGATAACTCACGGTAAACGTCTGCTCGTCAAAAAAAGCGATGACTTGAGGTGAACATGTTACGGCCATCATGTTGCCCGGAGGTTACGGATACACCTGATGCTACCCGAGCGCCGGTACAGTAACCATAGATAAACGCAGCACGACGAGCGATCATCGACGCACAGTGGAGGCCCCGTATGGCCGTTAGATATGGCATTGACCTTGGAGGCACGAAGATCGAGTTGATCGCACTCGGTGACGATGGAGCTGAGTTGCACCGGCGACGCATTCCCACACCGGCGGGAGACTACACTGCGACGATTCATGACATTGTAGACTTGGTTAAGGCGACGGATACTGAACTAGGCCATGCGAAGGAGAGTGACTTGCCGACTGTAGGCGTTGGCATTCCCGGTGCAGTGTCCCTGACTACGGGGCTCGTAAAAAACGCGAACTCAACCTGCCTTATCGGCAAACCGCTTGATCGCGATATTGAATCAGGTTTGGAGCGACCCGTCCGCTTGGCTAATGACGCAGACTGTTTCGCACTGTCCGAAGCCATGGATGGATCGGGTGATGGGCATGCCATCGTGTTCGGTGTCATCCTTGGTACTGGTGTTGGCGGCGGGCTTGTTATTAACCGTGAAATTATCAGAGGGCCGAATGCGGTCACGGGAGAATGGGGACACAATCCCCTACCCTGGCCGGACACTCCTCTTGCAGAAAATCTGGGGCCACCCTGTTACTGCGGACGCACAGGATGCATTGAGACTTTTTTATCAGGACCGGGCCTAAGCCGTGACGCAAACAACGGGGACGACTTGCACACTTTTGCGAATGCGGAAGACGTCATTAACGCGGCCCGCGCGGGCAACGTGGGAGCGAAGGCAGCGCTAGATCGTTATATTGCGAGACTCAGTAAAGCGCTGGCCTCGGCAATCAATATCATCGACCCTGACGCCATAATCCTGGGCGGCGGGCTTTCTAACGTACAGTTGCTTTATGACGAGGTCCCAAAATTATGGGGTGATTTCGTTTTCTCGGATGCCGTTGCAACCCGATTGCTACCACCAACACATGGCGATTCGAGCGGGGCTAGAGGCGCAGCGTGGCTATGGCCAAACACCGACTAAGCACATGTTATTCTGGACAATGCTTGGCACTCTGTAGATCAAGGAGTGTCGTCGTAACAGTGTAGTCACCCATGTTCTAGTCAATCTTGCCAACAATACCACCCTCATAGAGCTCGACTCGCATTTCCTGACTAGGGAGTTCCGATGAACTGCTGACGGGGTAGTATGCAAGCTGTGCCGGCCACGGTGGACCGCGCAATAGCTCGTCTGGATCACTCACCGTAGGCTGTGCCGTCGCCCGATGACCGATGACCGCAGATATTCGATGCGAACCATCCTCAAGCAATCCATCGGCGACCACACGGCTGACGAACCGTTCGCCCGCGATGGCTTTTTCAACGACCTCAGCTGTATACGTTAGAGACAACTGGGCATCCCGATCGAGATCATATTTGACTTCACTATTGGTGTCGTCTGCACCAGGTTCTCGCACGTAGAGCATTGACCCACCGCTCTTCTCCAAATCGATGCGGCCGTCATAAGCATCGACCAGTCTCTCATCAGAAAGAATTTTCATATCAAATGTCGATGCGCGGCCGTCCGCTGATTCAAAGGACGTAAACGTCTGCCTTAGATTCGAGCGACGACCGCGTCGATCCAAAACCGTGACATCAAGATTGGACACTTGATTAAATCCGTCGCACGCCTCTTCGACCACATAGACCATGGTACCCGATAGACCCATGGGAGCATCCGGTCCGACTGCCGTACCTAACCGGACTTCATAGATGGCTGTATGGGGTTGAATGTCCTGCGCAGCAACAAAGCCACAGGCCTGGATATACACAGCAAATACGATTAAGAGTCGCGCATTTATAGTTTTGAGTGTATACAACTTTTACGCCTATTTGCTCTGTATTTCAGAGGTGCCTTCGACTTTATTTGCCTGGCAGCCTCTTTGTGGACACACCATTGCGGACAATGCGGGACATCACAAGTAGTTAGCCAACATACTGTTATTTCTATCTTTTATGAGGGCTCGACAATGAAAAGCACCGCGTACAGCGGCCCTAACAATCCACCGGTGACTGCGACTAGCGGAATTTTCTAGGTCTCCTGGGCAACGCACAAAACCTGCAGTTGACGGGCTCCAATACCACAGTGAACATGGCGGTCTCCTTGGGGATCAATTCAACATTTTTTGGGCAGTTGCATAGAATGACGAGCACACAAAAAGTACAGCTGGAGGTCGTTGGCGACCCAACGGATCACAGTGACCTTGAGAACAAACTTTCGAGCTTTGTTCGTTTTGCAGAAACTGTCGAACCGACCCCACAGGAATCCTCTGCGATACTTAAAATCGCAGATCTTGCGCATTCCTTAGTCGCAGAGGTTTCAGATCACTTGAAGGTGCAGGATCAGCGCATCGCCGAGCTTGAAGCGCTGGCCACCACTGACGAGCTCACTCAAATCCTTAACAAGCGTGGCTTTGAAACCCAATTAGATCACGAATTGTCTATCGCTCGCCGCCATGGCGTAGGTGGGGTGATGATTTTCGTAGATCTGGACGAGTTCAAACCCATTAACGACACCCATGGCCATGCCGCGGGTGATGAAGTTTTAAGGGCAGCGTCTGTGATTCTTCAGGGACAAGTTCGTGAAACGGATTATGTCGGTCGTTTGGGTGGCGACGAGTTTGCCATCCTTCTACCCCGTTCCAACAAACGAAACGGCCTCCGCCGAGCACAAGAGCTGGATAAAAAACTGAACAACGCGTACGCGTCTTGGAATGGAATTCAAATTCCAATCAAGGCGAGCTGCGGCATTCATATGTACACGTCGCGTGCTGGCTTGCACGAACTCATGGATAGCGCCGATAAGGCGATGTACAAAATCAAAATGGAACGCAAAGAAAAGCACGGCATCGCGACCCGCTAGCTGCTATCGGCGCGTAAAAACGCCAGATTACCTAGCCTATTGGGCTGTTAACACTTCGTTTCTGTGTTCGGGATAGAGTTTTTCTTTATCACGATAAGGTGGATTCTAAGGCATGAGCAAAGGACTCTTTGCTTTCTTCATATCAGTCGCAGGTTCTGCGTTGATCGCAGCCCTCGCGTTTGGACTCGATTGGGAAGGCCTCTTCTCAGATACGGATGCGGCCCAGACTCCATCGAGCTTCACTACAGCTGAAGTGGAGAAAATAATTGAAGATTGGCCTATCGCTCTCACTGCAACAGAGCGAGCCTTAACTGAGTACCGCGCCATCGGTGGTAGTCGTAGTGGCGAAGCGGCTGTTAGCAGAGGCATTCAAGCGAACATGTATTCCCGTCAGGGATGGGACAGAGGTCGCGCTGAATTTCTTATCAGCTACCTCTTCATGCTGCGCAATTCGATTCTGAAATACTCCGATCAACATCGGACGCTGGGCTATTTTATGGAGCACTATCAACAGAACAGTGCTGTCAGTGTCGAACTCAAGTCATGGCAGATCGATCAAATTGACCAGTTACTCAAACAAATCAATAAATCACCGGATCTGAACGAATATCCTCCAGGCGACGTTGAGCTGATGGTGCTCTATTTTGATCGATTCCACGCCATGCTGGTGGGATACGGAAGACCGCCGGGTTTCGTCGCCCAGCAACAAGCCTCCCGCTAAACGCGCTTAGATTTTCTTAGTCTGCACCCTCGTCAGAGCTACCCTTTTCGATCTCCTTCGGCAAATCGAGTCTGATGTGTAGCTCTTTGAGCTGCCTTTCGCTGACCTCATTTGGCGCCTGCATCATGAGATCCTCGGCCTGATTGTTCATCGGAAACAACGTAACCTCGCGAATATTAGGCGTATCGGCCAATAGCATGACAATGCGATCGATGCCCGGCGCCGCTCCACCGTGGGGTGGCGCACCATATTTAAATGCGTTGAACATCCCACCGAAGCGTTCTTCGATAACACTTTCCTCATAGCCAGCAATTGAGAAGGCCTTAATCATAATGTCAGGGCGGTGATTTCGGATCGCGCCGGAACACAACTCCACACCGTTGCAAACGATGTCGTATTGGAAGGCCATCACATCTAGCGGGTCTTTTGTTTCCAGTGCGTCGAGCCCACCCTGTGGCATGGAGAATGGGTTATGGCTGAAGTCAATCTGCCCTGTGGCCTCATCTCGCTCGTACATGGGATAATCCACGATCCAGCATATGTCGAAGCGATCCTTCGCCAGAAGATCCAACTCTTCACAAACCTTCGTGCGTACTAGACCGGCGAACTTTTCTGCGACGGACGGTTTGTCACAAACAAAGAACACGCTGTCACCCGGTCCCACACCCGTCGTCTCACGAATAGCGGCAACACGGTCGTCGTCGAGGTTCTTAGCGATCGGACCCTTCGCTCCTCCGTCGGCCTCATAGACGATATATCCGAGGCCACCGGCCCCTTCACTGCGCGCCCAATCATTGAGCTTGTCGAAGTAGCTACGCGGCTGGCCTGCTGAACCAGGTGCGGGAATTGCGCGAACGATTGCGCCTTTCTCAATGTTCTTGGCAAACAAACCAAAGGTAGAGCCAGCGAAGGATTCCGTAACGTCGGTGATAAGCAGTGGGTTGCGCAAATCCGGTTTATCGCTGCCGTATTTGAGCATCGCTTCCGCATAGGGAATACGGGCCCATTGCCCCTCGGTCACGGCTCTGCCGTTCGCAAATTCAGAGAAAATTCCGCCGATAACGGGCTCAATGGCCGCAAAGACGTCATCCTGAGTGACGAATGCCATTTCCAGATCGAGCTGGTAGAACTCGCCAGGAGAGCGATCGGCGCGGCCATCCTCATCACGGAAGCAAGGTGCAATCTGAAAATACCGATCAAAACCCGAAACCATGACAAGCTGCTTGAAGATTTGTGGCGCTTGCGGGAGGGCATAGAACCGGCCCGGGTGGAGCCTAGACGGTACCAGGAAGTCACGTGCGCCCTCAGGCGAAGATGCCGTCAGGATAGGTGTCTGGAACTCAACAAACCCAGATTCGATCATGCGGCGGCGAATACTGGCAATAACTTGAGAGCGCAGGAGGATATTGTTGCGCATCTCTTCGCGGCGCAGATCCAAGTAGCGATACTTCAGCCGCAAGTCTTCAGGATAATCGTTCTCGCCGTATACCTGTATGGGCAGAACATCGGTCTGGGAAAGAACCTCAACTTCGTCAATCTGAACTTCGACGGCACCGGTCGGAATCCGGTCATTAACCGTATCGTCCGTCCGCTCAACCACATTTCCAGTGATACACAGGACCGTCTCGGACCGCGCACCATCGATTGTAGAAAATACCGGGCTGGACGTATCGACGACACATTGGGTCACGCCAAACTGATCTCGCAGATCGACGAAAACCAGATTGCCGTGGTCTCGTTTGCGGTGAACCCAGCCGGACAGGCGGGCTTGTTTTCCTGCGTCTTCGAGGCGCAGCGCGCCGCAATTATGCGTTCTGTAACGGTGCATGACCGGGTCCCTATAACGGAAAAAGAAACCCTAGGCCGATGGCCTAGGCAACGGGCCGAGAAACCACACTGAACCGGCTCGTTTGTCAAGGTTTTGGCCGCTCAGAGCAAAAGTTTGTTCGAGTCCGCCCCGCCGGTTGCAGCATCCCGGTAGAGACGATATGACAACCACCATGGAGTTAATCACCAAGACTGCGGATTTGACCGCCTTTTGCGAGCGCCTGTCGTCTGCAGAATTCATCACAGTCGATACGGAATTTCACCGAGAAACGACCTATTGGCCATTGCTCTGCCTAGTTCAGGTTGCCGGGCCAGATGATGCGTATTGCATCGACGCAATGGCAGATGGCCTCGACCTAACCCCACTCTACGACCTGTTCCGCGATACCAGCGTGGTTAAAGTTTTTCACGCCGCTCGCCAGGATCTCGAAATTTTTTTCCATAAAGCTGAACTTATCCCAGCACCTCTGTTCGACAGCCAAGTCGCTGCGATGGTCTGTGGTTTCGGCGAATCCGTGGGATATGAAACGTTGGTCACCAAGTTGACCAATGCAAAGATCGACAAGAGCCAGCGCTTTACCGACTGGACTCGTCGACCGCTGTCTGAAAAACAGATCGATTATGCCCTTGCTGACGTCATTCATCTGCGGGACATCTACGTCAAACTAAAGGCTGAGCTCGAACGTTCGAATCGGACATCTTGGGTTGCAGAAGAAATGGGCGTGCTGACAAGCCCCGCCACCTACGCACTCACGCCCGAAGACTCTTGGCGCCGCCTTAAATCGCGCGAGAAAAAACCTCGCTATCTGGCGATCTTGAAAGAGGTCTCCGCATGGCGCGAACGTACTGCCCAAAAGCAGAACACGCCTCGTCGCCGGGTCATTAAAGATGATGCGCTTATCGAGCTTGCCGCTCTCAGGCCCACCGATGAAAAGGCTTTGTCTCAAACGAGGCTGTCCAAACATCTTGCCCGCAGCAAACATGCGGGTGAAGTCATTGCCGCTGTTAAGCGAGGGATCGAGACACCAGATGATCAGTGCCCGCGACTTCCTAGGGCACTTGAGAAGCCACCGGGACTAGGCCCCGTGATCGACTTGCTGAAGGTGTTGCTAAAAGCGCGCTGTGAAGCCAGCGATGTCGCCCTGAAACTGGTCGCAACGGTTGATGATTTGGAGAGAATCGCCTGCGACGACGAAGCGGGCGTCCCGGCATTGTCAGGTTGGCGGCGAGACTTATTTGGCGCCGACGCCTTAAAGCTGAAGCACGGAGAACTTGCTCTCAGTCTATCGCCGGACAGCAAAACCGTGGACGTGGTCGAACGGACCTAGAGAAAAGCGCGCCTAGGTGTGCTGAATTTTGTCTTTACGATCGATATGGCTGGCAAGACGCGACAAGCGCTTTGGATAAGACCCTCCATCAAATACCGGTTCATCCCTAGGTAGCGTCAGTGTCACAGCGGCCTTGCCCATATCCAATTTTGCTTTTTCCAGAATATCCGGTGCACCGCCAGTTAATGAGTACGCCAAGCGCAACCCAAGGCCGATGGTTCGGACACGATGAAGACGCTCTTCATTGAGCATCGCGTGAGCCTGGTCGATTGTCGGAGTCGTATCGTCGGTGCGATATCGGTAAAACAAGGCCAAAGCTAAGCCTGCCCTGTCTTCGTGTTCCAGCCCCATGAAGGGCAGCCGCAGAACGCGCAAGAACGCCTGTTCTGCCCGATAGTCTGGATGCTCAGACCAATAGACATCCCGCAACAGGCAGGCAGCGAGCCTTAGCTTGGCCTGGTCGTCCGTCTCATTAGGAAACAATGGTGACAACCACTCGTATGCTTCGTAACCCAGGTGTGGATCACGCCCCGCTGCACGGCACAACTCCTCAGCCGCACTGATAAGTGGGTCTTCAGACTTCAGTGAATCAGGAAGGTCCTTGTAAAACTGGCCCTCCCGCATGCCATAAATTGAGAAGACCAGATTATTGGGCTGACCGATCTCGAGAAGCCGCTCCAGCATCTTTGCCGCCAACGGCAGTGCCTGTAGACGAGATTTATCGACGCCCCGTATTTTTTCGAGCGTTTGGGGGCTTAGATTGGATATAAGCCCAAATAACGATTGGGCTTGCAACCGCGTCAGTGTGAAGTTGTCTAGAACATGCAAGGGATAGTTCATGTGTGCGATGCAGACTCGAGCCAAGGCCCGCCATGCCCCACCCACGGCATACACCGTCCGCCCCTTTACACCGGATATCCAAGATTCCTGATCAAAGTGCACGTTGATAGTCTCGAGCACCTTCCCGAGATCGAGCCCAGAGGAATCCGCTAAGCGCAGAGTTCCAAGCGGGAGTGTCGCATGATGCGCGAAATCACCATCTCGGACATCAACAAGTTCGAGACTGCCGCCACCAAGGTCGGCAACCATGCCGTCAGCGTCAGGAATTCCGCACAAAACGCCGAGTGCGCTGCGCTGCGCTTCCTGCTTTCCAGTTAAGACCTTGATTGAAAGACCCGTTTCTTTACGAACGGCTTCGACAAACTTTTTGCCGTCCGATGCGTCACGAATTGCAGCTGTACCTAGAACATCCAATCTGTCCAAGCCCATGGCATCGGTCAGGACTGTGAATCGCCCCAATATCTGGAGCGTTTTCTCAATCCCCTCAGGGTTCAGCTTGCCAGTGGTTTCGAGGTCTCGCCCTAGGGCGCAAGTCGATTTTTCATTGTAAATAGGAACCGGCGTTCTCATAACGCCACTGTAGACAACCAATCGAACCGAGTTTGACCCGATATCAATGACGCCTATCGGCCGGTGACGAATGGCCAGTGTCGTGCTGTCTTCAGGCACGCTGTCTCTCACATCTAACTCCAAGAGCAGGGCTGATAGCAGGTTTAGCGGCGGCTTGGAACCAATTTGGGCACTTGACGTTTTGCTTGGTCGAGGGCGCTCCCCTGACCCGACAAGCTAGGATTATTCATGAAGTAGTCATGAGCACTGAAAGGAACTGAATCAGCCTCATCACGGGAAAAATGCCCGTCAGAATTAAGGGTCCAGCTTTGCAAGTTGTCGTTTATGTTTGCCACCATGATTTGATCTAATACCTGCTGGTGGACCGTGTGGTTCTCAATTGGGACGAAAGTTTCGACACGGTTGACGAGATTCCGTGTCATCCAGTCTGCAGACGACATAAAGACCTTCGCGTCTCGCGACGGCACGGGATGGCCGTTACCGAAAACAAAGATGCGGGAGTGTTCAAGAAAACGACCGACGATGCTCTTGACGCGAATGTTCTCTGATAGTCCGGGCACACCGGGGCGTAAACAGCAAATACCGCGCACGATTAACTCGACCTGAACTCCAGCTTGAGATGCTTCGTAGAGCGCATCAATAACAGTCGGATCGACGAGAGAGTTCATCTTTGCCCAAATCGTCCCTGGTTGACCGGCTTTTGCATTGGCAATTTCTTGATCGATCAGAGAGTCTATGCACTCCATTAACCCGATTGGCGCAATTGCAAGTTTTTCCAGTGAGTCGGGGTGGGCGTACCCCGTCATAAAATTGAAAGCCCGGTTGGCATCACGACATAACGCCGGATCACAGGTGAAGAACGATAGATCCGTGTAAATCTTCGCAGTAACCGGGTGATAATTGCCAGTCCCGAAGTGAACATAAGAATTTAAGGCGCTGCCCTCGCGGCGGGTCACTAGAGAAATCTTGGCGTGGGTTTTAAGGTCAACAAACCCATACACGACGTTTGCACCAGATCGTTCCAGATCCCTCGCCCAACGAATATTGGCTTCTTCATCGAAGCGTGCCTTGAGCTCGACCATGGCGGTCACAGATTTACCGGCCTCCGCTGCTTCAATTAAGGCTTCAACAATCGGCGAGTTCTTGCTGGTGCGATAGAGAGTTTGTTTGATCGACACGACATTTGGATCTTGAGCGGCCTGACGAAGGAACTGGACGACGGCGTCAAAGGACTCATAAGGGTGATGGACGATAATGTCCTTCTTGCGGATCGCAGCGAAGCTATCCCCGCCAAAGTCTCTAATTCGTTCAGGGAATCGCGCGTTGTACGGCACAAACTCAAGATCCGGCCGTTCTCCCGTGATGAGTTGACTGACGTCGGCAAGGCCGATCATGCCCTGCATGCGCACGACATTCTCAGGGGCCGCCTGCAACTGGCGGATCAGGAAATTCTCGGAACAGGCACCAACTTTACAGTCCCCGTAATACCTGATCTTCAGGTGGAAGCCGATGAGACATTTGGATGTGTAATCCATTCGCT
>WLXB01000195.1 GCA_012103295.1 Alphaproteobacteria bacterium | reverse complement strand
ATCGCCGGCGGTGGAGGCGGAATCGGAAATCATGTGAGTAATGTCGGTGGTGCCGGGGGCGGATCATCTGGGCAAGATGGTTCAGGAATCATGCCAAACGGCAATGGTGGCGATCAGACCAACGGCGGAAGTGGGGCCGGAGGCGGTTCGGCTGGCGGAAACGCCAACCTTACCACTGGCGCGGATGGTGGTGACGGCGCCGTCACGGGAGGGGTAACTGCCGCTGGTGGTGTAGGTTTTGGCGATGGTGGAGACGGCTTCGGCTCCGACACGGGCGGTGGCGGCGGCGGCTATGCCGGTGGCGGAGGCGGAGGCTTCGGTAGCAGTGGTGGAGCTGCCGGTGGCGGGTCAGGCTACTTTGATCCGACCAATCTGACAGGCGGCGTAACCGATACGGGGTCTGGTGCCACCCCTGGGGACAGTGCAGATACGGACCGCGGCACCGCAGGTAACGGCAGTTCAAGTTCTGGTGTGGCCGGTAACCCCGGTCGTGTGGTCATTTGCTGGAGTTCCGCCTGTCTGCCGTAGAGTTTTACAGGCACTTTCGTCTTTCGAGCGAATTCGCGCCAGCCCTTGAGATTAACCACTTAGAAGCGCAGAATTCTCTCACAACGCATAACTGGGGAGGGCAGCGATATGGCTGACTCAAAGACTCAACGTAAATCCTATACGGCGGACTTTATAAAATCTGACACAGAGCAAGCTGTTTTTCTCGGCAATCCGTTGATGGACGACATGATGACGTCGATCATCGCCCTCGGGGCAGAGGTATGGGCCAATCGACGCCGTACACGGACCATCGAGTTGTTGTTCGAAAAAGAAGGCGCGATCACCCGAGACATGGTCGAGGCCTATGTGCCGACGGCTGAAGAAGAGGCGCAATTACGCAAAGAGCGCGATGCCTTCATTCAAATCACCTATGGCCATATCGCCCGCACCGGTGAGGACCAGACGGCGTTGGATATGAGTGCCAAGGACAATCCAGGTAAACCGTCTTCACGGGAATCGGACGAGGATATGACCGAGGAAACCAGTACAGGAATGGGGGGCTGATCATGATTAATAGACGGACTCTTTTCAGTGCTTCCGCTGCAACCGCTTCATTTGTCGGCGCATTATTTGGAAGCAAAAAAGCCTCAGCGGCGACATCATCTTCCAAGTTCGATGCAGCCGATTACGAGCCCCGTGGCTCGAACGGTCGATTGGAACGGTTGCCTAACCAGCATTTGGAAGCGCAGCACGATTTCATCACCGGCTTTCGGGTGTTTGCTAATCGGGATATGACCCGGGCCGCCCGCCGCCGCATTAGTACCATCATGCGCGGTAAGGGCCTTGATCCAACCAAGAGCCTGCCAACGGAAGATGTCTTAAAGCATGTCGGCAAAGATCCGCTGGTTGCCGCCAGTGCACGTATGTGGCTGAGTGCCCAGCAGATCAATTGGAAGACCCTGTATGAGGAATTCCATGGCAACGAGGATATTTATCTCGCCGAAATGGAAGCGGCGGATAATTCGGGGCCGGGGACACTGGAACTAAACCCAGACATGGTCATGCCTGACTACGTCACTCACGAGATTCACATTCAGCCGGGCGGCTATGTTGGGGATGATTTCGCAGGGCATATTTATCACTACGGCACCAATAACTTCTTTGAAGGCCGCAACGATCAAGACGAACTGCATATTGCTCTCGCCACCGCCATGCCCGAGCCAGAAGACGGCATAGTCATGCGGGTACTCGATCAGGGCTGCAGTTGTGGTCAATTGAGTGTTGGGCTTAAGCAAAGATTCCCTGAGGCCGAAGTGTGGGGCATCGATGTCGGTGGACCGATGGTGCGCTATGCTCATATGCGGGCCGTGGATATTGGGATTGATGTTAATTTTGCCCAGCGTTTGGCTGAGGATTCAAAGTTCCCGGATAATCACTTCGACATCGCCACCAACAACATCATGTTCCACGAAGTGACGACGGAAGCAGCCCACGAAATTCTCGCTGAGTCCTTCCGCGTGTTGCGTCCGGGCGGGGTCTATTACCCAATCGATTTTTACACGGGCAATCCAGTGCCTCGAGGCATCTACAGCAGCTTCCGCCAATGGTGGGATAGCCGCTGGAACGGTGAGCCTTGGCGTTTGGACTATGCCAAGTTCGATATGGCAGCGGCCATGCGGAAGGCTGGATTCATCGTAAATGAGGATGGTCCGCCGAGCCGCCGTGGTTCGAGACGCAACATCATGGGTGTTAAACCGGCCTAATTGCGGCTGTTGACGCGTGTAATTGTTACCCGATGTTACCCAGAATCCCTGCGTTTGTGCGGCTTCCTCTGGTATACAAAAAGGGCTTCTGAAGGTAACCTTCAGTTGAGTTTTTGGCTGCTGGGTGGATTTTTCTAAATGCCGCTGAACAAGACATGGATATCATTGCTGTTTGCCGGGCTGATCGGGGTCACGGCTCTATACCTATGGCAAGATGATGCTGTTGCGCCGGCTAACGCCGATATTCAGACCACTAAAATCAGCCGCGAGACTATGACCCGGGAAGTGATCGCCACCGGGGTCATCCGGCCTGTGACTGGGGCGGAGATCAAC
>WLXB01000194.1 GCA_012103295.1 Alphaproteobacteria bacterium | reverse complement strand
CCCAGTCAAACCTTGAATGCAGCTCTCGACAATGTCTGAAGTCTTTCCTGAAATGCGGCTGACGGTTGTTTGCTCTGTTCGTAACGGATAACGACCGCCACTATGATCGTCCCTGAATATTGGGCAGAGGCTCGAATTCAAAAGCGACTGCCTGACCGCCAGGTGACCGTGCGGCGATTCGGTTGGTCCGACGTCAGTCACCTGGACGCTGAGCGGCACGCGGATGAACGCGTCAAAGAAGCGTTTGCTCGAATCGTCAGTGGTGAAAAACTGCCGCGGCGTGAAAAGAAGGTTCGATATAACGGTTCGGACGGCCTGCCGATTCGTGAGGAAATCATTGAACGTGTCGGCAAGCGGGGAAAATTCCAAGTCTGTCAGGCCTAGAATTTCCCGCAAACGAGGTGACCAATAGATATTCTCCTGGTCCCACCGCCTATCAAAATACCCAGCGCGGGACGCCTCCATGGCGAGCGCGAGAGTTTCTGCATTGCGCCGGGAGTCCTCCTGCTCGCGCCGACGTTCCGTAATGTCCGTAACGGTACCAACCATACGACTAAAGATGCCATCGACATCTTTGACCAGCCGGCCGCGGCTATGAATCCAAACATACTCCCCGTCCGCCCGCTTCAGGCGATACTCGATATCGTACGTTGCCCTGTCCTCGGCATGTTTTTGATAGGCATCTCGGACACGAGCCAAATCTTCGGGATGACATAGCCGATTGTGCTTAGCCATGGTCAGCTTCCACGATGACCCTTTCTCGCCCAGTATTTCGGCGAAGCGCGGTGAAGAATAAAGCTCATCAGCGATGACGTCCCAATCCCATATCGCGGCATCAGCCGCTTCAATGGCACGATCCAGAAGTTCCTGATTGCGGAGCAAAGCTAGCTCCGCCGTTTTGCTGTCGGTTATATCCTGGGTAAACCCAGACAGCCTTGCTGGCCCCCCTGAAGAACCTTTTTCTGCGATCGCCTTAACGAAGACGTATCGCGGCGTGCCATCGGGTCTGATGAGGCGGGTCTCGATACTCGTCTCTCCACCATTTTCGCGGAGGTGATTGATCGCGCTCTGGAACTTGTGTCGCTCTGCGGGCACTATGCACGACAGAACGTTGGCCTTGGTGGGAACAAAGGTTTCGGGATCACATCCGTAAACAGCGAACATCCCAGCAGACCAATGAACTTTGTTGGTTTTGATATCTGAAGACCAATGCCCCATGTTCGCTTGCATCTCGGCACGGGATAAGTCGTCCACGACCTCGCGCAGATCTTTTTCGAGCCGACCCTGCCGAAACAAATATTGCCTGATCAGCCACAACGCACTAGCGGTGAGCAGGATGACCACCGTTGCAAATCCAAAAAAGATCCGTTGAAGTGAATTGCCAAGTGGCGGTGCCGTGCCGGTGCGGTCAACGCACACATTAGCGTAGCCAACACGAACACCATCGAATGTGATAACGGCGAACGCCTCTCCTATTCCAGGCGAGCGCTGACCATTGGGCCCGATGACGTTGTCGCGCGAAAAATTGCCCGATTCCTGGATTATGCTTAGATCATCTTCTGACAGAATCTCGTTGTATCCCGCTTCATCAGATGAGAATGCAACAGTGCCGTCTAGTAGATAAATTCGATAGTGGATGACTAAGCCACGTTCGACCGCCTCTTCGAATCGGGCTTCCATAATTTCAGATGCGAATGGCGATTCAGGGACGACACTAGGGTTTTGGACAACAAAAGATAATGTTTGAGCCCATTGCTCGGCAGCGTTTGTGGCAATGCGTCCGAGCACACCCTGTCGCGCAGTCAGCAATCCAATGGCGGTAAACGCCATGCTGATCACAGCAAAGCTAACGATTATGATCGTTAGTCGTCTAAATGGCGTCACCCGCTTAAACATATATAGATCGAAACCCCAGCGATATCTGCGAAATATACCCTAGCAGAGATTTCACCTCCACCACGAGCACGGCCCAAGAATCATGGTTGAATAGACACCCTCTGGACGCGCATTCACCGTCGGCTTGTCAAAATTCACCGTTACTTGCTACAAAGGCCACAGCCTTGCATGCAAGCGCCCAGCCTCACCACAAGGAAAGAGCATGCCCAGCTTCAATGCCAATTGGCACATTCAAGAAGCCATAGATGTGGTCGCTAAAGGCGTTATTAAAAGCTATTTTAGGGGTATTACGGGCCACGTCGCCGAATTTGGCACAATGACCGGTCGCACCGCTGAAACACTGGCTTCAGCGATCGCCGCGTCTGAGACCATTTATGAGACAAAACTCTCACGAATGGGTGTGGAGCCACGCAGTGTCTATCTTTTCGATAGCTTCGAAGGCTTACCGGAAGCAACTGAAGAAGCAGACATTCGATCCCCGGTCGTTGCCAGCGGTGTATGGGGTCCTGGAACATGCTTAGGGATCAGCCCTGAAGAACTCCGCACCCTTTGCGCGAAGCACCTTCCCAATGACCGGGTCAATATCTTTGAAGGCTGGTTTAAAGATACGATCCCCCTACTGGACCCGAAGATCGAGTTTGCGATCGTCCATGTAGATTGTGACATGTACTCATCCACAAGAGACGTCCTCGACG
>WLXB01000070.1 GCA_012103295.1 Alphaproteobacteria bacterium | reverse complement strand
TCGGGATTGTGATGTCGGGCGTTGGTGTAATTTCGCTCGCTGGGATCGTCGTCAACAACAACATCGTGTTGATCGACACCTACGACAGACTCAAAAAGGACTATACGGATCCCGTCCAGGCAATCTTACAAACTGGGGTTCAGCGCTTTCGGCCCGTGCTCCTGACGACCGTCACCACGGTACTTGGACTAATGCCGATGATGTTCCAGATTAACGTCGACTTTGTGCAGCGGGCAGTCCACATCGGCGCACCATCACTGCAATGGTGGCAACAACTTTCCATTGCGATCGTCTGTGGGCTTACATTTGCAACAGTATTGACGCTGGTTGTGACGCCTTGCGCCCTAAAGCTCCGAACAGACGTACAAACCAAACTCGCACGCAAGCGTTCTCACAATAATGAATTGGCCAATCAACCGGCCGAATAGAAAGGCGCTAGTCTTCTGATTCGGCTTCAGCGAGTTCTTCTTCCGTCGGACCACCGCGTTTGGAGAGACGGCTAAAAGTTATGATGCTGAATGGGATACTTGCGAGGTAGACCAAGCCCATGAGGCCAAGCGTTGCCCAGGTCTCGGTCACCATGAACCCGGCAAACAAGGCAATAAGAATCATCATGGGCAACGCAAATTGACGCGGCACTCTGAGCTTCTTAATTGAGAATGTTGGAACCTTACTCACCATCAGAAACGATACTGTCGCCAGGAAAAGCCCAACAATTAGGGGTGTGTTGAATACACCTGCATCAAAGTAAAATGACAGAATCATGGGCAATATGGCTAACCCAGCCGCCGCAGGAGATGGAACACCCGTGAAATAATTATGCGCCCAGCGGGGAAGTCCAGGATCGCCAACCATAGTGTTGAAGCGAGCCAAACGCAGCACACAGCATACAGCATACAGAAGGCACAGCGCCCAGCCCAAAGTGCCCGCCCCTTGCATCGCCCAAAGATAGAGCATTATTGACGGTACCATTCCAAAACTTATCGCGTCGGAAAGAGAATCCAATTCCGCACCAAATTTTGTCGTGCCGCGGAGCAATCGCGCTGCCAATCCATCGATCCCATCGAGAAAGCAGGCGATGACTAAGGCAATAACAGCTCGCTCCCAGTCTGCACTGATCGAAAAACGAATCGCCGTCAAACCGCTACACAGTGCCAAGACAGTTAGCATGTTAGGGAATAATTGATTAAATGACATAGTGCGGCGAGGTCGCCCCTCAGCTTGCTGGGTCCGATTGTCGCCTGGATCAGCAGTCATTTATCGCACCTCGCCTTCCCGTTGGGCCTCACGTGATTTGAAATCAGCGATCACTGTTTCTCCGGCGACCATTTTTTGACCAACAGAAACCAACGGATGTGTTCCGCGTGGCAAATAAACGTCAACCCGACTACCAAATCGTATCAAGCCAATGCGTTCACCGGTCTCGAGGTGCTGATTGGTCTGCACATCACAACGAATTCTCCGCGCCACTAGCCCCGCGATCTGAACCACGGCGAGTTCTTTTCCGACATTCGACATGACCTGCAAGCACTGCCGCTCATTGTCAGCGCTGGCTTTGTCGAGCGTAGCGTTCAGAAACAAACCTGGCACGTACACCTCTTTGGTGATCTCACCAGCGATCGGGATGCGATTAACGTGACAATCGAAGACACTCATAAACACGCTCACGCGTGTGTATTTTTTTTGCGCTAAATCAAGCTCAGGGGGGCCAGTTGTTTCGATGATGGATTGCACCACGCCATCAGCAGGACTGATAACCAGCCCCTCTCTGATCGGCGTGACCCTGTCAGGGTCACGGAAGAAATAGAAGCACCATACTGTCAGAGCCAAACCGATCAGTCCTAGCGGCGACCAAATCAACCAAAGGATAAATGTCGCGAAGGCAAATAACGCCAAGAATCCTGGACCCTCCGGATGCAGAGGAGGAAACAGGTAGTCTTTCCAAGTTATTTCACGGCTATTCACTGGCCACTCCCTGGGCGATGCATTTTCGAATTATTCATTGAAAAAGAGTTTAGCGATTTTTGTCTGCCAACCCAAAACAAACCCTAGGAAGGGTTAAAGCCGGTCTCGCACCGGCAAAGTGAAGACCTGGCCTGGATAAATAAGATCCGGATCTTTGATTTGGTCCTGATTGGCCTCATAGATCACGGTGAACATAACGCCTTCACCATAGACGCGCCGCGCTATGCGCCAAAGACTATTGCCTTTGACCACAGTTATCGCGCCTGTTTCAGCGCCTGGTTGAGGCGGCTGTCGGTTAAACGGTACCTCAACACGAGAAATGACCGTGCTCTCTGAGTCCAACTCATCTGCACGCACGGTGTGTTGTCCCGGCGTTGCGCGCTCATTGGACTCAATACTCCAATACCCGGTGCTATCTACTATGGCTCGCCCTGCGAACACGTTGTCTAAGTAGACCTGTATGTTGTTACCCGCCAACGCCTGACCACTCAGAAAAACCCGGCCCTGGTCATCGTAGTCTACAGTTTCAACGCTTAGTTCAATCGGGCTGGATTGAGACGGCGCTTGTAGGACGCGACTGGTGCCACCGTCACGGGCGGTCTCAATAATGAGGATGTCTCCCTCTTGCTCAGGAATAGACATCACGACGACGTTCTCTGAAATCAACGGGTCCGCGTTATCTTGATCCACACGCAAAGATAACTCGTGTGTTCCAGGCACAAGTGGCTCAGGCGGAATGAAAACCCATTCTCCCCGACCGTCCGCAGCCACCTGACCGATCTCTGAGTCACCGTCTACAATAACCACCGTAGCAAGCGGTCGAGCACGACCAGCCATAACGGTATTCCCCTGCGGATCAATACGAACCACATCAAAACTTGGCAGCACGGGACCTGCGCCTGCTACCGATGCGCCGCCCTCAGAATCCGCAGACGCGTCATCATCCACCGAGACGACAGCGCCATCGGGCGCGGGTGTCCCCGGGTCTTCCAGAGTAAAATTCAATACGATGGCTGCGATTACGACCAAGACGCCGATTATCGCAACCAGGAGCGGACGGTTCACAGCGCCTCTCAGCTTGGACGAGCTTTTTCTTTTAGTAAGGGATTGGCGGCTGCGAAGCAACGGGCCAGACCATCTCGTCGCTGATCTGTGAAACCTGGTATTTTAGCGCCCAACAAACAAAAATGCCGTGATAGCCGCAAGAGCAACGGGCAGCAGTGCAACCCCAATCAAAGCCAGAGGATAGATTGCAGGGCGAAGCGCCGCCGGTCCGAGTGGGATACGCCTAGCCGTACCGTCAGCAAACGGGACTAAAACAAGCAGGGAAAGAGCGATCGCTGACGCTTGGGACGTCGGGTCTGCCAGGGCCATAGCCATAGCCAGAACGGCGCCGCTGCCTCCCAGAATCACAGCATTTCCAACGGCTAGGGCAAGAATCCAGGATAAGGCTAGGTAACCGGCCAATGCCGCCGCAAGGCAATATGCGGTCGCGGCCATCGCTCCCTCACCAGACATTTGGCCTATTAGGCCTAATCCGCAAGCCAGCATAAAGCATATGACCAAGCCAGATGGTCCCTCAGCGCGCACTGTGTCGAGCCTAGAAATCAGTCCAGCCCAAAAAAGGAGATAGAAAACGAACCTGAGCCAACCGCCAGCTTCGTCTGGTGCCGGACCGAGCAGACCACCAGAGATTGTGCTCCAACCACTGCCGATCGCGTAGATTACAGCAATCGCGACCACCCACGGACGACGTGGCTGTATGAGGTCAAGAATGAATCCAATGGCAAATCCACCGATAGCGATATGGATAACCCGGCTTAAGGAATCGACGGGGACCCAGGGGGCCAAAAGCAGCCAATTCCAAGCTGCAGCGAACCCGAACAGAATGCTGAGACCGGCTATCCGTGCGCCGCGCTCAGGGCCAGCAACCAGGCGCAGAATGCCAGCTGTGGCCAAAGCCACACCAAAGGGGATGAAATAAGGAAGCAATAATCCAGCCAATCGAATTTTTCGGGTCCGCGGAAGGCGCGTACGATTGCTCCGCTTGAGACCCGCCCTTTATGATGTAGTAAGCGAATAGCAGCCCGCCTTGAAGGCGGTCAAGCACGGCTAGAAAAGGGTTTGCCATGGCAGATACGCAAGATTCGGGGCCTTCCGCCCCACTTATGGTCAAAGTTTGGGATATTTGGGTCAGATTGTTCCACTGGTTTCTTGTCGCGTTCATCGCGTTGAGCTACCTGACGGGAGAAATTGGCGGCTTAGATTTCACGGTTCCGGGCACTGATCGGTTCATTTCCAATATGAACGTCCATGTCCTCAGCGGCATCACCATCCTTGGCCTCGTCACGTTCCGGATCATATGGGGGTTTGCAGGTTCTACGACGGCACGGTTCAGGAATTTTCTCAACGGACCATCGGTCATACTGGGTTATGCCAAATCCATTCTGAAGGGACCCGTCGCCTTCTTCGCTGGCCATAATCCAGCTGGGGGCGCGGTCGTGATGATCATTCTGGCCGCTCTCTTCGTCCAGGGTGGGTCAGGATTGTTTTCCCAAGATGATTCTTTTTTCGCGACCAAGGGCCCCCTGGCATTCCTCGTCACTGATGAAACTAGCAAAGAGGTCACTGGCTTTCATAAACAGTGGTGGGAGTACGCTATCGTTACCCTCATTGTCCTCCACATCGTGGCAAATCTTTTTTATTGGCTGATCAAGAAGCAAGATCTGATTGTGGCGATGTTTACCGGGCATCGTCGTCTTCCAGACGGAGAATCAGAACCTAAACTTTCATTCGCCAAGACAGGACTAGGCTTAGCGATCGCTGTCGGTGTTGCCGTCCTCATGTGGCTGATAATGAACGCCGAGGCTCTGTAAACACTGGACAATAGGCGAGAAAAAACCGCCAGCCCCAAACAGGAGCGGCGGTTTAATTCTCTCGGATTTTAGAACGTTCTATTCGGTGCGATAGGTGTCGTGGCAAGACTTGCAAATGAATAGGCCACCCATCTTAGGGCCAGCTTCCGCCATTCCACCGCTGCGCGCGGCGGCCGCAACTTCACGACCTGCGACGGCAAGTGCTGCGAAACGGTTGTCAAAGTCTTCCCATTCTTCCCATATGTTGGCAGCAGCGGTGCCACCCGGAAGATTCTCTTTGAACGCCAATCTAGCTGCTTCAGCCGCAGCTGCGATGGCATCGGCATGATGAGCCAGATTGTCGCCATAAGGCACTTTGTTCTGAGCAATTGCGCCCAATCCAGCTGCATGAGCACCCAGTGATTTCATTAAATTCTGGCGGTAATCAATGACATCCTTGTCTGCAGCTTGCGCCGCAGAAAGTCCGAATGTGAAAACTGCCGCAGCGAGCGCTGCAGTGAGATACTTAAATTTCATAGATTCCTCCGGCCTAACCCTGTTTTTATCTCCGGCGCTATAAGACAATCCATTTCGCTATGGATTGAGCGCGTTTCTAAGCAGTACATAGTTCCTTTATCACTGGCAACCCGGGCTAATTTTCTGTCATGCCACAATCCCATTCCCACGATGAGGGCTTTAGTCTCTGCGTCTTTTGTGGCTCCCGCCGTGGAGAAGATCCGGATTTCGTCAGATTCGCCAAGGAGCTTGGCAAAAATATGGCGGAGTCGAACGTGCGATTGGTGTTTGGCGGCGGCGCCGTTGGGCTGATGGGCGCCGTATCTGACGCCGTGCTGGAGCACGGTGGGAGGGCAACCGGCGTTATTCCAGAGTTCTTGGATAATGGGGAAAACGGCCATCAGTCTGCCGAAATGATCGTTGTCCCTGACATGCACACCAGAAAAAGAACCATGTTCGAACGTTCAGATGCATTTTGCGTCTTGCCTGGTGGTATAGGGACGCTGGAGGAATTTTTCGAAATCATCACCTGGCGGCAACTATCCGTTCACAATAAACCGGTCATTCTTAGTAACTGGAACGGCTATTGGGATAACCTGGTCGCTATGACTGAAACAATGAATCGGGGTGGTTTTTCCTATGGCCCGACAGGCGACTTGTTCATCGCCGTCCGGTCTGTGGCCGAAATATTACCAGCTATCCGCCAAAATTGGTCTGATTCAGGGCAGATTTCCGGGCCTGCACATCCCGATTTGTCCAAAACCTGATCTCAAACGCCTCTAGGCTTGCACCCAAACGCCCGCTTGCCCTACTTTCCCGGCACTCAAACACGGGGCGCAGCCTCACAAGATCAAGCGGGAACAGCCCGCAGCGGAAGGGAGCCATCAGTGAGCAAGATTAAAGTTAAGACCCCCATCGTCGAGCTCGACGGCGATGAGATGACACGAATCATTTGGGAGTTCATTAAGAGCAAGTTGATCCTCCCTTACCTCGACGTAGACTTGAAATACTACGATCTGGGTGTTGAAGCGCGCGACGAGACCGACGACCAAATCACAATCGACGCAGCGAACGCCATTAAAGAACATGGTGTCGGCGTAAAATGCGCGACGATCACCCCCGATGAACAGCGCGTCGAAGAATTCAGCCTCAAGAAGATGTGGCGCTCTCCAAATGGCACGATCAGAAACATTCTCGGCGGAACCGTTTTCCGCGAGCCGATCATTTGTTCAAACGTTCCGCGTTACGTCCCTGGTTGGACAGAACCCATCGTCATCGGCCGCCACGCTTTTGGTGACCAATACCGCGCAACGGACTTTAAGGTACCCGGCGCTGGCACCCTGACAATGAAGTTTCAGCCGGACGACGGTGGCGAGGCGGTCGACCTCGAAATATTCAAGTTCCCAGAAGCCGGTATTGCCATGGGCATGTACAACCTTGATGAGTCGATCCGAGGGTTTGCACGGGCCTGTATGAATTACGGCCTACAGCGCAACTACCCTGTCTACCTATCGACCAAGAACACAATCCTGAAGGCCTATGACGGTCGCTTCAAAGATTTGTTCCAAGAGGTATTCGACGCCGAGTTTAAAGAAAAATTCGACGCTAAGGGGCTAACCTATGAGCATCGATTGATCGACGACATGGTTGCCTGTGCCATGAAGTGGTCTGGCGGTTATGTCTGGGCCTGTAAAAACTACGATGGAGATGTGCAGTCTGATACGGTTGCGCAGGGCTTTGGATCGCTAGGTCTCATGACATCCGTTCTCATGACGCCGGACGGAAAAACCGTAGAAGCAGAAGCAGCCCATGGCACCGTGACCCGTCACTATCGCCTGCATCAAGAAGGCAAAGAGACGTCCACTAACCCAATCGCATCCATTTTCGCTTGGACCCGTGGCCTTAAGTACCGCGGTGAATTTGATGGAACGCCTGACGTGGTCGCGTTTGCCGAAACTCTCGAAAAGGTCTGTGTTGATGCGGTCGAAAGCGGCTTCATGACAAAAGATTTGGCCATTCTTATCGGTCCAGAGCAAGCCTGGATGACGACAAGCCAATTCTTAGAAAAGCTCGACGAGATGCTACAGGCGGAGATGGGCTAAGCCACTCCAGCTGTCAGCAAAAAATAAACGGCGCCCTCCTCGGAGCGGCGCCGTTTTTTTTGCCCACACCAATACTTAGGTTGAACTAGTCTCTAGCGTAGTGGCTTTCAGCTTCTCTTCATCCAACTTGTAGAAGAACAGCATGCCAACCGCCAACATCAGGCAAACACCCGGTGCCACGCCGATGGTCAAATATATCGCTGTAATCGCGCTTTCGGGCTGCTCTATTGCAGCACCCCGGGTGCCTGAAACGTATCCCATCGCACCGAGAAAGACCCCGGTTAGCGCTGGTCCAAGAGCGTACGCAAACTTCTCGGCTGTGGTGTAAATACCGGCGAAAACCCCAGCGCGTTCCAAACCGGTGCGCCGGCGGTCATACTCGATCGTATCCGGAAGCATGGATTGCCCGATCAATAGCATGCCTGCTGCCGCAATACCCGTCCCCATAGGCCGCAAAAGAATGAGCAACAACGGATCGTCGGCGTCAGCCAACAGCCAAGAGAAAGCTGTTAAAGCCAATATCGAACACGCCAGCTTAAGGGTGTGCGGCTTGCCGATCCGCTTAGACACCTTCAACCAAATAGGAATGGCCAGCAAACTCGCCGTCGTGGATGTCGCAAACATATACGACAGGGTTGTGTCCTGTTGCTGCAACACTCGCTGAACAAAATAAGCGTAGGCGCCGAAGGAAAATGAGTTAGCCAACAGCATGAAAAACTTAATCGCGATCAACTGCAAAAAGGGCTTGTTGTCCACGACAGTCCCCAGTTGGTTCTTGAAGCTGGGCGACGGACCCGATGGCACCTCGTGAAACGGTGCCTTAGCCGTCATGGTAAAGCTCAACACGCCAGCCGCAACGACGATACCAGCCATGACCCAGGCGACGGTGGTGTATCCGTCTCGCCCACCCCCTGCAGAAACCAGAATGATCGGCGCAATAATCAGACCGCCGACCTGAGCAACGTTGATAGCCGTCACCCGCCAGGACATCAGAAACGACCGCTCATGGTAATTCTGAGTCATCTCGGCTGGCATGGCCAAATACGGCACGTTGAAGATGGTGTAGCCAGTAGAATAGAGCACTAAGGCGCCGAGCATGTACCAAGCCGCGTTGGATTCCTGCACCCAACCCGGCGGTGCGAATAAAGCGACCAAAGAGGCACCACTGACTATTGCACCCAACACCAGATAGGGCCGCTGACGGCCCCAGGGTGAGCGCGTCTTGTCACTAATCGTGCCCATCACTGGGTCAGTCACGGCGTCATAGATTTTTGACGCTGCGAATACTGCACCGGCAGTCGCCGCTGCAATACCTAAGAAATCCGTCATAAACCGCATCAAAAAGACATTGGTGATGTTGAACATAATTGACGGCACGACGGTGCCAATGCCCCAGCCAATCGCTACAGCTAACGGCAACTTGATGTCCGCCTTAGATATATCGTTCATATGTCCCCCAGAATCTTTCTAGACCGCACTATGCCGCCAAAATAAACAGCAACCTACAGAGGCCCCTGGGCCATTCGGTAGATGGATAAAAAAGTCGCCGCCGCCCTCATCGGAGCTAACGGACGAACATTTGGTGTGGCGCTGCACGCTGGTTAGCAAACGCCCTCTTCGCTTTCATGATCTCTTCGTACAACTCGGTGGCATCCCCGCCGATCTCCCGCACCAGGTCGCCATGAATATTCTGCCCCAGCCTTTTCCATGACGCACGCTCCTCAGCCGTGGGATACACAACCCTAAGGCCGTCGTCCTCAGCCCGAACCAAATACAGCTCGTTACGCTCCAGAACGAGGCCGCGATACCAATCCGCTTTAGGTACGGCGTTTCGATACACAGCTCGATCGTCTGCAGACAAGCTGTCCCACCAGGTTTTATTCGCTACAACACCCGCAGTTGAGTATGAGTGATGGGTCAGGGTGAAATGACGCGCGACAGTATCTAAGCCCGCCAAAGCAAAAATCTGCGTGCTTTGCTCACCACCTTCGACCAGCCCGGTCTGCATACCTGGGATGACGTCACTGAGCGGAATTTGAATTACATCTGCCCCGAGAGCAGCCATAAAGAGCAAAGCGGAATCATCTGCTGAGACTCGCATCTGACGTGAACGAAGATGGCCAGGAACACGGATTGGGAAGGACGCATATAAATCCATCCACCCGTCCATCATCCAGGATAAAAGGACCAAGTTTTTTTCGGCGAACCGATGAGCGACGGAATCCAATAGGTGCTCATCAAGGACGTAAGAGGCTTCTTCAATGGATTCAAAGAGAAACGGTGCACGCAGCACGGCCAATTCGGGAACTGCAAGGCCAAGAGTGCCCGTAGAGATCCCTGCCATTTGAAGCCTATTCCGCCGCAAGCCCGAAAATTGGGTCTCCTCCGGACCAGCTTCGCCCTGCACCATAAGCGTCGCGTCAAGACGGCCCTCGCTTAAGGTGGCAACAGCATCTTCAAATTGCTGCCAATATATTTCACCGGCAGTACCAGGTGCGGCAAATCCTGCGATCTTCGGTGGCTCAGCGAACGCAGCACTAGGCATCACAATAAAGGCAACAACTACGAGCGCGGTGCGGACGAACCGGGCGATACTTTTTAAAATCATAGCGCTAACAAACCACACGTGAACGTGAAGCGGTAGAGGTGACGGATTGTGATGGCCTCAGCGGAAGTATGATAAGACTCGGCCACACGGTATAGAGAAACCATTGAGACGACCTTTTTAGGGGATGTTCGACGATGCAGGATATGGTCCAAGACGTGGTTAAGACGCGCTATGGCGCCGGTGCGCAAGAGCGAGAAGAAGCACTGTGCTGCCCCGTCGACTATGACCCGAAATATTTAAAGATCATTCCTGAAGAAGTAATCGAGCGAGATTACGGATGTGGAGATCCATCACAATACGTGAGGGAGGGCGAGACCGTACTCGATCTCGGTTCCGGAACCGGCAAGATTTGTTTTATTGCGTCCCAAGTTGTCGGACCGGAAGGCAAAGTCATTGGCATCGACATGACAGATGAAATGCTTGACGTCGCGCGTCGCAATGCACCCATCGTTGCCGAGCGCACTGGTTTCGCCAATGTCGAATTTCGACGCGGCCATATTGAAGATTTGGCGACCGACTTGACTGAGATGGACCGTCTTCTCGCCGCCGCCCCTCTAAGTTCAGCGGCGGCTTTGGCTGACTTCGAAACTGCGCGGGCCAAACAGCGTACGGAAACCCCCCTCGTTGAAGACAATTCCGTGGATGTCATTGTTTCTAACTGCGTGCTTAACCTGGTTTCCGATACAGATAAACCGGCGCTATTCAGAGAAATGTTTCGCGTGCTGAACAAGGGCGGGCGCATTGCAATATCCGACATCGTATCTGACGAAATCTCACCAGAGCATCTCAAGAGTGATGATGATCTTTGGAGTGGATGCATCTCGGGTGCGCTTCAAGAGCATGAGTTCGTCGCACTCCTAGAAGAAGTAGGTTTCTACGGCATCACCATCGATAAACGCGAATCTGATCCATGGCAGGTCGTTGATGGTATTGAGTACCGTTCAGTTACCGTCCTTGCCTGGAAAGGCAAAGAAGGTCCGTGCTGGGACAAGAACGAAGCTGTTATATACAAGGGCCCCTTCTCAAGCGTTGCGGACGATGATGGCCACACCTATGCCCGCGGACAGCCCATGGCCGTCTGCGAAAAGACGTATAATATTCTCAACTCAGAGCCTTACGCCGATCACTTCTATTCTGTGCCTGCACAAACTGAAGTAGCAGAACAAATTCCATTTGATTGTTCTCGCGACGCTCTGCGTAGCCCCCAGGAAACGAAAGCTGGCATAGCCCCAGAAACACGGATGGGTGAGCCAGCCTGCTGCTAACTGATCCGAATCAAAACAGCCAACCGGCGTTGGGGTATAGCGTAGAGCTGTTATAGTGCACGTATAGGTGCCCCTGCTTCCTGAGGATCGTCATGGTTAGAAATCCAAAACACGACATGCTTAGCCCGCCAAACCATGACGAGCTGGCGCTACAGCAATACGTCTTATCGTTAAAGCATCACGTTGGCCGCCAAATACAGCCTCGAAAACGTGATATCTACGAGCAGCGCGGCAAACCGGCTTTTGAGAAAACACATGGCCGGGCACCAGAGAATTGGCGCGAGATCGGCGACGTCATGTTGTCTGATCCGGACTACCAAATGTCTATTGCGCTCAACACCATGGCTCAAGACTTGATGTGGGAATCCGTTTCCGAGCCCATATATCGCAACATTGATAATCTTGGAGACACCTACCGCAAACTGACCGAGTCACCCGACAAGCAGGGTTCTCTCGAACTCGACCCAGATTTCAAAGTACCCAAGGGGATGAGCGAAGTCTCAATCCATCGCCAGGTCGGCACATATGCCTACGACCGCGGAGAAGGAGATGTCACGGCTGGCGCGCTCTATGAAGGCGGTGGGAATATTTATTCCATGGGGATCGGCGTAGGCACCGGCTACAGCAAAGGTGAAATTATCCAAGCCTTTCTGCTCGATCGTTATCCGGACTTCGAGCCCAAACGCATTCTCGACATTGGATGCTCCGCCGGCTCTTCTTCAACGCCTTACGCCATGGCCTACCCGGACGCAGAGGTTCACGCGATCGACGTGGCACCAGGGCTATTGCGATACGCCCATGCACGCGCTGAAAGTCTTGGCGTTGCGGTTCATTTCCACCAACGCAGCGCGGCAGACACCAAATTCCCCGATAACTATTTTGATTTGGTGGTGTCTCACAATGCAATGCATGAAATGGCACAGAAAACGACCGAGAACATGTTTAAGGAAAGCTATCGAATCCTGAAGCCTGGCGGTATCGCAGTCCACCAGGACCTTCGACTAAGGTTTGATGAATTCCCACTGTTCGAGCAATTCGATTTCCGCTGGGACCAATTGCACAACAACGAACCCTATCTGGTGACCTACGCGACTAACAATCCGGACGATCTCTTCCTTAAAGCCGGCTTCCCCAAAGAGAATATATGGAGCGGGATGGTTGATCAGCCTGACGGCACAATGAAGTGGTTTGTGCCAGTCGCGCAAAAGCCTGCGTCTTAAGTCGACCGGTAATCGACGTCCCACCCGCCCTCGAGGTCATGCCCGCCATCGACGTAGCCACGCATGAACTGTGTGCGTTGGAAAATATCGTGTGGGTAGCCGAGTTCAATTGAACTCACGTCGTTCAAGCGATTCATTTGATCATCGCTCAACGAAATAGTGGCCGCACCCAAGTTATCTTCTAATTGTGCTGCCGTGCGCGCACCGATAACAGGCAATGGCCGACCTGGCCTCTGCATCAGCCACCTCAATGCCACTTGTGACGGACTTGCATCAAGCTCATTCGCAACCTTCTCAACCTCAGCAACGATGGCCAAATTTCGATCAGTGAGTGATGTTTTCACCACCTGGGATCGCCGCGTGCCGTCCGATTCTACAGCGACGTCACTGTCCACGCGATCTTCAGATTTGTAGCGACCGGTCAAAACGCCGCTGCCAAGCGGCCCCCAGGGGAGAATAGTGACGCCCATGTCCGCAGCCATCGGCACGATTTCCCGCTCAACGGTACGCTCGACCATGCTGTACCGTGCCTGCATGCCGATAAAACGATTCCAGCCTCTCAGGTCGGCAATGGTGTTGGCCTCGGCAACCTTCCACGCTGGAAAATTGGACGCGGCGAGATACAAAACTTTACCGGACGCGATGATATCGTCGAGCCCCCGCATCAGCTCCTCGACGGGCGTGCGGAACTCCCAAAAGTGGACATACAGCAGATCGATGTAATCAGTTTTCAGCTTGCGCAAAGAGTCTTCGACGGAGAGCTTTATGGATTTCCGGTTGTTGCCGCCATAGTTCGCGTCCTCTTTATCCATGCCGAAGGTAAATTTGGTCGACACAACGAAACGATCTCTCCTGCCCTCAATGCAGTCCCCAACAACACCCTCCGAATGATAAATATTGGCTGTATCGAGAAAGTTGCCCCCGGCATCTGCATACATATCGATGAGACGCCGGCACTCATCAGGCGGTGTCGCCCACTCCCGATGCTGTCCCATCGTCATGGTGCCGAAGCACAAAGGCGATACGCGCAGCCCTGAACGGCCGAGTGTGCGGAAATGATTAAGGGCATGCATGGCTCAAATCCTTGGTTATTTGCGATTTGCAATAGCTTAGGCACCCTTTGGAGCGCAGGAAACCCCAGCCACGCACCCCGTGCTAGCGATTCAAGCCCAGGCCTGCTACAGACGATCAGCAGTTTTTTTCCGGGGGATGAATCATGGCAGAAGCGACCCAAGCACCTGAGGCGACTGGATCAAGTCCGCGCTATTCCTGGTATTGTCTTGGGGTGATCTGCTTCGCCTACTTCTTCGGCTTCATGGACCGCCTCATCGTCGGCCTTTTAACCCCGGCCATCCAAGCAGACCTGGGTTTCACCGATACGCAGATGGGGCAAATCCAAGGCCTCGCCTTCGCCGTCTTCTATTCTCTTTTCGTCATTCCTATTGGCTGGGCGGCTGACCGCTACAACCGTGTGCGGATTCTAGCCACCGGCACGGCCGTGTGGAGCCTCTTTACCGCCGGGTGCGGTCTTGTGCGTAGCTTTGGCGGCCTGTTCGGCATGCGTGTTGGCGTCGGCATCGGCGAAGCGACCCTGAACCCCTGCACAGCGTCTCTTATCGGTGACCTTTTCGAACCTCGTGACCGGCCCAAGGCCTTTGGCATTTACACCATGGCCACTGCCTTCGGTACCGGCCTTGTATACGTCTTCGGTGGCTTGCTGATCGCGTTCACGATGCAGGGCGTCAACATGCCGTTCTTGGGTCTCGTCCCTGGTTGGCAAGCCGTGTTTATTATCATCGGCCTTGCCGGGCTGATCCCCGCACTTCTAATGGCGTTCACTGTGCGCGAACCGAAGCGCAAAGAAATCGCCGCAGACAGAAGCGAGAAGCCTTCATGGGGCGAGATATTTGCGTTCCTTAACCAAAACAAGACAACACTGATCTGCCACCACTTCGGCGTCGCGTTCATTCTCATGGCGGTTTATGGCTGGGTGAATTGGCTACCCTCTTTATTCGATCGGGTTCACGGCTGGTCAATCCCACAGTTCAGCATTTGGTACGGCATCTTCGGCGGTATGTTTGGCATTTTGTCGGCAATCTCTAGTGGCTTTGTAACCAACTGGTTCAAAGACAAAGGAAACACAGACGGCGCAATGCGGACCGTCTTATGGGGTGGTGTCGGCCTAACCGTCGGCACAACAATCGCTCCGCTCATGCCGACACCTGAACTCTGCCTAGCGTTCTTCGCGGTGGCCGGCATGTTCTCCAATTGGCCGCCGGCGCAGGCTCTGGCCGCTGTTAACGATATGACACCCAACCAGCTGCGCGGCACCGTTACATCCGTCTATATCCTGGTCATCGGTATCGGTGGCGCTGGCATTGGACCCTTCGCCATGGGCTGGGTGACTGACAACGTATTTGGCGACCCCCAGCAGATTCACTACTCAATGGCGTTGGTCACCATCGTCATGGGCTCACTTGGGTCATTGCTGATCGCCTACGGCCTCAAGGCCTACCGTGAGAGCCTCACGCGGGTAAATTGGAGACCAGCGGGAACCACTTAGGCGAACCACCAAAGGCGCAGAGAGCAGCTCTATTCCGCTGCCATCTTGCCGTTGCCTAAGCCCCGCCACGGACCGTCGGTACGTAGTCTTTTGGCAGACCTGCGTCGGGGGTGAACCCGTACATCTGTTCGTCGGGCAAGGCATCGATAACGATATCGCGCACAGCCATCAGCTTCTCGATATCAATTCCAGTTTTGAGTCCCATACTGTCCAGAAGGAACACCAAGTCTTCGGTGATAATGTTGCCAGAAGCACCAGGCGCGAATGGACAACCACCGAGGCCGCCCAGTGAGCTATCGAGGGTATCGAGACCTAAATCGAGCGCAGCCATAACGTTCGCTAGCCCCTGGCCGCGTGTGTTGTGCAAATGGATACCGGTGAGCTTGTCACGACCCACGGCTGCCCAGATTGCCTTGACCATGTTCTTCACTTGAACAGGGTTTGCATAGCCAGTCGTGTCAGCAAGGCCGACTTCGTCGCAACCAAGTCCAATAAGTTTCTCCGCCATTTCAACAACCTTAGCCTCAGGGACATGACCTTCCAAGGTACACCCGAATGCCGTCGACAAGCCGCCTTCAAAATGGGGTCGCTCGCCTTCTGGTAACGTCATAATCAGTTCGACGATCTTCACGACCTCTTCCAGCACTTGCGCATGTGTTTTACGCAGGTTGGCTTGTGAGTGGGTCTCAGACACAGACAAAGGCAGCGTGATCTTGTGAGCCCCAGCCTTAATAGCGTTCTCGGCGCCCTTGAAGTTGGGAACGAGGGCTGCCACTTGCAGCCCGGGAATGGTCCGCGCGTATTCGACAATCTCTCCTGTATCCGCCAACTGCGGTAAGAGTTTTGGTGGTACGAAGGAGCCGACCTCAATTTCGCGCACTCCGGCTTCTGCTTCAGCCTTAATCCAGGCTTTCTTGGCGTCTGTCGGCATGATCGAGTCCACAGACTGCAAACCGTCGCGGGGGCCCACTTCGCTGATCAGGATATCGATACCGTCCATCACATCCGTCATTGTTTTTCCTTTCTTTCGGTGCGCCTTTCTAGGCCATCCGAGCGCTATCTGTCACGATTAGATACTACGGATCAATTGGTGTTGGGGGCTCCATACTCCGCCGCGATATCGCGATAGACCTGATTGAGCTTCTTGATATCAACAACAGAATCAAGATTCTCTAGAAGAAACGTCAGACTATAGTTATTGCCGAATCCATGTTCCGCGTTAATCGCCCTTAGTCGCGTATAGGCTTTCTCTGAGAGCGCCGCATTAAATCGTTTGGGTAAGGGATAGTGTTTCTTCGCCATGGGCTACCCTTTTCCTCTCTGCATTCGCTTGCTGTGTATGTCTTAAGATATATGATCGGAGCACTGCTCGGTCCAGTATCGAGCTCAGGGATTCAATCTTAAGTATATGAATAATAAAGGAATTATTTGATGGCGGACGCCCAAAACCTCCCCCTGTCGGGAACCAAAGTGGTCGAATTTACCCATATGGTGATGGGCCCGACCGTCGGGTGTATTCTCGCTGATCTCGGTGCGGACGTGATTAAAATTGAGCCGCTCAAAGGGGACAATACACGCCGCCTTAAAGGATCTGGTTCCGGTTACTTTCCGATGTTCAACCGCAACAAGCGGTCGATCTGCCTCGACCTAAAGAACAAGACGGGCCACAGCATTGCGTTAGACCTCATTAAAGACGCGGACATTGTAATCGAGAACTTCCGCCCAGGAGCGATGGACAAGTTGGGCTTCGGTTACGACGACCTCAAGAAACTCAACAAAGGACTCATCTACTGCTCTGAGAAAGGGTTTCTCGCCGGCCCCTATGAGCATCGCACCGCCTTGGACGAAGTCGCACAGATGATGGGTGGTCTCGCCTATATGACTGGACCACCTGGACAGCCGCTACGCGCCGGAGCCTCCGTGATCGACATCACCGGCGGTATGTTTGGCGTCATCGGCGTTCTCTCCGCTCTTGTAGGCCGTAATCAGACTGGCGAGGGTCAACACGTTGTTGCCAGCCTTTATGAAACATCGGTCTACCTAGTCGGCCAACATATGGCGCAATACGGTGTTACGGGTTCCCCTGCCAATCCTATGCCCGCACGGGTTTCGGCCTGGGCAATTTACGACGTGTTTGAAACGAAAGATGATGACAAAGTGTTCGTCGGCGTTGTGTCTGACACCCAATGGAAAAATTTCTGTGAGGCCTTCGGGCTCGACGATCTTTGGGCCAAAGAAGAACTGAAACTAAATAACGGCAGGGTCGATGCCCGCCCATGGCTCAAGCCGCGGGTCGATGAATTATTCAAGGGCTACACCAAAGCCGATCTCATGGCGAAATTAGAGGCGACCGGCATGCCCTTTGCGCCGATTGCAAAACCCCACGAGTTATTCGATGACCCACACTTGAATGCAGGTGACGGACTTTCAGAAGTTACGTTGACGGATGGCGACGGCGCTGGGCGCAAAATCAAGCTTCCCAACATGCCATTGTCCATTGGCGGAGACCGCCTTGGTGTGCGTCGTGACCTGCCACGTGAAGGGCAGCATACCCGTGAAGTTTTAACTGAAATGGGCCACGACGACGCGGCAGTCGCAAGAATGCTTGAGAACGGCATCGCCGCTGGAGAGTAGCCCGAGCGTGAACTCAAAATCCATTGCTAGAGTTTTATGGTTTTTGGCATGGGCTTTAAGCAGCCCAGTTGCGGCGGCAGAACTCCTACCACCCAACGCGAATATCATTCGCGAGATCCGAGGTATTATCGCCTATCGCGCTCTAGGCACCGGCACGGCGAGAGGTGAGGAGCGATTTCATATCTCGGCTCACCCCGACGGCTCACGCACTATTTCTACGATTAGTCGCTACGGTCCACGGGATATCCAGCGCCACTCACTGTATCGGATTGATGCAACCCTGCGGCCAATAGATGCGACGGTCCAGTATTGGATTGAGGGCGCGTGGCGGGCTTCGGGATTGATTACGGTCGACCAAGCGGGTTTGTCCACATCCAGCCGCAGCC
>WLXB01000069.1 GCA_012103295.1 Alphaproteobacteria bacterium | reverse complement strand
AGTAGAATCCTGAGAGGTTTGCTTGAACACGATCGTCAGCGAACCGTGTCTTGTACCCTGCCTCATAGGCCCAGACGAATTCGGGCTCGAAATTCCCCTGAAAGCCATTGAAGGTAAACCCACCAGACTTAAACCCACGGGTCACGCTGGCATACATCAGGGTCTCTTCGTTGGGTGTAAATTCGAGCGCAAACCGAGGCGTGATGGCGTCGGAGTTTTCTTCGAGGGGTTGCTCAATGGGTGGAATAAACCCGAAGTCTGTAAACTGAAACGCATCCTTGCCTTCAACGCTGTAGCAGAGACCGAGCGTAGCCGAAAAACGATCCGATACATCATAGGTCGCCTGGCCGAACGCAGCGAATGCGTCGGTGGATATCGTAGCTTCATGAAGAATATCGAATCCAAACCCCGGAATTGGAATAAAGATGGTCGTGTCGCCGCTGTCGTTGAAGTAGTAGAGCCCAGCCAACCAGGACAAACGATCGTCTGTTGCAGAGGCGAGCTGCAATTCTTGAGTAAACTGTCTCGAATTAGAGGTGTCTGCAAAATTCTGGAAAAGGATGTCGGTTGCGTCCCCATCAAAGGCAGCAAAAAATTCAATATCTCGGAACGAGGAAATAGAAGTCAATGTGGTGTCGGCAAAATCCCAGGTCACGATCCCCGTAAGGCCGAACTGATCTTGAGATTCGACGACAGGAGAGTCCTGGGAGACTTCACGCAGACCCGGCGGATCAAACGCACCATTGAGGCCTTCAAACAACTCTGAAAACTCAAGTTGTTTAAAAGGCGCCGGTCGGGAGTCATCAACGGCAAAATCACCAATCAAATCGATGGTGACGTTGTCTGAAGGTAGAAAACGAAGGCGCAAACGCCCCATCAACAAATCTTCAGTATCGAGGTCCTGTCCCGTAAACAGATTCGGAGTAAAGCCGTCACGCCTGCTATAGACCACGTTGGCACGGGCATAAACCTTATCGCTCAGAGGTGCATTGGCAGTTGCCCCAATCCTAAAGCGATCATAGTCGCCGTACTGGACTTCTCCGCGGGCGTATGGTTCATCCGTCGGCGCTTTTGAAATGATGTTGATAGACCCACCAGTCGCGTTCCGGCCATACAAGGTACCTTGAGGACCGCGCAGAACCTCAACCCGTTCGGTATCGAACAATTCGAAGTTGGCAGCAGACGTCCGCGCGACATAAGCACCGTCGACATGGACCGCCACACCCGGGTCACCACCAATCGTAAGGTTCTCCGTACCAATACCGCGAATGTATATTTTGCCAACGATTTCCTTATTCACAATCACGCCGGGTGTCAGTAAACCGATATCGTAGATATCTTCGATGGCCGATTGAGTGATGCGCTCATCAGTAAACGCCGTTAGGGAAATCGCCGTGCGCTGCAAGCTTACGGCCCGCTTCTCAGCCGTAACAACGATTTCTTCCAGGGCTAGCGCTCCATCACCTGGGCCCTGTGACTGGTCACCGGGTCGGCGCTGTGGCGGCGCAGCGCGGCGTTCCTCACGCTGTTGCGGTTGCTGACTTTGCTTTGCAGCGCCAGCTGTTTCTGCGGTTATGGCAACCGTATCCCCAGAAAATTCATGGTTCAGATCGGTCTTGCGAAGCATTTCTGATAGGGCACTGGAAATGTCCATCCGCCCGGCAACTTGGTTACTGTATAAATCTGTCACGGCGTTCGCCGCGACAACAACCTGTACATTCGCTTGCTCAGAATACGTCACCAATGCTGAACCGAGCGGCTGAGATACAATATCAAATTGGGCTGTTCGGTATTCGTCCGCCTGAACCGGGTGCAAAATCCCTGTGGACAGCAATAAGAACAGCGACAACATGGTGGATGTTACCGAGAGATATCTACCAGTACTTTTAGTCATTGGCTGTCTCCTCAGACATGGGACACTACTGCTAAGCGACCCCTTCAATGAATAAGACGTCTGAACTCCCTGTTTTGAGAATGCTGTTTCATATTTATTTGACAGACCCTGACCCATTTCTCTCATTGGCGAGCAAGATAATCTCTGCTGAGCCCAGTTCGATGACTCTGAGGGGCAGTGCTCGCTGAAGACCTTCAATCCAGTCCGGCACGCTGTCGGGGAACACTGTCCCGGTAAATCTCAGCCCCGCTGTTGCGTTGTCGCCGAGACGAATTGTCTTTGCGGAATATCGGTTGACGTCTGCAATCACTAGGTCCAATGGCTTATCCACAAATGAAAGCCGCCCCTGACGCCAGGACGTCGCCAAGCCAACATCAACATTGGCGATACGGGATATATTTCCCGTTTCGTCGAACTGAATATCCTGCCCAGTCAACAGATCTCGGGTTTCTTCGACTTCTATGTCGCGGCCAACACTTTCTATATTCATGGCCAGGTCAGGCAGGACGCGAACACGGCCTTCAAGAACCGATACCGTTACTTTGCCGGCACCGATTTTGACATTGAACGCCGTTCCGATTGCGACAACACCACCGCTACCAGCAGCCACCGTAAATGGACGCGATGGGTCCTTCGCCACAGTAAAAAATGCTTCTCCGGACAGAAGAGAAAGCTGACGTGCTGTGTCGCTAATTTTCACGTTCAATTGGGAATTGGCGCCCAGCTCAACAATTGAACCATCGTCAAGGGTAAGTCGTTTGTGTTCACCGATGGATGTAAGAAACTTTTGATTTGGCTCAGATTGCGACCCTTCCATCACTTGCAGTCCAGCGGGCACAATCATCGCCGCCACCGCGGCGGCGGCGGCGGCTGCAGCAAGCACCCAGCGACGATGATTTTTTAGTGGCCCAACGTGCGTCGGCAAAGCCGCCTGGCCTTCATAGTCATCAATGGCAAGCTCTGCGTCCGATGGCCAGGGCAAGTCACTAAGGTTGTCACTGGCTTTCCACATCGCAACGATGCCATCGAAAGCATCACAGTTTCGCGGGTCAGACGCCAACCATTGCCGCCAACGCAGCAGATCACCATCGCTGACCGATTCTTCACGGATCGTTGCAAACCAAATAGCCGCCTCTTCCAGAGTGGCCGCCGAAGGGTTTCCGGCTGGCGATGCATGCGATTGTGTTGATGGATCTAAAGTCACTGCTTCACGTCCTTTCCTGCAGGCAAAGCGCCATCCAATCTCTGTCTGCAATAGACAATCGCGCGCAGCACGTATTTACGCACCATACTTTCACTGAGCTCCATATGATTAGCGATCGTGCCGTAGTCCTGTCCTTCGAACTTGTACAACAGGAACGCGAGACGGCATTTGGGCGGCAGCTCTTTAATAATGCCGCGAAGCTTTTTCAAATCCTGTTTGCCGTCGAGAATACGGTCCTGACCCGGCTCAGGTGCCCGTAGTGTTGTCAGGGCCGAATCAAGATCGACAAAGAGAGGTTGACGGCTTCGATAACGATTGCGGTCCACTGCCAGATTCGCTGCAATCTTAAAGAGGTAAGCCTGCAGATGACTGATGGTGTTTGGATCATCTAGGCGCAATAGTCGAACGTAGGCTTCTTGGGCCACTTCCTGCGCATCTTGTTGGGAGGGCAGCTTTGCTCTGAGAAACCGTAGCAAGGCGGCGTTGTGATCGCGGAAAACGCGGGCAATTATATCCTGATGGCCCTGCTCTAAGTCTGGCGGGTCCTTCGTATCGTCCGTCTCCACGATACCCTTTGGATCAGAGTTACGCGCCTGCGGCTCAAATATGGGTTTCGGTTTTCCCATGACTTCCACACTGTAAGACGACGATTGTCGCCTATTTGGGAATGGCTAAGCGTACTATTCTGTCTCTCAGACCTGTTTTCTTACGTGAAAACCTCTAACGGTCTGAAAGAATGGATAAAATTAGGACCGGCGGAAAAATTCACCCCTTGCTCCATTTTACCCAGGCGCCATGAAAGTGAGCCGTACCAAGCGTGAGTTCCTGACCGCCCGGCCAGAGTGTTAACTTCAACATGGGATAGACCGAGGGGCGCTCCAGCTCCAGACGTAGCCAGGCGACGAGGGCTGACTCCGTTGCCAGTTCCCCTGCCTGCGTTATCTGGGCCGTCACATCGTCCTGCATCGTTTTCGGCAGGTAGTCCCACATGATTGAGTGGAAGATGACCTTGCATTGCCCATCAGCAGGCTCCGCAAGCTCTTTGGTCAGCCATGGCCCAGCATCGGCTTTCTCGAGCCGGTATTCATTTTCTCTAGCAATCCTGATCGCGCCGCGCAGACGCGCCAGGCGCTCCGGCTGATCTGGCCAAATGAAAGACTCCAAGCTGCGGCACGCGTCATCATCGTGTATGTCTATAGGCATAAGATCGCATCCAGCCCGACCTACAATGACGGGCTCTACCGATAGACAAGCAGGTGCCGAGCCGGACCAGTCCGTCTTAAGCACCACATCGCGTTGGATCGCATTCCATTCAAAGGTTTCATTGGAATAGGAGAACAGATCCCAAAAGAGGTTGAGGCCGGCACTCGAGCCGATCTCCAGAAGAAGCATCGGCTTAGGTGTCAGTTCCGCAATCGCAAGAAAACCACCGAGCAATGCATTAGATCGTCCAACTTCATTGGTCTGCACCTGTTGGGTGACGGCGATGCGGAGAACAGCCTCAAAGTCGGAAACCGTTTGAATAACGTCGGTCGCCAATGACTCCGTTGGTGAGCCGCCAACGGAGGGGTAATGCTTAGCGAGATTGGGCGCGGAGCCGTCGAGCACCAACCGATGAAGCCCTCCGATCAGACGCAGAGTCAGGGCATCTTCAATCGCACGCCCACCCCAACCCTTGGCGATGCGGTGCACGGGTCCTCCCGCGACAAAATCAGCGGCTAAGACATCCAAAATTAAAGCTGACAACGGGGAGCCGCCTTCGCGACAGACAGGAGATTGTTGTCTGAAGGCAATAAGGGCGGGGTGCTCGCTCTGTGTTGTCATAGTAAGCACCTTAACATCATACCAGATAGAGTGCGTCGCACCCCTGGGAAAAGCTTTGGAATCAAGGTGCTATCCCTTGAGGCTAGTTCAATTTAAACTACCTGCACTTGAACGAAATTCTGCTGCATGCCTGAGGGGAGCCTGTACGCACGATGTCTAAGCATTACGACCTGATTGTTGTTGGCAGCGGGCCAGCGGGTAAACGTGGGGCTATCCAAGCCGCCAAACTTGGCAAAGATGTGCTGGTGGTGGAAAAGAACTTCCGCGTCGGCGGCGTGTCCGTCCACACCGGAACGATCCCCAGTAAAACCTTGCGTGAAACCGTAATCAACCTCACCGGTTGGCGGGAACGGGGTTTCTACGGCGTCAACTATCGGGTGAAGAAAAATATCTCGGCCGAGGACCTAAAGACCCGCCTTAACATGACGCTGGGTCATGAAATCGACGTGCTGGAAAATCAGTTTGCGCGGAATGCGGTCGAGACCATTCAAGGCGATGCAGCCTTTGCCGACGATAAGACAATCACCGTGACCGACCACACGGGCTCACAACAGAAGTTCACCGCCGACAAGTTTTTGCTAGCCGTTGGCACCAAACCCTACAAACCGGATCACATTCCCTTCGATGGCGAACAGATCATCGACAGTGACGACATACTCGCCTTAGAGAAATTGCCGAGAACCCTCACTGTCGTCGGCGCCGGTGTGATCGGCGTCGAATACGCAACGATTTTTAGTGCTCTGGATATTCCCGTCACCGTGATCGACCCGCGTGACCCCATCATGGAGTTCTTAGACCATGAACTGACGTCGGAACTGGTGCATGAACTCAAAGACCGGAAAGTCATTTTTCATCTCGGGTGCACGGTTGAAAACATTGAGAAGAACGATATTGGACAATGCGTTGTTAAATTGGATTCTGGCCGGGTTGTTAAGACTCATATGGTGCTTTTTGCCGCCGGTCGGGTCGGTGCAACGGATAGCATCGGTTTAGAGAACTGTGGGCTTGAAGCCGACAAACGCGGCCGCATCGAAGTTGATCCAAACACGTTCGAAACCAAAGTGCCGCACATCTTTGCCGCTGGCGATGTGATTGGGTTCCCAGCCCTCGCCTCTACTTCGATGGAGCAGGGCCGCCTCGCCGCGTGTCATGCGTTTAATCACCATGTCACAGACCCGCCCAAGTTTTTTCCTTATGGCATCTACGCCATACCCGAGATGTCGACCGTTGGGCAGTCTGAACACGAAGTTCGAGAGGACAATGTCCAATACGAGTGCGGCATAGCGCGTTTTCGCGAAACCTCCCGCGGCCAGATCATGGGTATTAAGTCGGGCATGCTTAAAATGATATTTTCGCTCGCGGACCGAAAGTTGCTGGGCGTGCACATTATCGGTGAAGGTGCGACCGAACTGATCCACATTGGCCAGGCTGTCATGCACTTTGGTGGGACGGTCGACTATTTTGTGGAGAGTACGTTCAATTACCCGACATTAGCCGAAGCCTACAAAATTGCCGCCCTTGATGCGTGGAATAGAATGTAAATCAGGCGCGCACGGCCCTATACCGCTTTAAGTTTGCGCCAAGCGAACAGCACCATCCGCAGCAACATCCAGCCATGCCGGAAACGAGAAATCTGGGTTTCTCCATAGGTGCGGTCAGCATAGCGGATCGGAATCTCAACGATTTTTAGATTGAGCCTGGCGGCGCCGAAAATAAGGTCAAAGTCACCAAACGGATCAAAGTCGCCAAAGTAATGCCGGTTCGCGACAATCTTCTGGTAGTCGTGTTTCCACAAAACCTTGGTGCCACATAACGTATCGGTAAACCGTTGGTTCATGAGAAACGAAAAAATATAGGCGAAGGTTCTATTTGCGACCCAATTTAAAAACCGCATGGCGCGATCAGCCATTGGGTAAACTAGTCTCGACCCGTTGATAAATTCACCTTTTCCAGACGCGATCGCTTGATAAAACTTTGGAAGCGCTTCGGGCGGCATGGTCAGGTCGGCATCGAGTATCATCAAGACGTCACCGCGCGCCGCATCAAACCCTTTCCGAACCGCATCCCCCTTGCCTTTACCGTCTTGGCGCAGAACCTTGATATCCATATCGGGATAGGCGTCGCGGACCCGCAAGCATTCCTCATAGGTTTCGTCTTGGCTATGGCCTTCGACGTAGAGAATTTCCATATCAGCCACGAACTTCGGCAGGCGCTGGATTGCGTTCTCAATGTTGCCCCGCTCATTGCGGCAGGGAATGAGCACCGTACAAGACGGTTTTGCCACGGGCGCTTTCGGCGCCGGGCGAGCCACAATGTAATTGCGCAAACAGAGACGGCGAATCCCTGGCAAAGGCGCAATGTAACGGTTCACGAACGTGCCGACGCCAAACCATCTCTTGGGTATGAGCTGACGCCACTCCCGCATTATCGACTCCCACCCTGCTAGATCGAGCACGTTCATTGTATCCGTGGTGCTAAGCCATGTGTGCTGACCCTGTGGCATCTTAAACCCGGTCTTTTCCGCAAGCCCGAGTATGGGCTCCCATAGCCGTGAATAGTAACTCACGATGATTCGAGTATGGGGTGTTGTGAACCGATGCAGTGCCCTCAAGGTCTCTTCGCAATCGTCGAGAAACCCAATGGTGTCGGACAGAAGAATTATATCGAATTCGCCCGTTATGCGCGCCAGGTCAGCCGCATCCTCTGCATTGCCTGTATGAAACTCTAAATCAGAATGGCGTTCTTTCGCGCGTGCAACAATAGCCGGGGACAGATCTATTCCGACGCCGCGCGAGGGTTGCAACGCGGCAAGTGTATCCCCAAGGCCGCAACCAATTTCCAACACACTTGCGTTCTTCGGAATAAGAAATTGCAGGTATGCCGTATCCGCATCGTGAAACGGACGGTTACGGGCCACCCATTGATCAATCTCTGGCGCCAGACGATCGAACAGAGTCCGGACTGTATTTTGGCGCTGCGTAAGTTGACGTCCCTCGGACGATTTGCTCTCAGGGGATGAATTGGACACTGTCGTCATGGCTGAAGCGTTTCAGAACGGACATCGGCAATACGGTCCCGAGATAGAAGCCACAATACGCCACCAGGCAGGGCTACCAAAATATCGGTGAAGCCGATCATGAGCGATACCGTTATCGCTTCTGCAGCACCGACGCCATACAGCGACAATCCGAAAACGTAAGCCCCTTCCCGTATCCCCCAGCCATTTATGGAGATTGGTAGTGCCGAAACGAGTATGGTTGCCGGTACAACGACAAAGAGGTTTGCCGCCGTTACAGGCAAATTGAGCGCTGTGGTGTAGGCGAAGACAGCCACAATTGTGCTGAGATGAACTGCGGCCGCGAACACTAGACCTTGAAGTGCCGCTTTGCTCAAAATGATGTGCCGCAAGCGAACAAAATGAGGACGTATCGTGTTGACGATGGCAAGGGCCGGGAGAGGAAGCCGGTCGACGACAAGCAGAAAGCCTAGTCCGGCGATTAACCCGCCAAGCATAAGCATCGCCGCGCCCACGACTGTCGGTGGTAGATAGGGCAGCCCAGCCAACACTAGCAACAGGCAGGCAACCAGCGCCAGACCCCGGTCTAGAATGAAAGCCAATAAAACAGTCGGCGTTGGACATCCTGCCCGCTGGGTGAGAAAACCGCGCACGACGTCACCCCCAACAGTCCCGGGCAAGCCTTGGCCGAAAAACAAGCCAATGGCCATCAATCGTAGAGAAAGCCATCGCCTGATTGCGGTACCAGCGGCGGCAACGGACAAACGCCAACGCTCTCCAGCAAAGAATACGCTGAACCCTTTGATCAAGAACCCCACTGCAATCAAACTCGGGGCAATCGCAGCCACGCGCGCGCTCATGCCGGTCCAATCAGCCTGAGTGGCGAGCACTGCTAACACGGCAACCGTAACACCCACCCGCAGCAAGATCATGGCCGAACGACGGCGTTTGCCAGTAGGCCCTAACGGTGATGGTGGTGGCGCGTCGATGGTTTTTTCAACCGGTGAAATCAAGGACCTTATCCACGGTGAATACGTACCGAGAGCTTAATGTAAGGGCCTACGCCGCGAAAGGTCTTCATCGACTGCCACCAGGGTGCAAGCCGCAGCTGAAGCGTTCAAATCATGACAGCCGGCAATAGCTCGGTTTTACCAAGTCGGCAGGAACGCCTTCGATTTCAATACCTGTCGTCGGACCGATTTCACCGATTGTCCCATCCTGACCGAGCGCAAATACTCTGACTCGATCCGGAGAGTTCGTGCCAGTGAACAGGCATGCCGCATAGCCGGACAATAAGTATCTAGAGGCACCCAACGATGCAGCCACATCGCGACGCCGAGCCGTGGCCGTGCCTTCGAATGCGATGACTTGTGAACCGGCGACGAACAAAACCGCCGCCGCCGGTTCCTGTCCGCGTGTGTCCACGGCCCACCCCTGTGCAAGCATCGAATTGTCGTCATATCTCACTACACGATCTATTGAACCTCTATAACGTCCGATCACGATCGGCAGCGCCCTCTCCCCGAACCTCATAGCGTCGTCTTCTAAGATTCCGCCGACGGCAATAGCCCGAGACAAAAACCCAGCAGGACCAAACCTTTGATCAGCATTCACAGGATCACGTCGCAGATCGTAGACCTCTACCCGGGACACATAGTAGGCCACAGTCTCCGACTTGAAGACGGTTGGAGGATACGCGCTCTTAAGCGCCTCAAGTACGCCCAGCCATTCCTCTAGCCTTTGTTCGTGCCCCTGACTCCGAAAGTTTCCCATGTAGGCATCCGTATGCGCATCATTAAATACGATCGCATCACAGGCCGCGCGAACTTGATACAGACCAGGGTTTACGTACGTGGCCATCGCCTCTTTATCCAGATATGGAAAATCGAATGGCCGCGTTGTGACCCTAAGCCCTAAACCATCCAATTGCGGGTTAGCCCATTGCGTACTCGTCATCATACAAACGCGATCAGCAGGACTAAATTGCGCGGCAATCCACTCGCGTGATTCAATCCGCGTCTGTGTAATTGAGTCGATACGTTGCAAAGCAACCTGTGAAGATGTCGCGAAGCTCAGTGCCACGGCGCCAACCGGAATCACCAGCGCGATCACACAGGCAGCCGCATAGCGTAACTGCACGTTTTTCGAAGATCGTCCGGCTAACCAATCACGCGCCTGAACATAAGCGATGGCGATAGCAAACAGATAGAGGGGCACCAGATGATAACCACCGCGCTCAAACTTGAATGCGATAGCACCAGCGATGGAAAATAGGGTTATGTTGCTGATAAGCCAGATGCACACCGGTGACTTCTGCGTTGCGGCACTGACTGCAACAATACCTATTGATAGAAGGCTGACGGTCAAAAATAGAACGCCATACCCAAGGAAGAGATCGACGTTGTAGTACAGGATGGGTGTAAAGGGGAGAACAGACGTCCACCGCATTTGCATGTCGTAACCGTCCAGCAGTATGTCGCCGAAGCTATTAGCGTGGAGCACAAATCGAACCATTAGAATGCAGAGCACTGGTAAAGCGGCTGCGAGCGTGATTGCTGAAAGCATGCCCATGCGCCGCCATATCCGGCGGTCAAAATTGTTGGTTGCAAGCACGGCGAGCATAGCTGTCGCGGGAAACACACCAAACAGAACACCGGAAATCTTAGTCGCCGTGAGCAACGCTAATGCGACACCAATGGCGATTCCATGTCGCCACCCGGCCTCCTGTTGTGCGATCACGACACTGACGTGGAGAACAACAACCAGCGGCAGGAGCATAAGCCTGTCGATGCGGATCAACGTGATGTCGAGAACCTGTGGAGAGAAGGCGAAAAGTGCAGTTATCAGAAGCGCGATCCAGACCTGGGCGGTCAGGCGCTTAACCGTCATAAAAAATATCGCCGTGGCCAGCACATGTGCGGCCGCATTGACCGTACTCGCCGACACCAGCGCGAGATGATCAAGGTTTGACTCGGCAGAGAATGATCCGGTGAAACCCTCATATACATTAAGAACAAAGCCATAAATTAGGGTATGGCCTTGGAAATAAACATTAGCAGAGGGCTTTGGTAGTGCACCCCAAGACCAGTCCCGAAACGTCTGGTAGTACAACTTGATATCGACGACCTGAATATCCGCGTCGAGAATGAATCGCCCGTCTAGAAGAATGTATGGATAGACCGCCACCACACCCATTGCCAGAACAAGCAACGCGGGAACGATGTTCAAAAAGCGTTGTATCTTCATCATCGCTTACGTAAATCGCGATTAAACAAACCGAACCAGTTAGTAGCCGGGCTCGCGGTCGTAGTGCTCTCCGGCGGCCTCCACATCAGCCTGATACTTAGCGGGGATAATAGGAGTGTAGGGCGGATTCCAATCCGGCCCGTCGGTATCCTGCCAATCCGTAGCAAAACGCCCACCTTTACAACGGCAAAGATGTAGCGCCCCACCCCAGGTCGCAAATGGACCGTGCTGAATCCCCGGTGGGCGCCAGAAGTATCCGCCGTCTCGCATTACCCCAATGGGAAAACAAATATCACCAAGGATGGCGAATTCTTCTTCCACCACAGGATGAATTTCCGCCTTCGCCGTCCACCACCCCGGAGCCATGCCGATCAACCAGGTGAGTTCACCGGTATCCGGCTCCTCATATAATTTTTTGTGGGTGGTGCCTGAGGGATCCCAATCGCCAGAACTCATATGTTTACGGGGGCCGACGTGGGGAGACATGGATAGAGTATCGACATATTCCATCAAACGGCGATCATCGAAATCTGCCGTTGCGGAGCCGCCGTCTGTGGCGTGTGGTTCGCCAGAGAAGAAGGTCAGAACCACGGCACCGCCAGGCGAGCCATGGCTCTCGCGCAAATACCCTTTTGGCAAATGAGCGTAGGCATGTTTGCCGTAGGTGCGGCCATTCAGTTCCAGCGCACCTTCGAGAACGAAAATCTCTTCATCAACGTCGAGCGTATGGGGTGTTGTCCGCGACCAGCCCGCGGGATAGCGCAGGATGGTGCTGGAACTGCCGTCCTCGTCATCGATACTGAGAATGCGGGTTTCGATTTCCGGCCGCGCGCCGCCGTAAAGGCCCTGGATAAATGGAATGATCTGACTTTGAATGAACTCGACGTGTGGTCTGGCCATACTGCCCCCGGGTTGGCGGTTCTGTTTAAGTCGTTCTCATCTTGGCCATCATACGGTTGAGGAGCTTTGGCGCAAAGCGTTTGAGGCGAAGCCCGGTCATGGCCTTGCCTTCGCCAACGTTGATTTCGGGCTCTTTCTTGGCCAGGCCATTCAAGACCCGGCGCGCACATTCTTCGGCAGAGAGTCCCTTGCTCTGTATACCGTCCATTTTTCCCCAAGTTGAGCCGTCACCCGTTAGGGCATTGACCGAGACCTGGCTTTGCACCCCAGCCACCACCAGCAACGACACATTGATGTTAAAGGCGGTCAGTTCCGCCCGCAGGGCATCAAAATAGCCGTGCAGCGCATGTTTCGAGGCCGAATAGGCCGTGCGCATGGGCACACCGTATTTACCGGCGACACTGGAGGTCGTGACCAAATAGCCCGACTTCCGCTCTAGCATGTGAGGGAGAACGCGTTTGGTCAGGTCGATCACAGCGAAGTAATCCAATTCCATAATCGCGCGGTCGACGCTGATATCGGTGTCTTTACCGAGGGAGCGTTGCGATACTCCCGCGTTATTGACCAGCATGTCGATATGTCCAAAGCGGCTGAGGACTTTCTCCACCGCAGCCTGACGACCGGTTTCGTCCAACATATCAAAGGGCAGACAGAGAATTTGACCCGTGCGGTCAGTGCAGGCGGACGCAACGCGATCTAACTCTTCCGCACGGCGACCGGAGAGAACCAGATGCGCGCCTTCCTTGGCGAAGGCATAGGCCAAGGCCTCGCCGATACCCGATGACGCGCCGGTGACCCAGACAACCTGATCCGCAAACCGTGTCATGGGAAACGCTTAAGCGGCGAAGTGGATGTCGTCGGCGACGATACCAGCACCCGGCTGCAGAGTTGCGACGACCGAGTAACCATCAGCATCCTTGCCGTTCTCATCGTAGTACAATGCGCTGTCTTCTTCCGAGTAGACCAACGATGCATTTCCAGCCGCATGAGCATCGTTGCCCCCGGCGTTGGTGCCGTCGTAGCCACCATCGATGACCGAGAAGTTGACACCCTCTTGCGCCGTGCCAGCATTAAAGCCGAAGGCTCCGGCTGCGAGGACAATACTGTCTTCGCCCGAGGTGAAGTCTTGGATTAGGTCATCACCGCCGTCTACGGCGTTAAAGATAAAGGTGTCTGAGCCGTCGCCACCAATCATGACGTTGTCGCGGGCATTGTTGATAAACACATCGTCGTGGTCTGAGCCGATAAGATTCTCGATAGAGATCAGGGTATCGACCCCGCCGTCGCCGTCGAGACCTTCACCGTTTTCAAGGTTAATGGTCACACCGGAAGAGGCATCGGAGTAATCTGCCGTATCGGTGCCGAGACCACCGATCAGACGGTCATCGCCCGCACCGCCGGAAAGCACGTCATCTCCGTCGCCGCCGAGCAGCAAGTCGCTGCCGTCTGCGCCGCTCAGAACATCACTGCCGCCGAGGGAGACCATGACGTCATCGTCACCTGTGCCGATGTACACGTCGGCATCATCGTCGCCCTGGTGCGTGACGGTTTTCGCCGTCAGCGTCAGGCCGCTGTCGGTGAAGGTGGTGTCGAGCGCCACATCACCCCAGGCATCCAGACCTTCGATCTCATCAAACATTCCGGAGCTACTACCCCATTCAATGATATCGAAGCTGTCACCGGCTGAGGCTTCAAAGCCATCCCAGGACACAACACCCAATGCACCACCCATATGGAAATTCTGACCAAAGCGGTTTATGTCGTAGTCTGCGCTGTCCGTTCCACCGATTTCGACAATGATCGTGCTGGTTGCACCAAAGATTGCATCGCCACCTTCAACCACAAACAGTCCTGGAGACGCACCGCCATCGCTGTTGCCATTGTTAGTGAAGCTGCCACCGCCAAGGCTAAGGTTGGCGAAGCCCGTCAGATCACCATTGGTATCATTAAGGAAATCGCCGCCTTCGGTTTGGAAGGTGCCATTGATGGTCATGTCACCGTCGTTCGTAACATCAAGGCCATTGGTATCGATGGTGGAACCGGAATTGACCGTTACCGTACCCCCGCTCTGGAAATTGATGGCGTCGGCTGCCGTGTTGCTTCCTGTAAATTGCAACGTCGCATTGGTGCCGACATCAAGAATGCCACCGCTCAGCTGATCAAAGTCATCGGACCCCATTGCAATCGTTGCATGTTCATCAATGTCGAGCGTGCCGGAATTATTCACGGAAGCGGCAATCGTATTTAAGATCGATGAACCATTCTGCACCGCAATAGTGCCCGTATTATCGAGGTTTCCGGATGTCACCGTCAGGCTAATAGAGCCGGTGTGCGCAGAATCAAACCTGATCGTTCCTGCATTTGTGATATCGCCTGCACTTGTAAAGTCTGCGGTTTCAGACGCGCCCGCATCGAGAATGACCAGGCCTCCTGATTGATTGACAAGGCCACCAACTGAACTGCTGCCAGCGCCTTGTGCGACATCAATCGTGCCACTGTTATCGATATCGCCAAGCACAGAAATACCACTGTTGACTGCCAATGTCGCACCACTGGCTATCGCAAAGGTTACACCACTGGCAACGTCGAACGTTCCACCTGAGTAGGTCAGCGTGCCGCCGGAATAGGTCGTCGCCACATCAATATCGATCGTCCCCGATGCATTTGATAAATTTCCAGAAATAGAGCGCGCCACACCTACCGTTCCGACTGCGCCTATAGTTCCGGTGTTGATCAACGTGGCTCCGCTTGAAACGTCAAAGCTGGCGCCGGCTGATCCAGAGTCAGATGTGAGGACTAGGGAGAGATTGTTGGTGAAATCCTTATCAAAGGTGACCGAGCCTCCGGCGCTCACCGTGAACAAGCCATCATTGACGAGCGCAACCTCAAGGCCAAAGGAGACATTATTGGAGATGCTAACAATCCCTCCAGAACCATTGGCAAAGTCACCGGTGAAAATTACACCCCCAGCACCACTTCCACCATCCAAGACGGTAGTGCCATTGTTGGTGAATTCACCCGATACCGTAATATTGGTCCCAGCAACATTGTCCGTGTTGGCAGCAAAAAAAGTTCCCTCGTTTGTAAATCCGGAACCTGCATTCCCCGCGGTGAAGGAGGCTGAACCAAAAGCAACACTGGAACCCAGCGCGATCGTGCTACCCGCAACGCTGGTGTAATTGCCGGTTGTGAGGTTTAGGTCTGTACCGCTCATTTGAAGCGTCGCACCGCTGGCAATCGATAGATTGCCGCCGTTGTTGTCGAAATCGCCGCCCACTATAACGAGCGTGCCTGTATCAACCCCAACCACGCCCTCATTGTTGTCGATGTCAGCGGTGAGGTTCAGCAGAACGCTATCATCGAAATTCATTATACCGATAGTCCCAAGGGCGCCATTGAAGGTGACACCGTTTGCTCCGCCAACAAAATTGACGGTCCCCCCTGAGACACTGTTCAACGCACCTACTGTAAAGTCCGCCGCACCTGACGCGCCCGTAACATTCAAAATGCTGCCACTCGTCATCGCGAAATCGGCACCGTCGGTGATCAACGATCCGCCGACGGTTGTTGTTCCCCTGTTGGTGATGTCGAGGCCATTGGTGTCGAGCACACCACCCGCGTTAACGGTCACGGTGCCAGCTGCTTGGAAATCAATCGTGTCGGTCGCCGCGTTGGAACCAGTGAATGCCAGGGTGGTACCACTCGCCACATCAACGGCACCTGCACTATCAAAGCTGCCCGACGCACCCATCGCAATTGTTAGATCCGCATCGACGTTGATAACACTGCCCGCGGCACTGATGAGGTTGTCGCTGGTAATCGTGCGGGTTCCGCCGACTCCTGCCTGGGCATGGATCGTACCGTTGTTGGTAAGCGAGCCACCCGTCACATCAAGTGTCACGGATGGAGTGCCAGAAGTGGCGATCAGTGCGATGGTGCCGTCATTGGTTATCGCACCACTCACATTCAAAAGCGTCGTACCGCCCCCCGTTGCATTAACTTCCAACGTGCCGCCGGAATTGATCTGGGTCGCACTGCTTATCGTCGCGACATTATTCAACGTCGACGACACGGTCCCGCCATTATCAATCGTCAACGGGGCTGAGATCGTGCCGCGGTCAAAGATCGTATTGTTGGCGATCGTCAACGTGCTACTGCCGTCGACATTACCCACCGCGCCCGAAGAGGTGCCGAGGGTTAGGCCAAGGGTCGAGAACGTCAGGTCCGCATGCAGCGTCAGAGTGCTGGTGCCCGATGAGAACGCCAACGTTCCTGCCCCGTTGACCGTACCTCCGAAGTAATCAAACGTGCTGTCGTCCAGGTTCAGGGTGTCGCCGGTTTGAATGGTCAACGTGCTGCCGGTGTTGTTAACATAGACTATAGCGTTAAAGGTTGTGTTGTTATCAACATCGATCAAACCGCCCGGGTTGTTGCCGATGGCGCCATCCCTGATGACGCGGGTGCCGCCGACGCCGGGATCCAAATCAATCGTGCCCGTGTTGGCAATTATGCCCGTCGAGTCGAGATCAAGGGTCACAGTCGGTGTGCCAGAGGTGGCGATGAGCCGGATCGTACCGGCGTTAGCGATGCTGCCGTTGCTCACATTTAAATGGGTCGTGCCGCCACCGGTGGAGTTGATCTCCAGCGTGCCGCCAGAAAGGATCGAGGTTGCTCCACTAATGGTCGCGACATTATTCAACGTCGACGAAACAGTCCCACCATTATCAATCGTCAGCGGGGCAGAGATCACGCCACGATCAAAGGCCGTGGTATTGGCGAGCGTCAAAGTACCGGCACCATCAACATTACCCACAGCGCCGGCAGAGGTACCAATGACAAGATCAAGCGTCGAGAACAATAGCCCGGTATTCAGCGTCATGGTGCTGGTGCCCGATGAGAACGCGATCGTCCCCGCGCCATTGATGGTTCCGTCGTTATAGACAAACGTGCTGTCGTCCAAATTCAGCGTATCGCCGGTTTGAACAGTCAGCGTGCTGCTGGCGTTGGTGGTCAGCGCGACATTGTTAAAGGTCGTATCCGTATCAACGTCGATCAAGCCCGTGGCGTTATTGGTGATAGAGCCGTCCTGGATCACGCGGGTGCCGCCGGCGCCGGGATCCAAATCAATCGTGCCCGCATTGGCAATCGAGCCAGTCGTATCTAGATCGAGTGTCACAGTCGGACTGCCAGCTAAACTGGTTAGCGAAATAGTGCCGGCGTTTGTAATAGCACCACTCACATTCAAAAGCGTCGTACCGCCACCGGTGGAGCTAACCACCAACGTACCGCCTGAATTGATCTGGGTAGTACCAGAGATGGTCGCCACATTGTTTAAGGTTGATGTGAGGCTCCCGCCGCTATCAATCACCAGTGGTGCAGAAATTGTGCCACGGTCAAAATCCGTGAAGTTGGCAAGGGTTAAGGTGCTGCCACCAACATTACCAACAGCACCTGCCGCGGTGCCGATGATGAGATCAACCGTCGAGAACGACAGACCCGCGTTCAGCGTCATCGTGCTGGTGCCCGATGAGAACGCGATCGTCCCCGATCCATCGACAGTGCCGCCGTTGTAGACAAACGTGCTGTCGTCCAGATTCAAGGTGTCGCCGGTTTGAACAGTCAGCGTGCTGCTGGCGTTGTTCGTCAACCCAACATTGTTGAAGGTCGTATCGACATCAATATCGATCAAGCCGGTGGCGTTGTTGGTGATAGAGCCGTCCCGGATTACACGGGTGCCGCCGGAATTGAGAGATGCAATGATCGTGCCCGTGTTATCAATCGAGCCTGAATTATCAAGATCAAGGGTTACGGACGGTGTGCCAGCAGAGGCGACCAGCCGGATCGTGCCATCGTTGGTGACAGCCCCAGTCATATTCAATTCGGACGTGCCGCCACCGTCTGAGCGAACATCTAGCAGACCGCCGGACACGATCGAGGTCGCTCCGCTAATTGTCGTGACGTCACCTGTTGTCGTGGTGACTGATCCGGTCGCATCAATTGTTAATGGCGCAGAGATTGCACCGCGCTCAAAGGTCATTGCGCCCTGTAACGTAAGCGCGCCCGCGCCTGTAATGTTGCCAACATCACCGCCCGCACTACCCACG
>WLXB01000068.1 GCA_012103295.1 Alphaproteobacteria bacterium | reverse complement strand
TGCTTTGTACTAAAGGACCAAGACGGTAGCTGGGGGTTCGCAGTCGGCGTAGACGTTCAGGTTGCTCAACTAGATCAAATCCCTGGATTAATTGGACTCAAGGAATTCGTGGACGACTTCCCGTTTAACGACATGGTTATCGCTGCTAGTACGTTTGATGACTCTACGTTTACGTTCCCAGAGTTCTCGATTTTTCAAAACCCAAATATTTCGTCTGGAAAAATTACTCTGCCTCAGCAAGCCGACGGTGCACGGGCAGGATTCTATTTCTATGCCGATACCGATTTCAGCAAGACCGATAAGATGAAGGACCTTGCGAAACTGATGGGCATTCCAGAGTCCACCACGTTTCAGGCCGGCCTATTCGTCGGCGTAGATCCCACAAGTAATTCGAAACTCAGCTTCAGCGTGTCATCGGATATTGCCACAGGGACAAGCCTAACTGGAACATTTGGTGCACAGATAACTAATGGTGATTTCGGTTTCTTTCTTCAAGGAACGGTTGACATCACGATTCAGGGAAATGACGTTCAGTTTGATGCTACGATTCTTGTTGTTGAGAACGGAGCGTTTATCTCAGGCGATATGGTCGTCACCGGTGGGACCAAGTCGATCACGTTCAGCATTTTTCAGTTGCATGAACTAGCAATTCAAGCGGGCATATCGTTCGAAGGGGAGCCCTCACTGGGATTTGCGGCGGAGCTGGATGTCTCCGACATTGACGCCTCCATCGCCGTATTTATCGATGCCACGGATGTCGAAGATAACAAGAGCATGTTCGCGGGATCCATCAGTGATATTTCTCTCAAAGATATATTTGAAAAACTTTCTGGCAGCCACGACCCCCTTCCATCCTCTTTGGATACAGTCCTCAGTACAATCGAGATTAAGGGTCTACCGGGATTCGTTTGCGATGATTTGGCGAAGTACGGCCCCGCACTAGACAGTTATGATCTACCAGCGCTGCAAGCCATGTTTCTTGCCGGTGGCGTTACCCTACCATCTGATGGCAAACAAATTCTATTGGTCGTCGGTACCAAGGGAGAAAAATGGTTTGTGACGGATATGGCCACAATGACTCATTACCAGCTTTTGGCCAACGGAACCGGTATCGATGTCAGTCTCGAAGCCCAATTTTATTGCGTGCCTGATCAAGGCACAACAATTGCAACTGTTGCCTTTCCCCAGGGATTTCATATTTACGGGATATTTGAATTTCTGATTATTAAGGCGAGCCTCCAAGTTTTGATCATGCCTGATTTGGGAATCGGGATCGATGTGGAAATCGATAAAATTGTTGTAGGGAGTGAAGACCTCCTGAGTATTACCGGCGCGAACGGAGCTGACGGGCCAAAGCTAATTCTTTGTACGTTCACGGATGAGAACAACTCCAATCCTGCCTTCCAAAAGCCACAGTTTTTGCTTTCAGCGGGAATAACACTCCTTGGTCTTGAAACAGACGTAGATATTGAAATCTCGGACGACGGACTTCATTTCGAAATCAAAGAAACAATATTAAATGGCGACATATTCGATTTGACCGCTGACATTAGTGATATTGACGAAATGAGTGCCGGCGGTTCGGTTATAGTGGGCATCACAAAGATCGACGTGGGACCGTTCGGAACGCTCTCCGTCGATACAGATGTTGAGACGAGCCTTGACTTCGGCATCACGAATAGTACTGCCTATGCCACCGGCAGCTTCGGCTTCGTGCTCATCGGTTACGATGTGAAGGATTTCGATTTTGACATGGTAATTTCTGACCTACCGTTCGGCGACATGAAATCAGTTGTTGAAGGAAGGATCAAAGAATTTTTTGACGCATTATTCGAAGATGCACCGCCGTGGTTGAAATTTGTTGGTAATGGACTGATTACCGGATTCGAAACTCCATTCAAAGTCGCTGAATTCCTTTTGGATCACTACGGTTTTACAGCATCAGATTGGGAAGAAGTCGGGCTTCTCCTTAAAGCCGCCGATTTTAGCGATGAAGATATCCTCGAAATACTTATTGAGGCTTTCGGTGTCCCTGATTCAGATGCCAAGGATTTTATAGATAATGTCTCTGATTTTACGGGCGGCTGCGGACCAACGACATGGCTAAGAGGCCTAGACTCCCTCTAGCTAATTCAAGGATTTTGAGGAAACTAATTAAAGCATTGCTTTCAGGGGAACGCCTTGTGTCCGAAGGCTAGAAAGTAAAACGGTTTCTTTGCTTGCTAACCAACAGCAGTGGCACCAGCAACTAGAAAAATATGAAGTATGACGGATATCCTCTCCGCCATTTTCCCATTTTCTTGAAGAGCTGTTCCAGGCCATGAAGGTGCTTGGCTAACTGTTAAGCATCAGCGTACCGAGATAAATATTATCCTCACCTACGTTAACTTCTGCCGAATATTTTCCACCAGAACTCATACTTACCTCTAACTCGTATGAGCCGCTTCCCGGTGGCAGCTTGTCTAGCTTAAATTCACCAAAAACGTCTGTTGTTGTTCGTGCGACTTCATTGCCGTTCTGTTTTAAAACCGCATCTGCGCCTTCAGCGCATTCGTCGACACCATCTATCATGGCGACAACAGACCCGGAGACAAAACACGCTGTCATCAAGTGCAGGTTTTTATAATACACGCGCGGTCTGGTGCCTTCGTCCGGAAGTAAGACGGATAGCCCCTCCTCTTCTTGTATCTGCTGCATTTTCTTGTCGTCGACTTTCAATGTTTTAAATACTTCAGTCGGACAACTTTGCTGAACGCGTGGTTTGGTCCATCCGGTGTCTAGAAGGTGCGCATCAAATATCCACGCTTGGGGAATTTGTTTCTCTTCGTTCCAATAGACCGCTCCATAGGGACAGGCGTCGACGATTGCTTTCTGTCCCTTGGATTTCTCTGGATCAATGATAACGATCCCGTCATCACGCTTTTTGATTGCGTTGTCCTTCGCAACTTTCATGCAAGGTGCATCGTCGCAGTGATTACACATCACTGGCATAAAGTTCGCTTCGACTATGGGATAGCTGCCGCGTTCTTTGTGCTTAATATCAACCCAGCTATGTTCTTTTTCCGGTTGGGCTGCAGTGTAGCCCGGGAAATCGTTACCGATGTGTTCGTCTTTGGTTGCGAGAAAGCAGTTGCGGCAGTTGTCGCATCGCGCGACGTCGACCACGAGGTTCCATTTCTTGCTCATCACACGGCCTCCGCACGTTGCCAAGTATCGACGCCGGTCCATTTCTCCATTTGGATCAACGTTGTATTCGGCTTAATGCTATGCGTGTGCTCCGTCATGTTTTCACTAGAGTTGAGCATATTGACGCAGCCGCCTAGGTCCGTTGAGTTTCCTGGCTCCCCAGCCGGCCGATATTCAGCAGAGGCTGTCGGAGCGCTAACCACACCCGGCTGAACACGATCGGTAACGTATGCGGCGCAAACCACAGACCCGCGATGGTTCCATAATCGAATCAGGTCATCACTCTTGATCCCACGGTCTTCGGCATCTGTGCCGCTGATCACTGCTACCAAGTATTCGTGACCATCGACCCGCACGCGATGATCTTTAATGTCCCTGATCGTACAGCCCTTCTCGTCCCCCATTATATGGAAAGGGTAGCGCGTATGCGGCGTGAGGAGCTGTAGAGGGAATCCAGCTAAATTTTCATCCCGCTCAGGATCTTCGTAGGTCGGCATGTACTTATTAAGCGGAGGCCGCCCAGAATCGTCGATGTTGTTCAACGACGTCGCCACAAATTCGAATTTACCAGATTGAGTTTGCAGTCCGTCGCCGAAATTTCCAGTGTAATCCGCAGGTAATGGGTACGGTTCCGGCGTGTCTTTCTTTCGACCTTCATAGAACCATCGATTGCCAGTCGGAGCTCGGGTCCCTTCTGAAACGGGGGGTACCACGTAATACCCCTTCTTGAGGAACTGCTTCCAGGTCGTGTGCTTGGACATATCTGAGGAATCAAACGCCCGCTTACACCAATCAAGTTCCGTATTACCGCCCTCAGAGTACATCGCTCCCATATCGAGGCGTTTCATGATCTCGAGAAAGATATCGTGGTCAGATTTGGACTCACCAAGCGGCTCAATGCATTGGTGCTGCATTGATATGACACGGTGATTGTTCATAGAGTACATATGGTGCACGTACCCGGCACCGACATTGTACCATTCACCGATATCGTCGTGTTCAAACACTGTGCACGCCGGCAAAACAATGTCGGCGTATTTTGTCTCACCCTCCCACCAAATCGATTGGTTCACGACAAACGGGAGTTTTTCGGATTGATACATCTTGATGTACCGGTTGGAGTCCATCTGCGTTCCCATTGATGAACTGCCGTATTTGTACATCATCTCGATTTTGGCATGCCCCGGCGCTGGATAGCCGACTTTCATAAACTGACCCTGAATCGTAGATACGTCGGTCAGGTGGCCGAGTGCTCGTCCTTCTAGGATGGCCTCGGGAATAAACTTCCGCGGAATGGCCTGCCTCACAGTACTCATGGTGACGATGTGCGGCATGCGCTGGTAGTTGTTTGCTGCATTTGCGCTCTGCGTTAACTCACCGGACATCCCGCCCTCGGCATAACCTGGGAAATAGAATGAGAAATCCACCGGCGCGCCAAACTGTAGGTTGCCGAAGTTAACGCCTGGCCGCCCGTAGCCTTGCATGGCTCCGAGGATGGCCATCATGCGGGCCCATTGTGCCCCCATCGGTCCGCGTCCGGCGCCGCCGAGACCACAGCCCCAGCTTCCAGCACCAAGATAGGTTTTCTTCCGTCCCCATTCTCTCGCGAGCGCTCTCAAATCGCGCGCGGGAATTCCTGTTTCTTTTTCTTGCCACTCAGGATCTTTAGGCGTGTTGTCCGTCAAGCCGAGAATATAATCTTTCCATTCTTCAAAGCCTTCGGTTCTCTTTTCCACAAACTCTTTGTCGTAGGTCCCTTCGGTTATCCAGACATGACACAGTGCTTGCGCAAAGGCTGCATCAGTGCCGGGCTTAGGTGCAAACCATTTACCGCCTAACAGTGCTGCTGTGTGATTGAGATAGGGGTCAATATGCACCATCTTGATGCCCAGTTCTTTTGCCCAGGCGCGTCGAACGGTTCCTTCATAGCCATAGGTCTTATCTGGATCACTGGACCAGAACACCATCATCTCGGTTTCTTTGAGACAGTCCTCCACGGTACCGTAAAATTCCGGTGTACCAAGGCGCATGCTGTTGCCCCAATGGTGCATCGCCCCCCAGAACCACCCTTCCCAACTGTCCGGGCTTCCCATCATCTTGGTACAACCGAGGAGATTGGTGAAACGGCCAAAGGCGCTTAGATAATGTCCGAAGTTTCCCCACTGGTGATGCGACCCTGAGTTGGCGAATATCGCCCCTCGGCCTTTCGCTTTCGAACGCCGTATTTCTTTGACGACGATATCGAGTGCCTCGTCCCAACTGATCGGTACAAACTCAGATTTCCCGCGGTTCTGAATATTACGTTCACCGTCGACATCGAAGTCGACCCGCTTCATCGGCGATAAAATACGGTCCTCAGAATAGACCATGGATTTGAGGGCCAAGCCGTGTGCAGCCAAAGACGTTTTACGCGGCGGCGTAAATTTTTTGCCCCGTGCTTCAATGGTCCACGACTCTGCGTCATCATCGTCGAATTCCATGGGTGTAATTCGGATAATTTTACCGTCTTTGACATAAACAAAGATCGGACCGCCATTGGTGCCATTGGTATACCGTGTGACTCCGTCGCCCATATCGGTGCCGCTTTTCCAACCGACTGTCGTCATGTAGGTCAAGGTGGATGCGAACCAGACGACAAGCTCATCCGGCCCTTCCATACCAACTTTGAAATTCTTAGCCGCGTCGATGCGGGTTAGCTGGTCAAAGGGTGGTGTCAGAAATTCTACTGCAATAGCTTTGTTCTGAAAGAAGAGTGAGAGGTCGGGATTCTTGTGAAGGCCGCTTCCGGACTTAATCTTTCCTCCTTTAAACTGGATCCAACGACCAGCGGAATTATCTTTCAGTTTGAACTGCGCGATTACGTCTCTTTCTTTCACCCGCTCAGCGAACTTGGGATAAATGCGGGTGGCTAGCCTTAGTGCCTGTACCAGCCCCCATAGAATGATTGTAAACTTCATTTATCCCTCCCGATTTCCGCGCGATTGTTAAACCAACCGACACGACGATGTGCTCGTTTACCAACCTAAATGTGCCACCTTAGCTTTGGCAATAGCGGCTATCTGATGCCTGGCCTGCCGAATCTGCATAGGAGTACCTTCTACTGAATAGCAGCCTAGCCAGATACCACCAAAGCCTCTGCCCACCTTACAATTCGAGGTAGTCGTCTAGCTCGGCTACGATATCGGGAAAGTGAATTTGGTTGTTTTGAGCAAGGTCACTCGGCAGTTCGTCATAGTTGGCAATGACACGCCCTGCCCCGCGGGACATCGTTACCCCGTCGACTTCAGCCATATCCATCCACGGCCGCCAGCTGATGATATTGACTTTGTCTACGGTCGCCGGGACATGAGAAGATGTTGTATCCATTAACAGCCCTGCATCAGCGCGAAAGGCAAACACTTCGTGGAATTTGAGCGGTGCTCCACCTTCAGTCATTGGCGGAACATAGGAATCAATGCGCTCATTGAACATGACGTCCCCTCCAGCGCTCGGCAGCGGTTCCAACCAATGGGTATTGACGATGCCTTCCATTGCGAAAGGCTCGTTGATGACTGTAAGTGTCAGGGGAATTTTAAAACGGCTCGGTCCTAGCACCTGAGCTGGAACGGTGACTGTGCGCCCCGTGTATGGGTTTTCCCATTGCTCCATCACGTCGCCGGTCTCAAGGTCTGTGAAGAAGACGAATTCCATATAGACAGCATCAAAGCTGCCATTTTCATTTCGGCGATGGCGACTGAAGACCTGTTGTGAGATTCCCATCAACGGGGTCGTTTCCTGCTCGATGATTGCTGACAAGACACCGTGAGTCCATCGGATGGCAATTCCACCATCCGTTCGGCTCATAACACGTATCATGGTGTTTAGGTTGTCAGCAGGGTTACCCCACACTGATTTAGCGGCAGCACTGGTGGGTGTACCAATCAGTTGCGCAGCTGCGCCGCATGCGGCACCGCTACTAAACCGTCTTCTGGACAGCTCTGGAATGCTATTGCTCTTTCTTGCGTTCTTTGTGATCGACGCGAATAGCAAGGCTGTTGCCCTGCCGTCCCATCCGGCCCGTAAACATGGCTTGGTCTCCGCATCGTAGTGATATTTGGGAGTCCGGTCTGGTTTGAAGTGCGATATGGGACCCGATCTCAAGATTTAGAATCGTGTTTAAGGGTAGCTCTTGAGTTTCTAATACGGCTTCGAGGTCAATGTGGGTCAGCCACATTTCGTTTGAGAGGTGCGTTTCCCAGATAGAGTCTCGACCGAATTTCTCTCCCATGAAGCCTTGGAGAAGAAGTTCACGAATAGGCTCAAGTGTCGCGAACGGAATAAGGATCTCGATCCGACCACCACGATCTTCCATGTCTAACCTTAGTCGCGCAACGATACAGGCGTTCGATGGAATAGATATGGTCGCAAACCTGGGGTTCACCTCAAGCCGATCAAACCTAAAGGTCACCGGTGACAATGGGTCAAAGGCCGCTGATAGGTCTGCTAGCACAACGTGGACGAATTTCTCGACCAGACTCTGTTCAATAACCGTATATGGTCGACCTTCCACCCTCATGGCGGCCGTACCTCGTCGACCGCCGAGAAGCACGTCAACGATCGAGTAAATCAGCGAGGAATCTACAACCAACAGCGCGTTATCGTCCCACTCTTCCGCCTTGAAGATATTGATCATGGCCGGCAGTGGAATTGAATTGAGGTAGTCGCCGAAGCGCTGCGACAAAATATCGTCCAACGATACTTCAACGTTATCTGAGAAGAAGTTACGCAACGACGTGGTCATGCCTCTCACCATGCGATCAAAGACGACCTCGAGCATGGGTAGGCGTTCATAGGAAACAAGCGCAGAATTGAGAATGGCCTGGATGCCAGACCTGTTGAGGCTGTCGTCAGTGGTTTCGTCAAAGCCGAGTAGGCTATCAATCTCATCTTGGTTGAGAACGCGCGTCGCCGGCTCAGCGCCCATTCCCCCGACATCATCGTCATCATCCTCCGCGGCGATAGAGTCCATTTCGGCCATGATGTCGATATCGTCGTCTTCGCTAGGAGGAACCATAGCCGCCCTTAGTAAGGGGATGATTGATACACAAAATAAGCGCCCTTTCGGGCCCTGTAACACAAGTCGTAGTAGCTTAGTCTATTCTGGCACACTGATACAAAAGGAAAGTCCCCACTATTTCCTCATATTCAGTCGAATTATTACGCTCAGATACACGAAAAACAAGAAATCACTCGATAATGCAATCCATACCAATATGCGCACTTTTCCTAAGATGGCGCGGCATTATCGGCAATCCTGCCTTCTCCCGTGTCCCTACCCCCAAATCTATACGCCGCAGCTATTAAGCCAGCGTTAAAGATGGGTTCGCCCAGATTTCCCAGAATCTGCCCATAGTAGAAATCAGGCATCTGGGAGACTCCGGCTGCGACGAACATAAACAGGAAGGACAGAGCCAACCATTTGAAGCCATGCCGGACCCAAAGAGCAAATCCGACTAGCATCAAAGTGACATTGACCGAGATCGCAGGAATAGGCGCGACTGAGATTCCTTGGGGTGGCAGATTGCTCGGGTCGCATATCTGAGATGCGGATACGTTGGTGACCAGTCGAAATGTCTCCCCATAGCAGGCCGGGTAAAATTCGATCTGAAAAATGTACGGTACGTCCATGGCCATGAAGACGACTGCGATGACGCAAAATAGGCCCATAACAATCTTATTCTGAGCAAATGCGAAACCACCGCGACGCAACAGGATCCCAGCAACGATCATCAATACGGGAAGCACCTGCCAGTGCATGTAATAGCGGGCGTAGCTCATTGCCGTAAGCAGCACCCCCTCGCCGACATAGGCGCCAACAGCAATCGCGAAGTTATCAAGCCACAGCAAAGACAACGCAGCGAGTATCAAAAAACTCATCGCATCCCGCCGCTCCAGCCAAAGTTTAGCGGAATAGTAGAGCGCGACGAGGCACATCACCGTTATGATCGAATATCCAAGTGTAATCATGGCCGTAATCCTTCCCTTGTAACTTCGCGCAAGCAGGGGATTTAGTCCCCGTTTACCGTCCTATCGGCTATGATCTGAGACGATTGTGCAACACGCCATCTCGGCCTGTTCCGTATGTGGACAGAACATGTCCGCTCATGGGTACCGGGTTGCCTCAAGTCTAAAGTGATGCCTGGCATAGAGTAGAATTGGAGCTCCGATGTATATCGATGCAATGCAAACGGCACTGGATCAGCTTTCTCGACGGAAAGCATTGGGCTTAGGGGCTGGCGCTCTGGCAGCTGGCGGTTTGATGCCGCCGCCTACATTGGCTGCAACAGCTGCAACAGACTCAGATAGTGCGTTCGACTTTACTGATCCAAAAGAGAATATTTACGCTTTCGCCAAGATCTGGGGAACGCTCGGTGACGAACCGGTTTGGGGCGGCCATACGGGGGTCTTCTTCGCCGCGATCCCAGGGCAACGCATCATACCGCTCGTAGGCTATGTCGGTTTTGGGAGCTTACAGTTTAAGTGGGACGGCGACGGCCTGCTTTATCGCGGTAAAGACGCTACTTTTTATACGGACTTAGACACAGGCGAAGTTATCGATTCATGGAAGAATCCGTGGACCGGTGAGACGTGCGAAGTCATTCCTTATATTCACGACAAAGTGCGCACCAGAATGGGCCTGACGCGGCCCGATCACATGCTAGATACCAACCACTATGGATTTCAGACTAACGTTGGCTATGCCAATAGCGCCGATGCGCAGCGCAATCGGATTCCCGTGCAAAAACCTTACATTCTCCCGTGGGAAAAACTTGGCGGCTATTACATGTTGGCCTGGGACTGGGCCATGGAAATCAACAACCCGGTGAATCCTGAGGGATGGCCATATTCGTCCACGGGGTCAATCATTAGTCCTTCTGAACACTTTGTATTCTATACGCCAGCCGCTGAGCTTGAGGATCGAGACCGGCCATGGTCAACAATGCTCGCCGGCTTCTTCCGGCAAACGCCTTGGCTTCCCTGGATGCGTATGGGGCGTAGCGGTGTTGATGCCACCCTATTTGCCCGCTCTCACAGCCGAAAAATAACCGGCACCCAAGAAGATATTCCGGTGTCTGTGCGCAAGAAGTTAGAAAAAGATTATCCGGATATGCTGGAGCCACCGACGGATTGGGACATGGGTCCTATCGGATCTACATGGGGCTACTATGCGAAAACCGTGCCGCCAGAGAACCCTGACTACAAACCTGGGAGCTAATAACTAGTGAAAATAATTCGGGTCGTCGTCCTAGCCCTCATCGTCACATCTACAAATTTCTCCCTGGTAGTAAGTGCAGAGTACGAGGCTCGAAAGATTGTTGAGCCCGGCCCGTTCCATGGTGTTCACGGACTTGCCTTTGGGCCAGATGGCGCGCTCTACGCGGGCGACATCATGGGCTCGACAATCCATCAAGTCGATATCGATACAGGCGAGCACACCCCCTTTGTGAATGCACCTTATGGGATGGCTGACGATATTGGATTTGCGCCTGCCGGTACTCCCTTCGCTGGGACACTCGTATGGACCGCGGTAGCGCTCGGCCAATTGTACGCTCAGTCGCCTGGCGGCAAACCCCGTCTCATTGCAGACCAGATGCCGAGTATTAATACGGTCGGTTTCGCGCCGGACGGCAGGTTGTACGTCACCCAAACCGGCGGTCGGCATAAGACTCTCTGGCAAGTCGATCTGTCCAGCGACACGCCGCTAGAACAAGTGTGGGACGGTACCGGTGGGCTAAACGGCTTTACCATCGCCGAGGACGGCTACCTTTACGGACCTCAGGCAGACCTCGGTCGAGTTATCCGGTTTGATCTGCAGGCAAAAGAAATTGCAGTCATTGCAGAAGGTTTTGAATGGCCCACCGCAGTTGAGATCGATGACCGCGGCCTTCTCTACGTACTTGATTTTGATGCTGGCACTGTTACGCGGGTCGACAAAAATACCGGTGAAAAGACTCAACTTGCAGCACTGGAAAGTGGCTTAGATAATATGGCTATCGGACCGCCCGGACACGATCACGCCAACAAGCTCTACATCTCGAGCATTGGTGGTAACGGGATTTATGAGATTGATACTGCGACAGATACACTTCGAACCGTCGTCACTGGGAAGCTTACAGCGCCGGGTGGTGTAGCGACGCTTGGGGTGGGCTCAGATGCACGCGTGTATCTCGCTGACATGTTTAGTCTACGGGAGGCAAATCCAGAAACGGGCACTGTGCGTACGATTACGCCCGTATCCGGCTCAAGTGCTTACCCCACGTCAGTAACATCTGGAACGTTTAATGGCCGTGATGTTCTCGTTACCGCGAGTTGGTTTACCGGTCGCGTTCAAATTATTGATCCTAGTAATGCCGAAGTTTTATGCAACGAAACCGGATTTGCCGGGCCACGCGGCATTGCAATGCTGAAAGATGGTTCGCTTATCGTTCTGGAATCGAATAGTAAAAAAGTTCTCCACGTAAGCCGCGACGGAGAAAGAACAACAATTGCAGACGGGTTTACTTTTCCAGCCGGACTAACCATGACAGATGACAACATCGCGTTCGTTACAGACGCAACAGAAGGCACGGTCTCGTCAATCGATATAAGAACCGGGAAGGTTGATACGATCAGCCGTGAGTTCAAAATGCCTGAAGGAATCGCCATCTTGCCAAACGGCAACTTAGCCGTCGTCGATAGCAGCACCAAAGCCGTTTATGAGTTAGATCTCGTCTCTAGAGAAACCAATCTAATATTGACTGATGCTGATATAGGCTTGGCTGTGCTGCCACCACAGCCGGATGCGTGGATATTTAATGGTATTGCATCCGGCTCTGATGGAACTCTTTATTTGCCGTCGGATGTAAACACCAGTCTAATTGCGCTCACGCCAACTCGGTAAGCACGTAAGGTTGCCTTATGAAGTTAGTTGCTCAGCTCTCTGTCGCATTGGTGGTCTATTTTGCACCTGTCTCTTTGGGCTCGGCAGCAGACGTATCGGATACAGACTTTCAGGAGTTTCTGTCGCTGTGGGGTGGTGGTTATGACAACGTAGCACAAGCCACGGCGCAAGAGGCTGAAGGCGTTTCGGCAGAAGACCGCAACCCAGCGACTCTCGTTTTTATCCGTAAAATAAATTTACCCGCCTTTGGCCCACACACCTACTATGGCGAATGGCAGGATGCCAACGATCCTTCGAGAATATTGCGACAGCGCATATACGGTTTCGAGATAGATCAAGTAGAGCAAAAATTACGCTTGAACCTTCACATCTGGCCGGCCGCGTCACCTGAGTTTGTGGCACGTACCCAGGGTGCCCACCTCGATCCGAGCACGCTAAATGATGTTACACCTGCCGACATGTTCGATCTCAAAGGCTGTGACATCTATTTTACTAAAACGGATGACGGATACAGGGGATCGATGAAGAAAGGCGAGTGTTCGTTCCCTGCTCCAGACGGCTCTGGTTCATTGATCTATTCTTGGACACAAATGACGGTGAATGAGTCCCAGTTCAGCTATCTCGACGGCTGGTATAACTCCGATGGTACGCCATACCGGCGTTTCACTAAAAACTGGTACGTCTACGACAAGAAAAACTAAGCGCAGGCTTCAATTTTACTCAGTTCGCACTTCCACGTAGCTTTCAGCCTTCGTCATGTCTCCCTGACCGCTATAAGTGCCGAAAGAAGGGTACGGAAATAGGGCTCGCGATTTTTTATCACCCTCTGATTTTTGAGTCGCGATAAGTTTATTTGGAGCGGTTCCCTCTTCTACCCACTTCTCCATTGCGGACAGAAGATCAATCTGTTGTCCACTCGGCGACCCGCCACGGCATGAAAATGTACCAGGCACCATAAACAACCTGAAAAATTCCTGTGTGGCGGACACGCCAGCATTTGCATTGGCTACGCGATCAAAATACTGGGCCGCGAATGAACCTGGCATCGATGATTCATTCCAACCATAGGTCATCAGTAGCTTCCCATCGCGTTCTTTGAACCCATCATAGTCGACGCGATCTGCCGCAGATTGAACATCGACACCTGAGAACGTCTCAAGCGGTTCCTCAAAGTCAACTTGGCTAAGTTCAAAAGTGGGACCCGGTGCTTCTGGGTAAAGCAAATAACGATAGTGCTCGATGATATACTTCCCCATCACGGATGGGTTTCCGAAGAAACCGCGCGACCATCCGAGTTCTGACCCCTTAGATTGTCCGGAGTAGAGTTGTTCTCCGGCAGAATTCACGGGGCCGTCATAATATCGACGCACAGTGGATACCTTCTCTGGCGACAGACATTGCCTACTGCTGTCAGCTGCGCACGCGAGACTGCCCGGATCAAATGCGCATGTGAGAGGGTTCGCAATAACACCCGTTCCATCGGTGGCGCATTCTTGTTGCACAGCTGCATGGACAAGCTCCAAATCCTCCGCACTAAGAATTGGCTCACCGTTTTGATCCAAGTTCGACTTAATGCCCCACATGATTGAATAGTTATTGCGGACGAAATTTAGAACAGAACCGCCGGTAATCAGAACGCCATCGAAGTCGTTTGGATATCGTTGCGCTTCAATCAGACCGGCGCGTCCACCAGTGCCGCATCCACGATAGAACGCGCGATCTAAGGCGCGACCATAGAATTCTGCCACCAACTGTTGGGCAGCAAGGGCAACAACGTGGGTTCCACGATACCAATAATCAATCTTGGCGCTGGGATCGTCATACGCCCAAATACCTGATCGAGATGAAACTGCACGGTGTCCCATATCTGTCGTCGCCGTTGCATAGCCCCGGGCCAAAGCATCGTTCGCAGCGTCGAGAACCAACTTCCCGCACATTCCACTACAGCCTTGCTGTAGGAAACGACCATTCCACCCTTCGAGTGGCAGACGAATTTCAAAACCGACTTGGGGAGCAACAAAGCCACTTAGCTCGCAATACGCAGGGGTATCGTTGGTTGCTTCAATAACACGCCCCTTCTTAACTTCGCCGGGCGTGCCATCTCCAATAGTGAAATTTGTGTCACCAAAAGCGATACATGCCGCTGACGAGATTTCTGCGTGAGTGGGTTCAGATAAAATTGCAGCAAGTACAAGGGTAATAAACCCCGCCAGCTTTGGGTAAGCCGTGTTGGAGGTAAAACTAATCATCTTGCACAACTCCCAACTATCAGCCGTTACACATATCTTGAACTCCTGCTATCATGGGCACTGCGTTTAAGGGTGGCAAGTAGCCCCTAGATAGCCGCCAACCCGACCAGGAGGAAGAATGAAACAATCGCTTTGTTCAATTGCCCTAGCTGTAATGTTTGCCGCTTCAGCACAGGCCCAAATACAGGGCGGTGGCTTTGACAAAGACCTGTTCGACCAATGGGTGTCGATGCGTGTTGGAGACGGTGAGCCAGTATACTGGTACTCGAAGGGTACCGTACGGGCGTACTCGACCGGTGAGACACTTGCTACGGTAGAGGGATTTGATACAGCACGTCTTATCAGAAATGCTGATGAGCCGAACTCGGCTTATCAGCTCTCACGCAAAACGTATATTTATCGCGATGCCGATTCAGGTGAGCGCTTGCGAGAGGTGAACGGTACGCCATTGCCTGCGATTCAGTATCCCTATCAGTTCATTGCTTATCGTCTCGATGGCGATCAAATCGAAACAATGGTCGAGCAAGGCCGCGCGCCTAACATTCAGAAAATTGGACCAGGCCGTGATATTTCCGCTCAACGGCTAGGAGATGGAGTCGCGCAATTCACGGCGCCTGTTTACTTAAATTTTCCCCTTCCTACCGGCGGGAAATACGAAGCCTTTGAGAATTATGATTTTTTCTTACAACCGGATAGCGTTGATCGCGCCGCTCGCTTCCAGTTGAGTTGGGTTCGTTATGGAACACTCCCACCATTTTATGATGGAAAACCTGTTATCATGCATATGGTGGCGTGGCGGTATGATAATTTTGAAAATCTTCCGGTCAGCATCAAAAACTATGTTGAAACGGAAGCACCGCTTTGGCGAGCACCGCCAACTGATCTAGAGGATATCCGTACTCTGCAAGTTGCAGAGCGATCAAATTGACAGAATAGGGAATCCTATCATGCGCATTGATATTGTTTTCGATACGGTTTGCCCTTGGTGTTACGTGGGAAAGAGACGCTTTGACCGGGCCATGAAACTTCGGCCCAACCTGAAGCCAGAAATACAGTACCGTTCATTTCTGTTGAACCCCGATTTACCGCCGGGCGGGGTCGATCGCCGTGAATTCCTAGAGCGGAAATTCGGCTCACCTCAGCAATATGAGCGCGTTATTGAGGCACTCATCTATACCGGTAAAGGCGAAGGGATCGATTTCGCATTGGACAAGATCGATCGTACACCAAACTCAGCTAACTCTCACCGGCTGGTCCGCTTGGCCCAAACCATCGGCGCGCAGGGAAAAGCAGTTGATGCCCTTTTTGCCGCATACTTCGAACGCGGCATGGATATCGGTGACCCTGAAGTTCTTATTCGTTTGGCCGAACAAATTGGGCTTGATAAGCAAGTTGCTACAACGCATATGCTGGGCGAAGGCGACTTAAACTCCGTCTTTAACGAGAACGCACGAATGCATCGCCTCGGTGTTACCGGCGTGCCCTGCTATATTTTCAATGAAGGCAAAGCAATTTCAGGCGCGCAGGAGCCCGAAATTATTGTCCGCATGCTTGATATGGCGTCAGCCCAGGAAGCGGATCAACCGACTTTGCAAAGTACGGGTTGAGATTTTTAATTCCCGGAATCCGGCATGTTAACGACGCCGGCTTCTGCCATCTTACCAAGCGCTTCCTCTTGCAACTCCATAATCCTAGCCTTTGAGTCCATCGGTGCGTCGGCAAAAGCATTTGGCGGATAGAAGGAAGATTCATTGTAAAGCGGTCGATACATTTCAATCCGTTGACGCAGTAGCCTATTCCCTGCCCCAGGAATACGCCGTTCGCGGCGTAGCGCTTCAACATCGATGATGGCGGATGCCACCGTGCTTTCACCAGGACCACCTACATCAGCAAGTATTCGTCCGTGATAATCGATGATTTTCGAATGGCCGAGCGTTTGACCTTCGGGAAGGAAGGTCCCGATTTGGCCTGTCGCATTTGTTGAAATGAGATACATCATATTTTCCGACGCTCGGACCTTCTTCGCAGACTCCCAGCCCCATTTATCTGCTGCACCGTGGTCAGAGGTGGGATGAAGTAACACTTCTGCCCCACGGAACATGAACATCCTCGCTGCTTCTGGATACATGATTTCACCACAAGGCATCATTGCGATATTTCCAAGGGGTGTCTTAGCGACGGGAAATGTTCCTTCTAGACCATACTTATCAAGATAAGCGTCCATGAAATCGTGGGGGGATGCGGTGTGGACAGTGTTGATCCGGCGATATTTGAGAATCACATCCCCGGATGGATCGATCAGGTACGAACAGTTGAAATAACGTCCTGGCCATTCCGGGTCCCTCTCATAACTATTTGCACCGATGTAGCACTTGAGCTCCTGTGCCGCTTTTTGAAGTTTCGCAGTTTCCGGGCCAGGAATTTCTATACAGGCTTTATCGATCCATTCCTCAGCAGATTCCAACAAGGGAAAGCCGGTCAAAGCAAATTCTGGGAACAACAGGACGTAGGGACCTGCGCCACGTGCGGTGCCTTTTGCTAAGGTGACCCATCGGTCGAGACTTTTGTTGACGATCGCCATCGCCTCGTCACGATTGCTCGCGCTATTTACGGTGTGGGTATAAACCTGCATGCAGGTCGCTGTCCAAGCTTGAACCATAATTCTCTCTCCTAACTAAACTTCACTAGCTACTTGCGCGGTGGCAGCATGTCGTTTTGAACCATATTGTCCAGAGCGTCGTTCAGTGCATCCTTAACAGCTTTGCGTGACTCCATCGGCTTGTCAGCAAAGCGATTGACCGGATAAATCGACGTGGATGCATACAACGCCGCGTAAGCCTCTGGTCGGGCCTGGGCTAGACGGTTGAAGCCGCCTCGCGTGGAACGTACCCGCCGCAACGCCTCGACATCAATTAAAGACGAACACCGCAACGACTCACCGGGGGTCGGACCTTGAGTAAGAACCCGCCCTTCCCAATCAAAAATTCTCGATTGGCCTGCAATATCATTTACACCGCGATAGGCTTCAGGCATCCCACCGGCATTAGCAGAAATGAGATAAACCATGTTCTCAGAAGCTCGCACCTTCTTTGCTGATTGCCAGCTCCAATTGTCGTCGGCACCATAATCAGAAGTGGGGTGAAGAATCACTTCGGCTCCACGAAAGGCAAGCGCTCTCGCCGCTTCAGGATACATAATCTCACCGCACGGCATCATTCCAATATTACCCATCGGAGTCTTGGCGACCGGGAACATGCCTTCAATACCGTACTTGTCGAGATATTTGTCGAGGAAGTCGTGAGGCGATGCGGAATGCGCAGTATTAATGCGCCGATATTTCAGAATAATTTCGCCGGTATCATCGATCAGGTACGAGCAGTTGAAATAGCGACCCGGCCATTCAGCGTCGGTTTCATAACTATTCGCGCCAATATAGATTTTATTGTCCTGGGCAAGTTTTTGAAGACGTTCAGTTTCTGGTCCTGGTATTTGAAAGCAAGCTTTGGCGATCCATTCTTCGGCACTTTCGTGAATGGGAAATCCCTGCAATGCGAATTCTGGAAACAGCATGAGCTGTTTTTCGTCACTGCGTTTTGCAGCCCCCACCAACTCGGTCCACCGATCCAGGCTCTTGTTGACGATCGGATGCGCGTTGTAGAAGCCGTAATACATCCGATCGAGTACGTCGACGTAGAGCGACTGGTAGTCCGTGACGCTCATCGTTTCGCGCAAGCCCATCTGGCGGCCGCCACCGTCGCTTAAGGCGTTGGTGTACAAGCCGGGATACTTCTCGGCCAGGTGGCGAACGAGGACCTCGTCGGTCGGGTTCATGGCCTGTTTCAGAAAGACGGGGTCCATGCGCCCT
>WLXB01000067.1 GCA_012103295.1 Alphaproteobacteria bacterium | reverse complement strand
AATACTTGGCCGGGCGCCGGAATTGTCCTGGACTCCGCCATAACCAACCCGGCGATGGTGGACGCTTCTTCGTCGGGTAGGTCCCACTCAAACTCACGATTGAGATCGCGAATGGTGACGGAGCCGTCAACGAGATAGCTGCCGCCACGTTGTGGCTTGACCCCGGACACCGACACGTCGGTTTCGTCAACGATGTCGCCGACGATCTCTTCCAAGATGTCCTCGAGTGTTACGACGCCCTGCACATCGCCATACTCGTCGACGACGATGGCAAAGTGTTCCCGTCGATCACGAAATGCGTTGAGTTGGTCAAGGAGGTTTGTCGTTTCAGGAACGAACCAAGGCGCTGCGCAGACGGACAGAATATCAATCGTATCCAAAGCGCCACCTGACGCTTGTAGGGCGCGAAGAACCGGTTTGGTGTGCAGTACGCCGACTATGTTCTCGGTGCGCTCTCGCCACAACGGTACCCGTGTGTAGGGGCTGTCAGATATTTCGGCAAGGATTTGATCAGGCGGTAGGTCTGCGTCAATGGTCACGAGACTTTTGCGATGGGTCATTATTTCGCCGACCTCGACATCAGCTAGATCAAGAACGCTGCGCAACATGGCGCGCTCATGTTTGACCTCTTCTTTAATTTCCGCCTCACCGGTATGTAGATCGATGGCACCGCGAAGTTCCGAGAGCGTCTGTTGGGCCGTTAGTACCCGTTCCGTGCTGGCGCCCAGCAGTGTAAGTGCGACGCGAACAATGCCTTGGATAACGATATTGACGGGGCTAAACACCCAGGTCAGAACTTGCATAATCGGCGCCACGGCAAGGGCCATCTTATGCGTATGAATCAACGCATAGGTTTTTGGCAGGATTTCCGCAAATATCAGAACCAGCACCGTCATGATTGCAGTTGCGTAGATCACCCCTCGTTCACCAAAAGCCTCAATCATTAAGGCCGTGGCAAGCGCCGACGCTGAGATGTTGACGAGATTATTACCCAGTAAAATTGTGGCGATGAGTCGTTCCCTATGGCTCAACAGGCCGTTGACTCTTTTAGCCCGTGCATCGCCATCATTCTCGCGCTGATGCATGTAGGAGCGCGACGTCGCTGTCAGCGCGGTCTCGGATCCCGAGAAAAATGCGGACAACAGAAGAAGAAAAAACACTAGTCCTGCGGTAAACACCATTGGTGAAAAGCTCCGAAGAGGTCAGGGGTTGTTAGACGGTTAACGCGGCTTCAAGAGTTGCCGTAACATCACTATGGGTGACGTCTTGGGTGAGGAACGCCTGGCCGATGCCACGGACCAAAACAAACGTGATGGTGCCGTCTGTGACTTTCTTGTCTTGCATCATATGGCCCAAGAGAACATCTGTGGCAATGCGCTGCGCTTGGCCGGGTGGTTTGGTCATAAGACCGACAGAATTGAAGTGCGCGCGCACTCGGTCGGCGTCTTTTTCCGGGCATAGGCCCAGACGGACGGACAGGTCAAAGGCCAAGACCGTACCAAAGGCAACTGCTTCCCCGTGCAATAGAGCACCGGAATAGCTGAGTTCTGCCTCAAAGGCATGAGCAAAGGTGTGGCCCAGATTGAGCAAAGCGCGAACGCCGTTTTCCCGTTCATCCTCGGCAACGACGCGGGCCTTGGCCTCACAGCTGACTTCTATGGCTTCGGTTGTCGCGTCACTGTCACCGCTGAGAACCTGAGCGCCGTTCTGTTCAAGCCAGTCCCAAAAGTTAGCGTCCCCCAAAAGTCCGTACTTGCAGACCTCAGCATAGCCAGCTAGGCGTTCTCTATCGGGTAAAGTGTTGAGTGTATCGATATCGACCAAGACGGCTTTTGGCTGATAAAAACTGCCTGCTAAATTCTTGCCTTGGGCCGTATTGATGCCCGTCTTCCCACCCACAGAACTGTCGACTTGCGCCAATAAGGTTGTTGGGATTTGGACAAAGTCGATGCCCCGCAGAGCAATTGATGCTGCAAAACCGGTTAAGTCTCCAATAACGCCGCCACCCAAGGCGATAGCAGTCGTGGATCGTTCAATTTTAGCCGCCAGCATCGCTTCAACGACCAACTGCAGATTGGCAAAACTCTTAGTGGATTCGCCCGCAGGAAGAATCAGGTGCCCGCATTTTATGCCCGACGCTTCCAGAGAGCTTTGTAGGGGCGCCAAGTAATGCTGCGCCACATTCTCATCTGTAATGATGAAAACTCTCGGTTTTTGGATAACAGGCAACAGCAATGCGCCGGCTTGTTCGACCAGGCCGGGACCAATGTGTATGGGGTAGCTCCGATCGTTCAGGGCGACCGTCAGAGTCTTTGATGGGGTCATAGCGATTGCGACTGATCTGATGGCTCGCCACTTCCAAGTGTCGCAAGCGCATCTATGACTCGCGAACACGTAACATTGGCGCTATCGGAACCAGTATCAATAGTCAGGTCGGCTTCCGCGTATACTGGGTATCGTTGATCAATCAATGCCGCCAAGGTTTCTCGTTGATCGCCGTTATTCAACAGCGGCCGATGATTGCGTCCAGAGGTCCGGGAGACCAGCGTCTCAAGATCCGCCCGTAGCCAAACCGACAGTCCTTTTTCGTTGATGAGTGCTCGGGTCTGGTCGTCGACGAAGGCGCCGCCGCCGGTCGCGATTACTGAAGGTGGGCCGTCTAGCAACCGCGCTATAACGCGGCGTTCCCCGTCGCGGAACGCTTCCTCGCCATATTGCTCGAAGATATCAACAATCGAGCATCCGGCGGCTGCTTCAACCTCCGCGTCCGCGTCAAGAAAAGGAACACTAAGCCGCTGCGCAACCCGACGACCGACACAGCTTTTACCGGCCCCCATTAGGCCCACCAAGACAATAATCCTATCTGGAGCAATATTTTGGTCTATCGCGGGCGCTGAACTGGTCATAGGGGTGTTTTTGCTGAAGACGTAGGCGAAATGCGTGGGCTAACTTTGCCTAAGATTTATTGCGTTTACTATGTCGTGTCGGAGCCTGAATGGCGGCCCTTCGCTAGACATTACCATACCTCTCACGTAGTGTCCCGACCATCGGTGGGGCGGTTTTGGCCCTGCCCTGGCCAAGACACGGAGTCGCCCTGGATCAGCCACAGTTGACTGTAATTGTCAGAGGTTGGATGGGGTCGGCCATCACCCACTTTGGTTTACAGCCGCATCATGAAGCTTATCACTCGAACTCTCATCATCCTTGTTCTGTTCCTTGTCGTCGGTGGCGCCGTCGCTCTGGCGACGTGGGATATGCCGGCGCCCACAGCGCCGCGAGAAAAGACTATTCCCAATGATCGATTCCGATAGAGATATGACGCGCAACACCCTTGCTGGTGTTGTCTTTTGTTCTTTTGTCGCGCTGTTCAATGCAAACGTCGGCGCGCAAGAGTCCGCATCGGGTATTGAGCCGCTATCAGAACCAAGACTGCTCGAGGCCCTACCGCCTCCTGTTTCACTTGTCCCTGATGCGTCACGTGAACGCGTATCTCGGCCTGGGGATTCATCGATGGTCCCGGAAGGGGTTATCTCTGTGCGCCAGTTGGACGCACTAAGTTCGGACTCCATTGGCCTTCTAGACGGATTCACAGACGGGCTGCCTGTCGATCTTTGGGCTGGCACGTCCAAGGAGCTCGTCGACCTCCTGCTCCCGAAGCTGCCGCGCAAGGTGAAGTCGGGGGCCACCCGTGATCTGGCCAAGAGATTACTTCTATCGGTGGCGCGGCCACCCAAACCATCTCTGTCCGAAGATGTCTTTGTGGATATGACTGCGATTGTACCCAGCGCCATCGGCTTCACGCCAGACAGTGACGTTGGGTCCGACGCCTCTGATGCCGACATCGATCAGGTGCAGATGGAAGGTCTCGCATTGCTAGAAAGTCGACTGACCCAGTTGGCAGCAATGGGTGATTGGACCTCTGTTGGCGCCATGATCGAGTTGGTGCCCGACGCGTCAATGACCGATGGTATCCGTATACTTGCCGCAGACCTGGCGCTGGTAGACGGGCGCGTCGAGCAAGTTTGTCTCGATGCCAGTGAAAACCTAAGATTTTCGAATGAACCCTATTGGCAAAAGGCGTTCGCTTTTTGCCAGCTGCGCGACGGCAATGTCTCAAGCGCATTCCTGACCCTTGATTTGCTTCGGGAAACCGGGATCGATGACGCGGCGTTTTTTTGGGTGGCTGAGTTGATGGCGGGTAATAGGCCAATCACACCCAGCGGCCTGACCCGTTTGTCGCCACTGCAACTCGCCATGTTGCGTCACGCTGGCCGGCCATTCCCGCCGCAACTTGTTCGCAACGGAGACCCAACACTGCTGCGCGTACTCGCTACAGCGGAGCCGCTCTATGTTGCCGCTGAGGACGAAGCTGAGGACGTGGTTGCTGAGCGTGTGCGCCAGGGGCTCGACTTGCGCTTGGAAGCGGCGGAGCGTGCAGTCGAACTCGGAGCGCTTACACCTGACATATTGCGCGCACTCTATCGTGCGGAGGGCGTAACCGATGCAGAGAATGCAAAAAAATTAGAACAGTCACCTGAAACCGTTCCAATGGTTGACCGTCAGCAAAATACCGACGCCGCTGAGGTTGATTTGGACCTCAGCTCGATTCCCGTCGCGACGGCTCTGGACCGGGCGCGCCTCTTCATGCTTGCTGAGGCACAGGCAATTCCGACGGCGCGCGCTGAAGTCATTTCGCGGGCGATCGATTTTGCGAGAAATGATCGTGGTCGCAATGCTCCAGATGTTGCCGCCACCGGGCAGGTATTCGCGCCTCTGATTATGGAAATTGCACCGACCGGCGATTTAGTTTGGTTCGCCGGGAATGCAGCGCGGGCGTTGATCGCCGCTGGTGAAATCGATGCAGGGACGACCTGGCTCCAGCTTTCGCAAGCTTATGCGAGGACGAGCATCGAGGCTTCCGACGTTGCGGCGGCTATGTGGCCAACGGAACGGCAATTGCGGCCGTCGATGATCAATCGTTTTACGCCGTTGCGTTTTAAGCGCTGGGAAGAATCACGCCCACCTGGGCTCGTTGCGGCCAACAAGACGCTCGTCCTAAGCACCTTTGCCGCCTTGGGTGAGGCTATCACATCAGCGGATTGGATGAGCCTCATGGACCGCCGCTCGAGTAGTTCAGTCGCAATGCCATCGCCTCAGATATGGAGTGGCCTGGCTTTGGCTGCCGAGGAAGGCCGTCTTGGCGAAACCGTTTTGTTGGCGTTGATCGCACTTGACGAAGTTGGTCCGTCAGGTTCGTCACCCATTGTGCTGGCGCGGGTTATTTCTGCGCTGATGACAGTCGGGTTGGAACAAGACGCGAGACGATTTGCTGTTGAAGCATCCCTTATCCAAGGGTTGTAACAAAGCCAGACCATCGTTGGGTGGGCCGTGAGCCGCTATATTGAGTCTTTCCTTGATATGATGTCCGCTGAGCGAGGCGCATCGACACATACGTTGGACGCCTATCTTCGTGACCTTGAAGGGCTTGCAGACGCTGTGGGCGGCGATATTACGCACGCAACGCCAGAACAACTGCGCGTTTATCTAGAGGGGATTTTGACTCAGGGTTTGGCCCCGCGCACGGCTGCCCGTCGCCTTTCCTGTTTGCGGCAGTTTTTTCAGTTCTTGTTTGCCGAGGGAGTGCGTCAGGACGATCCCACGTCAGCGCTCGATAGCCCGCGGCAAGGCGGCCGCTTGCCCAAATATCTAGCGGAAGATGAGGTCGATTTGCTGCTCAAAGCGGCGAAAGCAGAGACGTCACCGCAGGCGCTTAGACTAACTACCGTTCTTGAACTTCTTTATGCCACGGGTCTTAGGGTGTCTGAGTTGGTATCCTTGCCTTTGGCCTCTGTGGCACGTGAGCGGCCGGTTCTGATCGTCCGCGGGAAAGGCAACAAGGAACGCATGGTGCCCATCGGGGCGCCGGCACGGGCTGCGGTGGCTGCTTATCTGGAGGTCAGATCCCAATTCATCCCAGCGAATGTTAAGAGTTCCCGATGGTTGTTTCCGTCACGAGCGGCGACCGGCTATCTCAGTCGCGACACAGTTGCCAAGGCACTAAAGAATCTGGCGATTGCTGCTGGGATTGCACCGTCTCGTGTTTCGCCGCATGTGCTGCGACATTCCTTCGCGTCACATCTTTTGGCGCATGGCGCCGACCTGCGCAGTCTGCAACAGATGCTGGGGCATGCAGACATCACAACGACTCAGATATACACGCATGTCCTAGACGAACGTTTGAGACGTTTAGTTGAGACCAATCACCCTTTGGCCGGTCTTTCCCTACCGGAGTAAAACGGATTTTACATACAACCGTCCACGGCGCGTAATGTCGCTGTCCCGCAGTGTTTCTATATTCTGGCCCACTTTGCCTTTGACCTGGAAACCCGTTAGGTTTTTGCAACCATACTGAGTCTGCATAACCGAGGGTGAGCAATAGGTATGTCGAGTGCGGTGGAAAATTGTCCGGCTCTTGTTCTGAACGCCGATTTTCGGCCGCTCAGTTATTTCCCCTTGTCCCTTTGGTCCTGGCAAGATGCCCTAAAGGCGGTGTTCCTTGATCGTGTGAACGTGGTTTCTGAATACGACACGGTTGTTCACTCCCCGAGTTTCGAGTTCAAGCTGCCCAGTGTTATTTCTCTGAAGAAGTATGCACCAACCGATCGGTCGCCGGCTTTTACGCGGTTCAACGTTTTTTTGCGAGACTATTTCACCTGCCAGTATTGTGGCGTTAATCAATCGGCCAATGATCTCACCTTTGATCATGTTGTTCCTCGATCACGAGGTGGTAGGACGACCTGGCAGAATGTTGCCGCTGCATGCTCCTCCTGCAATTTGCACAAAGCCAACCGAACGCCTCGAGAAGCCAGCATGGCGCTTCGGCGTGTTCCAGTCAGACCGACGGCCCGGCAGCTTCAGGAATCCGGACGCGCATTTCCACCAAACTATCTTCATGAAAGCTGGCGGGACTTTCTCTACTGGGATTCCGAACTTGACCCGTGGTGATGCCTTAAGTGGTTGCAAGCACCCTACGTGTTAAACTCGTGTTGAAAGCCAAATAGCCAATCGCGATCCAGTTTTGATCACGCCTGTCAGAAGCGGATAGGCTGGCGCGTTCTCTGCCCCTTCAGACAAACCGACAGTGCGGTGGTGCTGCTCATCGGCACGAAACTCTTCTATCGTACTTCGCAATTCAGATTCGTCGTCTCCGAGTTGCTCAGCCTGAGCCGCATAGTGTTCATCGATGACTTCTTCCACCGCCACCGTGCACGCCATCGCTGCATCTTTCCCCAGCAACGCGGTGCCAGCGCCAAGAGCAAAACCAGCAATATGCCAGAGCGGTTGCAGGGCCGTCGGCCGAATCTGGCGGTCGGCAAGTTCCTGATCAAAGCGGTCTAGGTGCACCAGCTCTTGATCGAGCATTTCGCGAAGGACGGGTTCCGCGTCGGTCCCTTTAAGGACTGCGAGTTGGCCTTCGTATATGCGCTTGGCACCATACTCTCCAGCATGGTCAACGCGCACGATCTGAGCCACTGTTTGGTCGCGGTTGGGGTCGCCCGGTAAGCTATCGTCAGCCGTTATTTTTGGTCGTGAATTCTTCTTCATGGGTCGTGCCATAAGTTTGGTTTGGATGCAGCCCAAATGCTTAAAGCTGACAATACGACACCAGCGATGACATTGTATCCGGCGATTGAGAGTCCCAAAAATGTGAATGGAATGTCATTGCATGCCGGCTGGCCAGGTTCTTGAATGGCCGCTAACACGTCATCGAAAGAAAAGGCTTGGTTGCCTGTCGGGGCGCAGGTCGAGCTCCACCATTCTTGCTCTACGCCAACATGGAAAAAAGCGACGCCTGCGGTTGTGACAAAGAGGGCGCCGGCTATGTAGGTCGCTAGTTGGCGGGCGCTTGCGTCGACCATCGATGTTGTGGCCAGTACCGATAGCGCCAAAATACCGATGTAGGGAAGTCTTTGGTACAGACATAACTCGCAGGGAAATAGGCCGAACCCATACTGGGCTATCCACGCCGTTGCCAATGCGGCGAGCGCGGAAAGCCCTGTCAGGGCTGTTATGATTTGGCTGGAGTGCATTCTAGCTAACATCTGACAATCTTAATTGACGAAGCTGATGGCGGCAAAGCCACCAACCAAAAGAAGAAACGCAATCAATGTGACAAGACCAAGGCGCTTCTCGACAAAAGATTTGATCGGCGGGCCGTATTTCCACAACAGGGCGGCTTCCACATAAAAGCGCAGCCCGCGCGCCAGAATCGCCGCAAGAACAAATACTACCGGATCAAGTGCGACGGCGCCGCTGGCGATTGTGATGACCTTAAACGGGAAGGGCGTTAGGCCTGCGCCAAAGACGATCCAAGCGCCCCAATCCTGATAGAGGGTCTGGAACTGAGAGAAGTCTTCGGCGTAGCCATAGAATGAGATCAGGGGTTGCCCCAGGGTCTCAAACAAGAACAGGCCAATCGCATATCCGGCGAGGCCACCTAGCACGCTCGCAACCGTCGCTACCGCTGCTATTTTCCACGCTTTTTCTCGAGCGGCCAGGATCATCGGGAGAATGAGGACATCGGGTGGAATGGGAAAAACTGAGCTTTCGACAAATGCGACGATGGCGAGAAGCGTCAGCGCATTTTTTCGGCCGGCCAGAGACAGGGTCCAGTCATAGAGCCTGCGAATCACAGTGGAATCTCCATATGGCGGGGTTTAACAGGTCGCCGTTATGGCAGCAACGCCCTCTGTCCGATTCCGCCTTCTCTACTCCTGCTGTCATCGCTTGCGGGTCTTTGAGCGCGCGGTTATAAGGGGCGCGCTGTCGCGTGCGGGTGTGGCGGAACTGGTAGACGCGCTGGATTCAAAATCCAGTTCCCTTACGGGAGTGTGGGTTCGATTCCCTCCACCCGCACCACAGACAGTTCTATGCCGAAGTGTTTTTGGCTGGCGAATTCATTCAACAAAGTTGAGATGGGTGAGTGGTACACCGACATGCGAATTGTTTTCAGTGTCTTCTTTAGCCTAATGGTGTGTTTTTCTGCTCAAGTCGCTGTCGCATCCTGCGTGACAATTGCGCTGCTTGATGACGCTGGGGCCGTAATCAAACCAAACGGATTGGTGGTCGGAATAAAAATCGGGGCCGATCCTGTGTTTGTAATTCAACTGCCGCCACACGCGGCTCAGCGCGAAGTGGGGCCCACGGCCTGTACGCCGAATGTGATCAAGCCAATACAGGATTTGTACAATCTGTCCTGTCGTTCTGAACAAGCGATGATGCAGGCTGCTGAAAGTAACGCGCGGCGCCTAGACTTCATAATGCAACGCTGTATTGATCTAAAAGCTGCGCTGGTATCCGCTTTGAACAGTCAGTAGTGATTTGAAATTGCGTGTCGCGCTCGCGGCTTACATTGCAACCCTAAATAGACCATCGGCAGCACAGTCTTCGCTGGCTCCAATCATCGCGTCTATAGAGATGTCTATATCTTCACGTGTATTAGACGTGGATAGATGGATCGATCGACTTGCGTGAAGCGTCACGCCACGGTCGAGTAGATGTACAAAGAACGCATCCTCGATTGAGCCAGTTCCCTGCCCGATGTTCCGATCCCGTTTTGCTGGGCCAGGTTGAAGAAACAGACGGAGCATGGAGCCGAACCGCACTATGTGCAGCGGTATCTTGTTTTCTAACCAGTGCTTATTCACGCTGTTCGCGAAGTACTCAGCAGATTTTTCTAGGTTCTCGTACACCGTATCGCGGTGGTCGTTCAAGTAAGACAATGTAGCGAGGCTGGCTGCGACACTAAGTGGATTACCAGCAAAGGCGCTGCCTGCAAAAACCGCGGGTTGCCCATTGTCCGGTGAGAACACTTTCATAATATTCGCTCGGCCAGCCAATACGCCGGCCGGCAGTCCGCCAGCGACGGCTTTGCCATAGGTCACCATATCAGGCGATAAATCAAAGCGTTCTTGTCCACCACCAAAGGCTAATCTGAATCCGGTCGTGATCTCATCAAGAATGATGAGCACATTGCAGTCGCGGCAGGTTTTCTCAAGGTCTTTGAGCCACAAGCCCCCGTCAGAGTCAGGGAAAGATTGCTGGATTGGCTCGACGATAACCGCCGCCAATGTGTGCTTGAGGTCTCGGATGCGTTGAAGGGCCTTAAAGCTGCCGTAGGGCAAGGGTTCGACGGTCTCATCCAGGGCGTCAGGCACACCCATACCGATATGCACTTTTTTTCCTGGGTTATGTGAGTCCGCAGTGATTAGCACGCTGTCGTGCCCGCCGTGGTAGGCCCCGTCAAAAACACCGATGACATCTTTACCAGTATGAGCCCGTGCAGCGCGCATGGCGATCGCCGTCGCTTCGGAACCGGCCGCACAGAAAAGGACTCGTTCATTGGCGGGGCCGGCCGTCCCGATTAGGTCTGCAAGTTCCAGCTGAGTTTCGCTGCTTAAGCCGAAATTCCAGCCTTGGTGAATTTGGTTGATGATGGCGTGTTCAACGACCGGCGGTGCATGACCGAGAAGATTTGAGCCAAAACCCATGCAAAGGTCGATATAGACATTGTCGTCGATATCGGTGATCCGGCACCCTTCAGCGGATTGCACGATCACTTGAGGAGTTTGAGTTCCACCCAGATTTGGAGCGCTGATCATAACTTTTGAGCGATCCAATGCCATTTTCCATGAGTGGCACGTCCGTGATTCCACCGCAGCCAATGCGGTATCGTAGCGGCTGTTAAGTGACTCCCTAATCATGGCCGTCGGTGGTCTGTTGCGCACTGGGCGTACGTCTTCGTTACGGAAGTCGTTTGCAGGCGCTCGTAGTTGTTTGAGGTTGGACATGGCGGCGAAGACATCTCAGTAACGAATTGGTGTGCGGCAATTCAAAGCGATAGGCACGCGCTCACGTGGTTGATGTCCCAGGGTCAAGTTTACCCGCTGCTGAAAGGGCCTGATCAGTGGCCGCGCGCCAAGGCGCCGTTGCTTCAAGATCAAGCTTACGCGAAGCAAAATATTTCAGGGCGATGGAGAGGCCAACCGCTTCAGCGAGATCGGGATCTGTATCTGATCCGGTCGCCAATCCGAATTCTGGACGGTCCGGTGGCCAATTGAAGGATAGGTGCGTCATATCGACTGCCTTTAAAGTTTCCAAACTTAACCTCTGAGAGCCGAGTCGGCTCCCAAGCGGATTGCGCTCTTAAACGGCACAATTCCGTTTTACCTATGGGGCTAATCCGGCAGAAAAGCGCCGTTTGGTTGCCGAATCTCACCCATTAGTTGAGCGCTCAGTCTGCACGACCTTTTATAGGTTGCTACCTGTCAGAACTGACAGGTCATCCCAGGGCTTAGTTGTGATCCGATACGACCTGCTACTACTAGTACGGGCAAGGTCACAGAAAATGCAGGCGTCGATTATAGAAATGTCGAATCAGGAACGGCAGTCCAGTTCAACGCTGGAAGGTATGTTTCGTCTGCGGCACGAGGTGTTCAAAGAACGCTTGAAGTGGGACGTTGGTTCCATCGCAGGAAAAGAGCGTGATGATTTTGACGACCTTGATCCGGTGTATATCGTTTGTGAGCAAGACGGTGAGGTGCTGGGCTCATGGCGTGCACTGCCGACCACTGGTCCCTACATGTTGAAGAATGTTTTTCCAGAACTCTTGTACGGGCAAGAGGCACCGGAAGCAGAAGACATTTGGGAAATTAGCCGTTTTGCTGTCTCAAAAAAGGTTACCGGGATGGAGAACCTCGCCACCGTTAGGACGGTGACGAACATGCTGATGGAAGAGCTTTTCAAGTTTGCTTCACGGCGCAATCTCAGGCGCATTGTCGCGGTGTCTGATATTCGCTTTGAGCGCATCATGAAGCGAGCAGGGTTTGAGACGACGCGATATGGACCACCGATGCAGATTGGTGTGACCAAAGCGATTTCTGCGTATGCCGACGTGAGCGAGATTAACTTGAGACGTAACAAGCTGGTGGGACAACCCACGCCTCTCTTGCAGGACCTTGACGACATTTCGGCCGGCTTTCAAAAGTTGGCGGCATAACAGCGAGACGACAGGAAGAGTTCGAGCCGTCACGTCTCTAGATGCGGGCCTGACTTAGGACCTGCATTTGATTTTGGACGTGATCAGACGATGAAGATAAGGCGGCTTATAGGGTTCTATTCCTGTAGGGCCGTTGGCGGGTCACTTGATATTGGCGCACCTTGTCCGAGGGCGTTCAAGGTCTCGTGGTGGTTAAGTATTTTTTGAGGATGTCTATGACGACAGCATACTTACTTAATCATCCGGAGCACGTTGAACACGTGCTGCACACGAATCATCAAAACTATCACAAGCCCCCAGTGGTGGAGCGCGTGAAACCATTGGTGGGTCGCAGCATGTTCGTTGCTGAGGCGGAGCTATGGGAACGCCAGAGAAAGCTCATTCAACCATCGTTTAGGCGCAAAAACTTAGAATTGCTAAGGGAGCATATCCTCCGGGTTATCGGAGATCATCTGCAAGAATGGGATACGAAGTCCAAGGTGCAGGAAGACTTCAATCTTTCAGAGGATATGTCCGATCTTACTATTCAAGTTATGATTCGGACGTTTTTTGGAGCGTCACTCAAAGATGATGGCGTCAAGCTATATGGCGCAATGCAGTTCATAAACGAAGCTACTGCTAAGCGTGTGTGGGACATTACAACGCTCGCGACGACATTGCCGACCCGTGAGAACCGCGCCTACGATGCGGCGCTCGTGGACGTTCATAACATTATTGGAGATCTCATTAGAGACCGCCGGGAGAGTGTTACGCCGGCGACGGGTCTCCTCGGCATTTTGCTTGCGGCCTGTAATCCAGAAGATGAAATGTCGATGAGTGATGCCCAGTTGCAGGATGAAATTGTATCGCTGATCGTGGCTGGGTTTGAATCGACTGCCAGCTTGCTCGTGTGGGCAATCTATTTCTTGTCCGAAAACCCGCATGCAATGGAGCGGGTGCGGAACGAGGCGGATTCAATTCTACAGGGCCAGTTGCCGACAAGCTCTAACCTTAGGGAAATGGAGTATACCAAGCGCGTGATTCAAGAAGTCGCACGCCTGCGACCCACGGTTTGGTGGTTCTCCCGGACGGCTATTGAGGATGATGTTATAGGGGGAGAACTGATTAAGGCCGGTACAACCGTTCTTATTAGCCAATACGTGCTTCATAAACTTCCGAGCGAATGGGCAGACCCTGAACGTTTTGATCCGGATCGCTTTTTACCTGAGCAAACGGCGGGGCGATCGAAATTTGCTTATCTGCCATTTGGGGCCGGTCCATGCGTCAGTCTCGGCTCAAGTTTATCTATGATGGAAATGCAGATTATACTCCCATTGGTCTACCGGAAGTTCGATGTATCGATTACGTCCAGCTTAAACCCTGACCTGGGTGACTTTATCTCTCTCAAGCCCAAGGATGACCTGCGAGCGATTGTTAAGGCTCGCATGCGTCACTAGAACCGGCTTGGCAATAATTACGAAGTTAGATGGTGGGTTGTGCTGGTTCGGCAGATTAAGCTGACAGCATCCCGTAACTCATCGCCTTGGCCGCAGCATGAGTTTTATTGTGAACGCCAAACTTAACCATCGCGTTCTGAAGATGGAAATTAACTGTACGTTCCGAGATCGTTAGGATCGATCCGATTTCCCAAGCCGTCTTGCCTTCAGCGGTCCAGCGCAAAATCTCAACTTCTCTGTCCGTTAGAAGTATGGGTTTGGGCGCACCCGCGCGGCGTAATTTGGTCTGTGCCACTGAATGCGCATAATGGGCGATCAGGTGCATTTCATGCTTGGTCGCATCCACGTGGGATCGAAAATCTTTGTCCTGCATTTCTGCATATACGCAAAGCATTCCCAATTCGCCTGAAGGGCCATGAATAGGGACGGCCATGCCCCGCTCGACACCGAAGTCATGGGCGTCTGCCATCATCTGGGCTTCGTCTGCAGAGAGGGTGTCGAACCGATAATCTTCGGTCCAAATGATTGGTTGGCGCGCCTTGATGGCATCCATCATCACAGGGTCGGAAATGGAGTAGTTCTCTTTGATGTAGTGCTCCATCCATGAGGAATCCAAATTGGAGACGACCATCATATCGTCCACTGTCTCACTCAATTTAGATCGTAAGATGGTTTCTGTATTTAAAGACGTATACGCGTAACTGCCACAGCCAAGTGCTTCGCAACTTCTACCAAGAAGTTTTGCGAAGTTTTCTACTGAGTCCAGGTTCTCTAAAGACGCCAAGACGTCTGATATTTCAGGACTTATCATTGCTCATGCGTTCCGAGCTACAGGCTAAAAGTAGATTGGTGACCCTATTACAAGACGGGCTAATAAATAAAACAGTTTTGACTGGTAATCAATCTATGCTTTTGCGGGAGTCCAACCACTACTTCTACGCCTGTTACTATATACCTATGAGATATTTGATATATTAATACAATTATAGGTATATTTTATGAAGGCGTAATAGCTTGTTTCTCAACACTTTTTCTCAAAATCGCGCCGGGGCTTTGCCATGGACATGCCGAGCGTTGGTAGCGCTGAGATCATCCCGTGGCAATTGCTTTACCGACAATGAGCAGTTCGGTACAACCGCCCACTCGATTTAAGGGAAGGGCGATGAAGGTGCAGAACGGCGACGCGACCAATCCCGCAGCGGAAGATCGAACCTATGCGACCTCTGACAATCTGACCCTTCACTACGTATATTATCCCGGTCCCACCTGCAGCGTTCCTATTATATGTCTGCCGGGCTTAACGCGTAACGCGCGCGATTTTGCTGTTGTCGCAGAGCATTTGAGCGCTCAGCGCAGGGTCTTCTGCGTCGAATTCCGTGGTCGTGGTCATTCACAGTGGGATGCCGATCCAAGCAATTATCAAGCACCTGTCTATGTCGCTGACACCCTGGGCGTTATGGCGCAAGAAAAGCTTGATCGCGTAATCGTAATTGGCACGTCTCTAGGCGGTATCGTCGGAACTGGCATTGCACAAGTTAAACCGTCAGCCCTGGCAGGTATTGTCTTGAATGATATTGGGCCCGTGATCGATCCGTCTGGCTTGACGCGCATTGGCAGTTACCTTGGACATGGCGATCGTTGGTCAAACTGGGATGAAGCGGTCGCGACCCTCAAAGTGGTAAACGCAGTTATCTATCCTGACTTTACAGACCAAGACTGGCTCAGTTATGCCCGAAAAACCTGCCGAGAAAACGAGGATGGTTTGATCGCCCAGGATTATGATCCCGCGGTCTCTCAAGGTTTTGCAGCCGACAGTGCCGCCAATGTTGATCTATGGCCGGTGTTTGACGCCCTTAAAGATATCCCGGCTTTGTTGATACGGGGGGCGTTGTCCGATCTCCTATCCGCTGAAACGGCGGATCAAATGGTTGCGCGCTTGCCAAGCCTAGCGCTCTCTACAATTGCTAATCGTGGCCATGTTCCCACCCTGGATGAACCAGCGGCGGTATCTGCCATTGAGGCTTTCGTCGCTGAAGTAGATACTCGCGAGAACCAAAAACCCTGATCGGTGCGGAGGGCCGTCACCATGATCGTCACACCGCCACTCCACCATCTGTCAAAGACGGCAAAAAACATCGGGCGTCGTGCGTTCCTGAAGTCGTTTGTTTTGGCTGGCGGTGGGCTAGCCCTCGGGCTGCCGAAGGTCACCGCGCAGCCAGCTTTTGATCCGTCGACCTGGTCCGGTAGACCTTCACAAGCGTTTGAGTATTGGCTTGAGATTGCTACCAATAATTCGATCACCGTGTTTATCCATTTGGCGGAAATGGGGCAGGGCATCACGACATCAGTTGCGATGTTGGTCGCTGAAGAACTCGAGGCGGACTGGCGAGATATTCACGTGCAGTTCGCACCCAATGGCGAAGCCTACTATAACCGCGGTTATAGCGGGCCATTGGAAAGCACAGGTGGTTCGGCGTCCATTCGTGGTGCGTTCAATCACAGCCGAGAAATTGGCGCCAATGCCCGCGAGATGCTGCGTTTGGCCGCCGCCAAGGCGTGGGGTGTTCCGGTTTCTGAAACTCGGGCTGCTTTAAGCCATATTCACCACGACAATAGTGGCCGCAAATCAACCTTCGGTGCTTTGGCCGACCAAGCGGCAGAAATGACACCGCCGGAAAACATTCTGCTTAAGCCCAAATCGCATTGGAACATCGTCGGGCAGCCATTACTGCGCCTTGATGCACCAGCGAAGGTCGATGGGTCTGCGTTGTTCGGTGCCGACGTGCAGCTTGAGGGGCTTCTTACCGCCGCCATTCGACATTGTCCGGCCTATGACGGCCGATTGACCCGTGTCGATCCGGCGCCCACGTTGTCTCTGCGTGGGGTAGAGCGGGTCGTCACCTTTGACAATGCGGTCGCGGTCTTAGCGCAAGGGTATTGGGCTGCGCATAAAGGATTAGAGGCATTGGACCCGATTTGGGATCTAGGCGACCGGACCGAATACGATATGGAGGCCCTTTACCAAGATTTTGAGTCGGCCGTTGCTCGACCGGACGCTCCTGTTATTCGTGAAGACGGCGATTTTGAGTCCGCTCTGGAGTATGCCGATGCGGTTTACGAGCAAACGTTCGATGCGCCATATCTAGCGCATGTGTGCATGGAGCCGATGAACGCGACAGCTTGGGTGCGCGATGACGGAGTTGATATCTGGATGCCGGGCCAGGGTCACTCTTTGGTGGTTGATGATGTGTCGGTATTGCTCAATGTAGAAAAGGACTCCATTTAGATTCATCGCACGTTCCTTGGCGGTGGCTTCGGCCGCCGCGGTGAGTCCGATGTGGCCGTACAGGCGGCGTTTTTATCTAAAGAAGCGGGTGGCGTGCCGGTCAAGCTATTGTGGTCTCGGGAAGAGGATGTGCGCCGCGACTTTTATCGCCCAGCTGCGCGGACACGCATCCGAGTTGCCTTGGGTGAAGACGGTTTTCCGATCGGAATGGATGTCACGGCTGCTAGCCCATCGATCAACTTGCGACGGTTTCCGGCATTTATTAAAGACGGCAAGGACCCGGGTGCCTTATCCGGCTTTCTCGACAGCCCTTACCCGCTCGATCACCATCGTTTTCGCTACGCGATAGTTGAGAACGGTGTGCCCGTCGGCTATTGGCGTTCTGTCGGACACAGTCAGAATGTGTTTTTTCGCGAAGCGATGATCAATGAATTGGCGGAGCGCGCAAATATGGATGGCCTCGCCTATCGGCGGCGATGGCTTGCTGAAGATCCGCGGACCATGGCTCTATTTGACGCCCTAGGAGAGCTCAGCGGATACAGTGGCGCGCCGGAGCCCGGCACAAGTAAGGGGTTCGCATTTAACTCGTCTCATGGTTCGTTATGCGCGCACGTCATACACATCTCGACCGATGGAGCCGAAGAGTTCCGGGTAAAACGCATTGACTGTGTCGTAGACCCCGGTGTTGCGGTCAATCCGGATGGGGTGATTGCCCAAGTCGAAAGCCAAGCGCTGGATGGCTTGTCTGCGGCCTTATTTGGCAAAATTCACATCAAAGGTGGCGGTGCTGCCGACAGCAATTTCGATACAGTCCGAATGTTGCGCATGGCAGAGGCGCCCGAGATTCGTATCCGGGTGCTGGAATGGGATGGCGCGTCTCCAGGCGGGATGGGTGAGCCGGCCTTGCCGTCTATTGCTCCGGCTCTGACAGACGCGATCTATCAAGCGACAGGTCGGCGTATCCGCAGTTTGCCAGTCGTTGATCACGGTTTGGAACTTGCTAGCGCCTAGCTTTGATTTGGCAATCCGCGCCTTAGCAGGGTCGCCAATACGGTCATGCGACAGATGTTCGGTGGGAACTGACCGATTAATCCTTTTAGGGCTGCAGCCGTCGATGAATCCGGCTGGGCCAGGTCGGGCAGGGGGAGGCTCTCGTATAGCGAGAAAGCGACGGCCTCTCCGGTGTCTTGCATTGCCCTGGCAGAATTTTCAAAACTATCGTCAACGAACAACGATGCGAGCGCACCCTCGAGGGTCTCAAGAAAAACCGGCCATTCGCCAAAGTGGCGATACAGGGATGGAATGACCCCGGTATCTCCGCCGTGAATCTGTCGCGCGAGGCTGTTTAACGCGTTTTGCGTTCGGGTGGGCACTGTGGCGGGATCCGCCATCGGCAACAGGCCGGCAAGGCTATTGGGTGTTTTGAGATCGGGCGCGGTGAGTGGTGGCGCTTTGCCGATTGATGGATTCTGCGGAACCCCATCGAGTGCGAGGTCGATGATTTTGAGACCGATCAGGTTCATTGGGTTGGCCCGAGCGTAGGCATCGAGCACGCGATCAATAGCCTCTACGTCTGATGGCGAAAGACCCGTCTTAGCGATCGGTGTGCTCAGCTCTGTGGTGTGGCCCGGCAAAACACTGGCTGTTAACGCGGACGCGGCGCTGGGGATCTCACCGCTAATATAGAGCGGT
>WLXB01000193.1 GCA_012103295.1 Alphaproteobacteria bacterium | reverse complement strand
GCAAGGCTCGAAGGCTGGCGCAGGGATATGTGCATCCAGTCGATCCACTATAGAGGCACTCCTGACGTGCCGGGCCTTGTCAGTGGTTTGACCCCCGGCGGTGATTGTCAGGGGCGGGCCTATCAAATCCACCCTCACGACGTGGAGGACGTTGTTGCCTATCTCGATGAGCGGGAATTGGTGACCGACGTTTACTTGCCGCAATACCATTTAGTCGCATTGTCAGACGGTCGATCCGTCTCGGCGCGTGTTTACGTCGCTGATGTGGAACACGATCAGTTCGCCGGACATTGGCCAGTACAGCAGAAGATTCAGTATCTGCTGCAGGGTACGGGCTCGGAAGGACGTAGCCTTGAGTATCTCGCCAACATCGTCGAGCAGCTCGGTCAATTGGGTATTGTCGACGAAGGTTTGAGCGCGCTGCTTTTGCAGGCAAGCAACGCCGACTAAGTTCTAGGAATTTGCTTGGCCGGGTAGTTTGTCGGGGTCCAAGCCTAGCATCAGTTTGCCATAGGGCACGGCGTTGCCGTCCCAGGACAAGGCTTGATGCCCGGTTGCCGCCAACACATCCTGATTAGCCCGATGAACGAGATTGTCGGCTGAGAGTCCACCGCCGCCAAGCGCTTCCGCTAACCGTTGGGTGGCACGGCGGCACATCAGCGACAAATACGCGCAGTTGCGGCGAATGCGATACTGCTCCTGTTGCGTCATGTCGCGGTCCGCTTCTGCCATCTCGCGCATTATACGCATGTCGGCGTCGTAGATGTCTTTGGCCGCATCGATTTCCGCGGCTGACTCGGCGATGCGCACATGCAGCGTCGCGAAGCTATCCAGCTTTTTACCATCGACGATGGATTGCCGAGATTTGATGTTGTCGCAAAAGGCATCCAGTGCGGCACGGGCCATACCGATGACGGGGCCTGCGACTGAGTACTGAACGACGCGCGGCATTGGTAGGTTGTACGTCCAGCCTGGATTCAATGTTTGGCCCGGCGATTTCCGTAGATTGAGGTCTAAGAAGGAGATTGTTCGGTGTGTCGGAACGAAAACATCATCGACCACAACATTGTGACTACCGGTGCCGGCTAAACCGGGCGGATCCCAAACCGGATTAATGCGAAAGTCCGTAGATGGCAAAATCATCATGGTTGGCGTAGTGGTGCCATCGTCTTGCGGGACGTAGACCATGATGGCGAACCAGCCATCGGCGATCACGCCAGACGCGAACACCCATTCACCAGAAAGCTTATATCCCCCATCGACCGCCTGGACTTCAGATTTTTTAAACGCGAAGGCGCCGGCAACCCAGGCCTTGGGGTCAGCGCCCCAAATTTCTTCTTGAACTTCCGGGCTGCACTTGGCGAGCCACCAATCGTGGCTGCCAAGAATTCCGACCACCCATCCGGTGGACGAGCAATGCCGCGCTATCTCCATGGCGACGTCGGTGTGAGACCCAAAGGGTAATTCCGGACCGCCGAACCGCGCCGGCTGGCAGGCGTTGATCAGTCCGTTGTTGATCAGGTCGGCGACGGTTTCATCAGGGAGGCGTTTTAGGTTTTGGGTCTTGTCGCGACGTTCGGCCAGTTTTGGCCCTAGCGCCGCGGCCCGCGCGACAAGGTCCTCAACGGTGATCGAACTCGCGTCGGCAGAGTCCGGCGCCACACCCTAGTCCTTCGCCGCAGCGGCGGTGCGTCGATCCAAATCCGATTGACCGTCGTTCAAGCCGAACAACTGCTTACCCCAGAACGTGGCGTTTCTGTCCCAGGACAGTGCCCCGTGGGCCGCACCAGCCAATGTGTCGGAGAATGAAGTATGAGCCGGATTGCCATCGCTCATGCCGCCAGCCCCCATGGACTCAATCACGCGCGACGCGGCCCGTTTGGACAGGGTGGCAACAAAGGCGCAATTGCGTTTGAACTTGAGAAGCTCGTCAGGCCGAAGGTTCCTGTCATCATCGGCAGCGGCCCACATATGGGCGAGGTCTGTCCTGTAGACGGCATGGGCTGCATCGATCTCGGCAGATGACTCAGCTGCTCTGAGCTGTAGGCTTTGCAATTCTGCAAGCTTAGATTTGTCATGGCCCTTGCGGCCACGCATGCCGTTGATGAAGTGATCGAGTGTTCCCATCGCGCAGCCAAGAGTTGGGATAGCAACTGAGTAGCCAAAGACATCAAGCATCGGCAGTTTGTAAACAGCGCTGGTGTTGAGCTTGCAGCCCGGTGAATCTTTGCTGTTCAATTCAGCGACGCGCGTGACTCGGTGGGCCGGCACAAACAGGTCTTCAACCACCACGTTGTTTGATCCGGTCGCCCGCATGCCTGGCGAGAACCAGACGTCGTCAATTTTATACTCGCCCTTCTTAAGCAGAACCATGTTTAGATCTGGAGGCCCATCGCCATCAAACACCGGAGTCATCAAGGACACCCAATCGCAATGTTCGATGCCGGAGCAATACATCCACGTGCCGGAGACGGTGATTCCGCCGTCTTGAGGTTTACCGCCGGAGCCGGGCTGAGAGGCGAACGCGGCACCAACCAAAGCGTCTGGATTGTCTTCCCAGACTTCGTGTTGAGCATCGGGCTCGTACTTGCCTAGCCACCAATTGTGGCTGCCGATGATTCCAGAGACCCACCCTGTCGAACCGCAGTGCTTGGCGAGCTCCATGGCAACATCCGTATGGGC
>WLXB01000066.1 GCA_012103295.1 Alphaproteobacteria bacterium | reverse complement strand
AAAGCACACCGACACTGGGGGCATTGAACTTGACCTCTTAACGCTAATTGATGCGCCGGAGGAGGTGGGTTTACGTTGCCTCGCAGGCTGTTTGAAGCACGTGTCAGGTGCTATTTATCCGCCTCGTTTTGACAGTCTCGCCAATCTATATGCCGCTTTGGGTGATACAAAATGGTCCGATAGAACTTTACACGGCTGTCAGCTACGGGTGAAAGACGCAAAGTTGTTGGTATCGTTGGAAGAGAAAAAACGATGAAATTACAATGGGTTATGCTTTTGTGACGGTAGTCTGTTAGTCGGTTAAGCGGCATTAGACAGAAAGACGCATCCGTTGGGCGGTTTCGCGGCTTGCGTTATTGAGTGCGCACCCTATTTAATTGGGACATAAAGACGCATTGGCGTGGGTTACAGGGCGAACTGTGATCAAGTCATCTGCGGATCGAAAGAATAAAGGATCAGGTGTGAATATCAGCCGAAACTTAGTCCTCTGGGTCATCATCCTGGTTTTGATTGTTGCCTTATTTAATCTGTTTCAGGCACCGACCTCCCGTACCCAAAGTCGCGAAATGTCCTTTACCGAGTTCATGGCTTCGGTTGAAGGCAATGAGGTCAACAGCGTTACCATTCAGGGCAACAATATTTCTGGAAAGACTCGCGATGGAACTCCGTTCCGGACGTATGCTCCAGAAGATCCCTCTCTCGTTCCGTCTCTTCGGTCCAATGGCGTTGACATCAAAGCAATGCCTCGCTCTGACGGCGAGACGACATTGTGGAGCATCCTGATTTCTTGGTTCCCAATGTTGCTGCTCATTGGTGTGTGGATTTTCTTCATGCGCCAAATGCAAGGCGGTGGTGGCAAGGCGATGGGCTTCGGAAAGTCTCGGGCCAAACTGCTGACAGAAAAGCAGGGCAGGGTGACCTTCGAAGATGTTGCTGGAATTGACGAAGCAAAACAGGAACTAGAAGAAGTTGTCGAATTTCTTCGTGATCCTGGCAAGTTTCAGCGTCTCGGTGGCAAGATTCCGAAGGGCGTGCTTTTGGTAGGCCCCCCTGGAACGGGTAAAACATTGCTCGCCCGCTCAATCGCTGGCGAAGCCAACGTTCCATTCTTTACGATCTCGGGTTCTGATTTCGTCGAAATGTTTGTCGGTGTTGGTGCCAGCCGCGTCCGCGACATGTTTGAGCAAGGCAAAAAAAATGCACCCTGCATTATCTTTATTGACGAAATAGATGCCGTTGGTCGTCACCGAGGTGCGGGGCTGGGCGGCGGAAACGACGAACGCGAACAAACATTGAATCAGTTGCTGGTTGAAATGGACGGCTTCGAAGCAAACGAAGGTGTAATCCTTATTGCTGCAACGAACCGTCCTGATGTTTTGGACCCAGCTTTGCTGCGACCGGGCCGCTTTGATCGACAAGTTGTTGTGCCCAATCCAGACATCATGGGCCGCGAAAAAATACTCAAAGTTCACACCCGGAAAACACCAGTTTCCCCTGATGTTGACCTGAAAGTGATCGCTCGAGGCACGCCGGGATTCTCTGGCGCTGATCTGGCTAACCTCGTAAACGAAGCGGCTTTGTTGGCAGCGCGGAAAGCGAAACGCGTTGTAACGATGCATGAGTTCGAAGAAGCCAAAGATAAAGTCATGATGGGCGCCGAGCGTCGGTCAATGGTCATGACGGAAGATGAAAAGAAATTGACGGCCTACCATGAGGCCGGTCATGCGTTGATTATGATGCATGCAGAAGGGCATGAGCCGCTGCATAAAGTGACCATCATTCCTCGTGGTCGTGCCCTCGGCGTAACGATGTTTTTGCCAGAACGCGACAAATACAGTCAGTCGCAGATGGAACTAAAAGCCATGATCGCTAGCTTGTTTGGTGGTCGGGTTGCTGAAGAAATGATATTTGGTGAACAGCACGTGACGACTGGTGCCTCTGATGATCTCAAGCGAGCAACAGATATTGCGCGCCGTATGGTCACTGAGTTCGGTTTTTCCGAGAGGCTTGGTCCACTGCGGTACAATGCCGATCAGGAAGAGGTCTTTCTTGGGCATTCCGTTGCGCAGCAAAAGAACGTCTCCGATGCAACGGCTCAATTGATCGATCAAGAAGTGCGTCGGTTTGTCGAGGAAGGGGAAAAGACGGCCCGTAAAATTCTCGACGAGTATAAAGATGATCTGGAAGTCGTTGCGAAAGGGCTGCTTGAGTATGAGACTCTATCTCGTGACGAGATTGAGGCTTTATTGCGCGGTGAAAGCATAGATAAATCCGATAAGCCGACAAAACGCCCACGTCCGCCGGGCCGTAGAACATCGGTCCAAACAACGGACAGTGGTGGCGAGGAGCCAGACTCAGGTGGGCTTGGGCCGGAGCCGGAACCACAACCCAACACGTGACGCGAATTACCAGCGGACTTCCGTCACCTAAATCTCTCAGCGGCACGGCTGCATCAAACCTGTATTGCGTGCCTCGCGGTATTACAGCTGGTGACACCTCTGCTTCATTAATTGAGGCAGGGCACGCGCTGCCCTTGTTGGGCAACGGGCATGCTTTTTCCTCTGTTGAACTTGTTGTTCGCGAGGGCGATACAGTGCGTAAGTACGCTGCGGCGGTTACAGCATTCGAGCCCTGGCGCCATATTCTCGACTCGAATTTGCAGGAGCGTTTTTCCTTTTTGCTCGACGCGATAGCGAAGCCGAGATCGCACTATGCCGGATTATCGCTGAATCAGCCGTCGATTATGGGCGTCGTCAACGTTACACCCGATAGTTTTTCCGACGGCGGCGATTACGCGACAACAGAGAGGGCGGTCGAACACGCGATTGCATTGGCCGAGGCCGGCGCCGGCATACTTGATATTGGCGGTGAGTCTACGCGACCTGGAGCAACGCCTATCGATACTGAGACCGAGCAGAAACGCGTTGTCCCTGTTGTGAAGGCGTTGGCGGAGAAAGGGTTCATTGTTTCTATCGACACACGCAATGCGTCGACGATGTCTGCTTCATTGTCAGCGGGAGCCAGAATCATTAACGATGTCACGGCGTTGTCTGGTGATCCTGATGCCTTGGAGGTCGCCGTAAAGCACAAGGCGTCTGTTATTCTGATGCACATGCAGGGCGAACCTGAAACCATGCAAAGTGCGCCATCATATGACTGGGTTGTCGCTGACGTATTTGATTATTTGGCCGCGCGAGTCGATACATGCCAAAAGGCTGGCATGGACCTTGCGTCCATATGCGTCGATCCGGGAATCGGCTTTGGAAAAACTGATATTCACAACGCTGAAATCATCAATGCTCTGGCGATGTTCCACGGATTAGGATGTGGGTTGATGCTTGGGGCATCTCGAAAAAGCTTTATTGGTCGTCTCGCTGGAGCCAAAGACCCAAAGTCCAGGGTTGCAGGGTCAATTGCAGCCGCGCTGGCTGGCGCTGCACAAGGAGCCGGTATTTTGCGAGTTCACGATGTCGCGGAGACACGGCAAGCCCTAACAATATGGGAATACTCGGCTAAGACCGCCGACATGGCTTGATCGAATAAAGTCCATGGGCCATGAAAAGGCTCTAAAGTATGACCTCGGATAGAAGGGCGGGAGAGCCAGGCACAATGACAGTGGAAAAACTGTTCGGGACAGATGGTGTGCGGGGGACCGCAAACCAGGACCCTATGACGGCGGAAATGGCGCTCAAGCTTGGTATGGCCGCTGGGCATAAGTTCACGCGTGGAGACCATCGACACACCGTAGTCATTGGTAAAGACACACGCCTGTCTGGCTACATGCTCGAACCTGCCCTGACCGCTGGATTTATTGCAGTCGGCATGGACGTTATACTCGTGGGGCCAATTCCGACACCGGGCATTGCGATGCTCACGCGTTCATTGCGCTGTGATATTGGCGTTATGCTATCCGCTTCTCACAACGCCTACGAAGACAATGGGATCAAACTATTCGGCCCCGATGGATTTAAACTATCCGACGGTATTGAAGCTGAGATTGAATCCCTCATGGCCGGAGACACAGACAACCTTCGCGTCGGATCGGATGAGTTGGGCCGGGCACAAAGGCTTGATAATGGCACTGGGGCGGTGCGGTATATCGAGTTCGTCAAAAACACTTTCCCGCGCAACTTGCGTCTCAATGGCTTGAAGGTTGTTGTCGATTGCGCCCACGGTGCGGCTTACAAGGTTGCACCAGCGGTATTGTGGGAGCTTGGCGCCGATGTCATCCCCCTCGGCGTTGATCCAAACGGTTTCAACATTAATAAAGACTGTGGATCACTGTATCCCGCGCACATGGCTGCCAAAGTAAAAGAGGTGGGCGCAGATTTTGGTATGGCGCTCGATGGTGATGCAGATCGCATCGTCGTTTGTGACGAACTGGGCACCATCGTTGATGGCGATCAGATTCTTGCCGCTATTGCGCGACGCTGGCACCAGTCCGGCGAACTGTCAGGGAGTGGGGTTGTTTCGACGGTAATGAGCAACTTGGGCCTGGAACGGTATTTAGAAGGCCTAGGGCTGATTTTGGAACGGACTCAAGTCGGAGATCGCTACGTATCCGCACGAATGGAGGAGGGCGGCTTCAATCTTGGCGGCGAGCAGTCTGGCCATGTGATTCTTGGCCGACACGCAACGACGGGTGATGGATTAATGGCCGGCCTTCAGTTGCTAGCGGATTTGGCCGAGGGGGATCAACCCGCAAGCGCCCTATTTCGTTCGTTCGAAGCTGTGCCCCAGCTGTTGAAGAACGTACGTCTCGATGACGTGTCGTTGGCCCAAAAGTTACTCGATGTTGCATCCGTAAAGGATGCCATCGCTGCTGCAGAAGCACGCCTAAACTCTTCCGGGCGTTTGTTGATTCGCAAGTCGGGGACGGAACCTTTGATACGGGTTATGGCTGAAGGCGATGATGCGGCTGAAGTGCAATCCGTCGTTGAAGATGTTGCTGCAGTTATTGAAGCAGCTGCAGCTTAGCGGTTTTCAGGTAACGATTCGATGTCAGCATTAGAGCTTCGAGGTCGAGTTCTTGTCGTCGCGGGGTCAGACTCTGGCGGCGGCGCTGGCATTCAGGCAGATATCAAAACCGTTACCGCGCTTGGCGGTTTTTCGGCGACAGCGATTACCGCAGTAACAGATCAAGACACGAATGCGGTCCATGGTGTTCACGCCCTACCACCGGCTTTCGTCGCGGCCCAGATCGGTACAGTTTTGTCTGACATTGGTGCTGACGTTATTAAGACGGGCATGCTCGGATCAATTGAGGTGATCGACGCTGTCGCGACAGCGATAGACAACTTGGGCGCTGATATTCCACGTGTTGTCGATCCGGTTATGGTTGCGAAGGGTGGTCACCGGCTCATCTCTGAGGATGCAGTCGGCGAATTAAAGAAACGCCTGATTTCTGGTGCGACAATTGTTACTCCCAATTTACCCGAGGCGGAGGTGTTGACGGGGTTGGAAATAAAAACTGTCTCAGACATGGATGCAGCGATAGACAAACTTCGTCAACTCAGTGCAAAGGCAGTGTTGTTGAAGGGGGGGCACCTTGAGGGCGACCATATCGTCGACATGCTTATTACAGACAGCGCTGTGCAGAAATTTGAGGGGCGCAGAATTGTGTCGTCTTCAACCCACGGTACCGGATGTACTTTGGCGTCAGCAATAGCTGTCAGTCTCGCACAGAACCAATCATTGGCCACGGCTGTCGAACGCGCTAGAGACTATGTTCTAACAGCGATTGAGACTGCTCCAGGGTTTGGAAGCGGTCATGGACCTCTAAACCATGGTCACACATTGAATGCAGATCCATATCGTGATCGAGCGGGATCCTAGTCTATGACTGGTTTCGAAACGACTATTCAGATGTGGGTCGTTTTAGGGTTAGCTGTCGCTTTGCTAACCCTATACGTGACTCAATGGCTATCCTTAGAAGTCAGTTCACTTCTGGTGCTGACTACTTTGTTGCTGTTTTTCCAAATCGTTCCGTTGACCGGCACTTATGATGTCAATCTCCTAGACGCGGAAATTCTGCTTGGCGGTTTTTCTAATCCAGCGCTGATCGCGGTAATGGCGTTGCTTGTGGTCGGCGAAGGAATCGTAAGAACCGGTGCTCTTGAAAGCTTGGGAAACCTCATCAGCCGGACTCGGTTGCCAAGAATTATATTATTGGCGTTGGTCTTGCTGCTTGTTGCCGCACTATCTGCATTTCTCAACAACACACCAATCGTTCTGATCTTTATTCCAATCCTGCAGTCAGTTGCACAGAAAACCGGTTTATCAGTCAGCCGCACGATGATGCCTCTGTCCTACGCTGCGATTTTGGGCGGTATGACGACCTTAGTTGGTTCGAGCACTAATCTATTGATTTCCAGCTCAATGAGCCAACAAGGATTGCGGCCGTTGACGTTCTTTGAAATCACCCCGCTCGGGTTAGTGCTGGCGGGTGTTGCTATCATTTACGTCCTCTTCATATTGCCCATCATTATGCCGGAGCGGAAAAGTGCATCTTCTGCTGTATCTGGTGGTCGTCATTACATCTCTCAGTTCGTCGTGCCGGCGGACTCAGGCCTTATGGGTGAGGCTGCCTTGGCTGGCGCGTTTAAATCCTTGCCTGGCGTCACAGTTAGGACGATTTTTCGACGTGGTGACACCATCTTGCCGCCCTTTGACGATTATGCGATCCATGCGGGCGACACGTTCGTCATAGCCGCTACGCGGCAGGCACTTACCGAAGTTGCAAGTCGACATCAGGGACTCTTTCATCCTCCACTGCCGTACGGTTTAGATTTGCAAGAAACACGAGTCAAAGAATACGAAGAATCTGCTGAGGACAATCTGGACGAATCACCCGAAGACCGTGACACTGTGCTGGTAGAAGCAATGATCACGCCGACATCAAGAATGGTCGGTTTGACCCTTGAACAATTTGAACTGCAACAGAGCCAGAGAGCAATTTTTCTGGGAATACAGCGACGTGCGCAAATGACTGCGGCGCGTATGACTAATATTCGACTGCAGTCGGGCGACGTGCTTTTACTAAAAGGTCGTCCGGATCGCCTAGAGGCACTGAGACCTGAGCGCGACGTTGTTCTTATCTCGGGAACCAGAGATATTATTCCTAATCGGACTCATGCCAAACGCGCTGTAGCGATATTTGGCATAGCGATCGGCTGTGCCGCTGTTGGACTGGTGAGTATCACTACGGCAGCCATCGCCGCAGCAACAGCGATGATCCTTACCGGATGTATGAATTTGCGGCAAGCGGGTCGGGCTATTGATCGCACCATATACCTACTGGTGGGGACATCTTTGGCGTTGGGAACCGCGATGACGGCCACTGGGGGGGCAGCCTATCTGGCTGGCGTTATTGTCGGGCTATTCGGTTCGGCATCGCCTCCGGTACTTTTGTCGGTCTTTTTTCTCGTGGTCGCCCTGTTTACGAACATGCTCAGCAATAACGCCTGCGCGGTCCTATTTACCCCGATTGGTGTGGGGCTGGCAGCGAGCCTGGGGATTGACCCACGGATTTTTGCGATCACGTGTCTCTTCGCTTGCAACTGCTCGTTCGCGACTCCAATGGGCTATCAGACCAACCCCCTCGTGATGGGGCCGGGCCAGTATCAGTTCAGCGACTTTGTTAGAGGTGGTTTGCCTTTGGTTTTGGTGGTTTGGCTGGCTTTTTCCTTCTTTGCACCGTGGTACTGGGGGCTGTGATATTTCGAAACCGCCGCGTTGACGCGTCCCCGTGCCGTACGTAGTATCCGCGCCCGTTCGTCCAGACGCCCAGGCGTTGGTGCTCTGGTGTAACCCTCTAGTTTGTCTGATTTAGGAAGGCACCGCATCCATGACTATTGCTGCGAAGCCAAACGCGCGTCCCAATAATCCAAATTTTTCCTCGGGACCATGTGCGAAACGTCCCGGGTGGGGTGTATCGGTCTTGTCTGATGCTCTCGTCGGGCGGTCACACCGGGCGAAGCCGGCTAAAGCCCGTATTCAAGAGGTTTCAGATCGATCTCGGGCTATTTTAGGAATCCCTAAAGACTACTACATCGGTATTGTTCCGGGCTCCGACACCGGTGCAATGGAAATGGCGATGTGGTCCATGCTCGGAGCCCGCGGCGTTGACATGTTGGCTTGGGAAAGTTTCGGCGAAGGTTGGGTGACCGATGTCGTCAAGCAATTGAAACTTGAAGACGTACGTTCACTTAAAGCCGATTACGGTTCTTTACCCGAACTCAATCAAGTCGACTTCTCTCGTGACGTTATATTCACTTGGAACGGTACGACCTCTGGTGTCCGGGTGCCGAATGGTGACTGGATATCGGATGATCGCACTGGCCTAACATTTTGTGACGCTACGTCCGCAGTGTTTGCAATGGATTTGGCATGGTCAAAACTCGACGTTGTTACATACTCGTGGCAAAAAGTTCTGGGCGGCGAAGCGCAACATGGCATGCTTGTATTAAGCCCACGTGCCGTCGAACGGCTCGAGAGTTATGATCCGCCATGGCCGATGCCGAAACTCTTTCGCATGACCAAGGGTGGTAAATTTAACGCTGATATTTTTGCGGGCGCGACCATCAACACAGTGTCTATGCTTTGCGTAGAAGACGCGTTAGACGCTTTGAAATGGGTCGAACAAGAAGGCGGGCAAACTGCAATCGCCCAACGATCAGAAGCAAACCTGAGCGCTCTTACGAATTGGGTTGAGAAATCCGATTGGGCGAGTTTTCTTGCGTCAGACCTTTCAACAAGGTCCTGTACATCAATTTGCCTGACGATCGTTGCAGACTGGTTCACGGCGCTCGACGACAAAGATCAATCGGCGGCTGCAAAAAAGATCGTATCGTTGCTTGATGCGGAGGGGGCGGCATTCGACATCGGTGCCTATCGCGATGCACCACCGGGTCTTAGAATCTGGGGTGGGGCGACTGTAGAGACAGTTGATATTGAAGCGCTTTGTCCGTGGCTTGATTGGGCTTACGGGCAGGTGATGGCGGAGCAAGTAGGATAACGGTAATGCCCAAGGTACTAATTTCAGATAAGTTGAGTGAACAAGCTGTACAGGTCTTCAAGGACCGCGGTGTAGACGTCGACGTTAAGACCGGTATGAGCCCAGAAGAGTTGATCGCTTGTATCGGTGAGTATGATGGTCTTGCCATTCGCTCCTCAACAAAGGTTACGCCGGAAGTATTAGCGGCCGCGAATAACCTCAAAGTAGTTGGCCGAGCCGGAATTGGCGTCGACAATGTCGATACGCCGGCCGCCACGCAGAACGGTGTCGTTGTAATGAACACGCCGTTCGGCAATGCGATTACGACCGCAGAACACGCTATTTCAATGATGATGGCCTTGGCACGCCAAATTCCTCAGGCCAACGAGTCTACTCATCAGGGCAAATGGGAAAAATCCCGTTTTATGGGCGTTGAGTTGTACGGGAAAACACTCGGTCTCGTAGGGTGCGGCAATATCGGGTCAATTGTCGCAAGCCGAGCGCTCGGTTTGAAGATGAAGGTCGTTGCATTTGACCCATACCTTTCTGTTGATAGGGCTGTTGAGCTTGGTGTTGAGAAAGCTGAGTTAGATGACCTAATTGCACGGGCAGACTTTATCACTCTACATACACCGCTTACGGATCAAACCCGGAATATGATCGACGCGGCAGCCATTAAGACGATGAAGAAGGGCGTTCGAATCATCAACTGTGCACGCGGCGGACTTGTCGTTGAGGCTGATCTTAAAAAGGCCCTAGAAGACGGTCATGTCGCAGGGGCGGCGTTCGATGTATTCGAAGAGGAACCCGCGAAAGAGAATATTTTATTCGGCATGGAGAATGTCGTTTGCACACCGCACTTGGGAGCATCAACATCCGAGGCTCAGGAAAACGTTGCCATCCAAGTCGCCGAGCAAATTTCTGACTATCTTATGTCCGGGGCTGTGACCAATGCCTTGAATATGGCATCCGTCAGCGCGGAAGACGCCCCACGGCTAAAGCCTTATCTAAAACTCGCTGAGCAGCTTGGTAGTTTCGCAGGACAGGTAACTCAAAGCAGTATTAGCAAGGTTTCTATTTCTTACTCTGGCGCGGTCGCTGAGTTGAACACCCGTCCGTTATCCGCGATCGCGATTCAAGGTCTACTTTCACCCTTGATGGAGAGCGTGAATATGGTGAATGCCCCGGTGATTGCCCGCGAGCGCGACATTGAGATTAGTGAAGTGAAGAAAGATGGCAGTGATCGCTATCATACGTTGATCTCATTGACGGTCACGACTGAGCGGCAAACGCGTACTATTTCAGGCACGTTGTTTGGCGATAGCTTACCGAGGTTGGTTGATGTCAACGGCATCAACTTGGAGGCCGAAGTCGGTCCTCACATGCTGTACGTCATAAACGATGACAAACCTGGATTTATTGGCGATCTTGGAAGCGCCCTCGGTGATGCGGGGGTAAATATTGCTTCATTCCACCTGGGTCGGCCCACCAAAGGAAGTGACGCCATCGCGTTGCTGCAGCTCGATCAGGAAATTGACGAGTCCTTGCTCGCGAAAGTGCGTGATCTACCTCAAGTCCAGCAGGCTCAAACACTAGCTTTCTAGGTCTTTTTTGGGAATTTCCATTGCTCTGATGCGGTAGGGCCGGTAGAACTCGGATACCTACTTGAGGAACATTTTCCCCTCGAGTCCCATTCCACGCTCAGCACCACTCAGGCCCGAAAGTCATGTCCGAAACAGCCAGTCCGACCTTGCTGCCCGAAGGCTTGCGCGACGTTCTTCCCAGCGATGCTGAGGCGGAGGCCAATTTGGTCGAGCGGCTCACGGCATCATTTAACGCCAACGGCTATGACCGGGTCTCACCACCACTGGTCGAGTTCGAGAGCACTCTTTTGGCGGGGATGGGTGCGGCAACCGCCGATCGTATTTTTCGGATGGTGGACCCTATATCTCAGCGCACGCTCGGCATTCGCGCCGACGTTACAGCGCAGATCGCTCGATTGGCGTCTACTCGTTTGCAAAATGCTCCTCGCCCTCTGCGTCTAATGTATGCGGGGCAAGTGCTTCGGGTTAAGGGGCATCAGTTGAGGCCAGAGCGGCAGTTTACTCAGGTTGGTTTTGAGTTGGTTGGCCCAGAAAGTGTTGCCGCTGATGCAGAGGCGATAATCGTCGCCGTGCAGGCAGTGGTGAGTCTGGATATCAAAGATATCACGATCGATTTAGCATTGCCGCCGCTCGTGCCATCGCTACTAGAATCAGTAGAGTTGGATGACAATGACACGGATGCACTTTACTCGGCCCTGAATCATAAAGATGCCGCTGAAATTCGAAGGCTGGGCGGTGCCCAGGCTGACATTCTGTCAGCTTTAGTCGAAGCTTCAGGTCCGTTGAGTGTAGCGCGTGACGTACTCGGCAAAATTGACTTGCCCGCTGCGGCGGCCGCTCACTTAGAGACGCTATTTGAGGTTGCCGATACCGTGAAAGCTGTGTCGCCCGACCTAAAGCTGACAGTTGATCTTGTAGAGAATCGTGGATTGCAATATCACACCGGCGTGACCTTCTTTCTTTTCGCGAAAGGCAGCACGCGAGAGATTGGACGCGGCGGTCGGTATCACGTCGATCACGGAGATGACGTTATTGAACCGGCGACGGGCGCGACGCTCTTTATGGACGCACTTTTGCCTGTGGCGCCGCATTCTTCGCTTATGTCCTGCGTCTATGCACCGTATGGCACTACGCGAAACGCAATTGGAAAATTACAAAGCGACGGATTTCGAGTTCGTGTTTCCTTATCAACCGAAACTGACTCTTTGTCAGATGCTAAGGCGCTCGGGTGTTCACACATGTTTCAAGATGGAGAAGTCGTTGATGTATCCAGCGAAGGATAATCGGGCATGACAAATGTTGCGGTAGTTGGTGCCCAGTGGGGTGATGAGGGTAAGGGAAAGGTCGTCGATTGGCTGTCCGAGCGCGCCGATGTGGTCGTGCGTTTTCAAGGGGGGCACAACGCTGGCCATACCCTCGTCGTTGATGGACAGACCTACAAGCTAAGTCTTCTGCCGTCGGGCACGGTACGAGGTAAACCTTCAGTCATTGGCAATGGTGTTGTGATTGACGCGTGGGCTTTGCTTGAAGAAATAGAAAGGGTGAAGGCACAAGGGGTTCGCGTTGACCCTGATGTGCTCTACATCGCAGACAACGCTTGCCTTATTCTACCGCTACACCGGAACTTGGACCTCGCGAGAGAAGAGGCCGCCGGGAATGCTAAGATTGGCACAACAGGTCGCGGGATAGGCCCGGCGTACGAAGATAAGATTGCCCGTCGTGCCATACGTGTATGCGATCTCAAAGATCCCGATACGGTCGCGTTTAAAGTTGACCGTCTTCTAGAGCATCACAACGCGTTGTTGCGAGGGTTGGGCCAGCCGGAACTGAACAGTGAAGACATAGTGTCAGGTTTGGCTGACTTAACTCCTCAAATCCTTCCTTATGCTGTTGCAGCTTGGGAAAAACTTGATGATGCGAGACGGGACGGCCAGCGCATTCTGTTTGAAGGGGCTCAAGGCGCAATGCTGGACCTTGACCACGGAACATACCCTTACGTGACCTCGTCGAATACAGTCGCCGGACAAGCTGCCGTTGGATCAGGGCTAGGCCCAGCAGCTGTCGGTTATGTCCTCGGTATTACAAAGTCATACACAACCCGGGTTGGATCCGGTCCATTTCCCACCGAGCTTGAAGATGAAGTAGGGAAGACATTGGGAGAGCGGGGCCGAGAATTTGGAACGGTCACTGGTCGTCAGCGCCGGTGCGGATGGTTTGATGCTGTTATGGTGCGTCAAGCCATCAAGGTAGGGGGAATTACTGGAATCGCTCTGACGAAGCTGGATGTGCTTGATGCGCTCGAAGAGCTTAAGGTCTGTATCGCCTACGAATTGAATGGGAAGCGGATTACGCGCTTCCCTTCGTCCATGGCCGACCAAGCGGCTGTCGTGCCGGTCTATGAGAGCCTGGATGGGTGGCGTCAAAGTACCCAAGGTGCGCGCTCCTGGGCTGATCTTCCAGCGGAAGCAATCAAGTATATCCGTCGTGTCGAAGAGCTTATTGAGGCGCCAGTCGCCCTTTTGTCCACTAGCCCGGAGCGGGAAGATACCATTTTAGTCCGGGATCCATTTGCCGACTAACCTATCGATTTCACCTGGTTAGGGTTAATGCTTCGGTAACGCTGATATGTTGGGGTATGGTGAATCCTAGTATATGAGCCGGACGGTCAAACGTCCCAAGTGCGCGCGAGAATACGACGCTCCATGGCTGAACAGGCGGTAGAACAACGATCTGAGCCCGAAACGCCTGACGAACAGGCAGAGGGGACAGGTGCGCCTGCTTCGTCGAAAGACGCTGCGTCAGAGGAATCTGCCGAAAAAGCGGCTGCAGAAAATAAAAAAGAGTCTGAAAAGGTGGCTGAGCCAGTCCCGGCAGGGGGAGGCCTCATTACTGTACGTGACCGGTACAGCATCTTTTATGACCGTCCTATTCCCAGCTTGGATATGCCAAACGGACTGGCATTCGAAGTGGAAGACAGAAAACAGCCCGGCAGGGCTCTGTACGCATTGGTCAGTAAGCCAGAAATGTTGGCTCGCATCAGTGTGATGAGAATCTTAAAGGGCAATGAAATTCCAAATACGCTGCAAATGGTGGATTGGGGTGCCGCCGATTGGCCTCCCGCAAACCGAAAATGCATCATCATTATCTATTATCGCCCCTTAGGTGGGCGCGTTATGGACAGTCTATCCGCCGTTCGAGAAAGGATACCTGATCACCAGTTTCCTAAGTTGGTCATCAAACCCATTGCCGATGCCTTAATTGAACTTGGCCAGAAGGGCATAACGCACCGCGCCATTAGGCCGGACAATCTCTATTACATGGACGAAGGCCGTCAGAAGATCGTGCTGGGTGATTGCTGCACATCCGTTGCGGCGGGCGATCAACCCGTTGTTTTAGAGTCAATCGAATCTGGTATGTGCGGTGTCTATGGGCGCGGATCCGGCATGTATGCCGACGATATGTATTCATTTGGCGTGACATTGTTGATGCTCGCCCTCGGTCGCAACCCGATGGCCGGAATGTCCGATGACGAAATCATAGATAAGAAAGTTAAAGTGGGATCATACGCGGCACTGGCAGGTGAAGAGCGCCTACCTGTTTCTTTGATTGAGTGTATGCGTGGCCTTTTAACTGATGACCCAGAGCAAAGATGGGCCGTCGAGAATATTGATCTTTGGATCAATGGGAAGAGGATGACTCCGGTTCAAGCCAAATCGGAGTCTCATTCACAGCGTGGCTTTAAATTTGCGGAGGACGAATTCTGGTCATGCAGACCCCTATCTATTGTGATGCATCGTCATTGGGATGATGCAGCAAAAATTATCAACGATGGCTCCTTGGAAATATGGATACGTCGGGGGCTTGAGAACAACAACTTGGCGGATGCTATCGCAGCGGTGACCAAGACAACTCAGGCAATGCCGGGTGATCAGAAAGAGTCAGACGATAATCTTGTTACACGAGTCCTAATGCTCATGGATCCGGATGCTCCGATCCGATACCGAACATTCTCCACGAGCTTAGAAGGTTTTGGGACATCGCTAGCGATCGCAATGCTGCAGAAAAAAACTCTTCAGCCCTATATCGATTTCATCAGTCGAGATTTTTGGCGGTATTGGGTTTCGTCACAGACGGCTTATCACCCTGATCACGCCCAATGGGAAGGTGTCTTTAAAGATCTTAAGAATTATATGAAGGATACGAATTCTGGCGCGGGTATAGAGCGCTGCGTGTATGAACTCAACGAATGGCTTTATTGTCTGAGCCCGTTGATCTCTAGCCAATACGTCTTGGAAGTAAAAAGCGTTCTGCCGGCATTGGACATCGTCTCGAAGTCGGCCAACACAAAGATGTGGCCTGTTGACCGTCATATCTCGGCTTTCTTGCGCTCACGGTATGCGAAGGGTACTGGCACACAAATTGATGCGATGAACGACGACAGGCCGGATCGAGCAACCACGGGTATGCTCAGTGTGCTAGCCATCGTCCAATGGCGGCTCGGACCTGAAGCTGTGTTTGGATTAGCCGGTTGGGTTGGTGGCCTCATGGGGCCAATCATCAATAGCTATCAGAATCGGCAGAAGCGTAAAGACATTGAGAGAGAGATTCCGAAGCTCGTGCGCAAAGGAAACCTCCCTGAACTGTACAATTTTGTTGATAATCCAGAGGAACGCCAACGCGACGCCGAAGGTTTCGCATGGGCCAAAGCGGAATTCGCGGCGGCGGAAAAGCAAATGTATGAGCTGCAAACCGGGCAAATGGACAGGGATGAGAACGCCCAGAAGATGGGACGTCAGGCTGGGGCAGGGGTTGCTGTCGTTATTATGCTTCTCGCCTACACCGTTACACTTATCGGGAAGGCATTTTAGACAATGCCTAGCGATCCTCATGTTGCGCCCGCAGCCAAAATGAATAAGAGCCGGGTCTTTCTTTACCTGATGCTCGCCATCCCAATCGGATTGATGATCGTTCCGACGATGATTGTGTTGATGTTTGCACTCTTACCGAGTGGGGTCGCATTCATTATGGAGCGAGGGAAGGGCATATATGGTGGCGTTTGTGTGGGAGCTATGAACTTGGCCGGGGCGTCGCCTTATCTTGTCGATCTTTGGTTCGAGGGACATACCGTTGAAGCAGCATTCGGCATTCTCACAGATGTATTTGCGATTCTAGTCATTTACGGGTGCGCGGCTTTCGGTTGGGCGATCTATGCCACCACGCCGTCAATTGTATCGACTTTTATGACGATGACAGCCGGTCGACGAATTGCAGCTTTGCAAGATCAGCAAAAAGAGTTGGTGTTGAAATGGGGGCCAGACGTTGAGTCGGTGTATGAGCCGGAAGACAAGCCAGACGACAAGCCAGACGAATAGATAAGTAGTGAATCTTAGTGTTGGCTTCGCCTAGGCTTGGAGTATTGCTCTAGTTCCGTCTTTAAAGTTTCAAAGTCTTCTGGTGGTCGTACCTCAAAACGTAGATCTTTATGAGATGTGGGATGAGAGAATCCAATCGTAGCCGCGTGAAGTGCTTGGCGTTTGAACTCGCGCACGGCTTTACCGACTGTATCTGGAATGCCTCGTCGTGTTCCTCGTCCATAAAGCTGGTCGCCAATTAAGCTATGACCCAAACCCGTCATATGAACGCGAATTTGGTGTGTGCGACCGGTTTCCAGCTGGCAGGACACATGGCTCGCCAACATTCCATATGATGCAATGACCTGGTAGTGGGTTTTGGCCTCTTTGCCTCCTGTCTCGACAACTGCCATTTTTTTTCGGTTTCTGGAGCTTCGCCCGATTGCACCTTCTATCGTATCTGTGAGAGGAGATGGGACGCCCCAAATTAGAGCATCGTAGCGGCGCTCTATGGTGTGAGCCGAAAACTGCGCTGATATCTCCCGATGGGCGATATCTGTCTTGGCCACAATCATGAGCCCAGATGTATCTTTATCAATGCGGTGGACGATGCCCGGACGCTTCACGCCGCCAATCCCGCGCAAAGAATCGCCACAATGGGCGAGCAAGGCATTAACTAAAGTCTTATCGGGGTTTCCTGCCCCAGGATGAACGACAAGCCCGGCGGGCTTGTTGAGCACGACGACTTGATCATCTTCATAAAGAATATCGAGAGCAATTTTTTGGGGCTCAGGTTGATCTTCTACGGGCTCGGGAATGGTGAGAGTCAACGTCGTGTTGGGTTTGACCCGAAAATTTGGGTCTTCTATGGTCTGACCGTTGATGGTGGCATAGCCCGATTCGATAAGAGCTTTAATACGAGTTCTCGACAGCGAAGAGACCGCGTCATTAAGGAAGCGATCAAGCCTTTGCCCGGCGTGATCGCCACTGATCAGAATTGAGACGGTATTTTCCAGCACTGAATGTCGAGGCCTATAGCTAGTATGGTGCAGTCGTTAATACAGTTTGTAGTCTAACCGTCTTTCGGGGGAAACCTTCACCGTGAATGCTGCCAAAATACTTGTTTGGGTTATGTCTGGCATGCTTGTGGCCTTGCTCGCTGTATTGGTCGTAGGGCTCTCGCTTGGCTGGCACAAAGATGACCAGCCCCTGGTGTCAACAGTGGCCGCTGAGCAGGCTTTTGGTTTGTTGGATTTAGAGCAACCGCGAGGAACAAAAATCGATAGCGTGTCGCCGGTGGCTGGTGGATTGGTTGTCACATTGTCAGGCGGCGGCCTAGCGCCAAGGATTATCTTAATCGATACGATTTCCGGCAATGTTCATGGCCAGATATCGATTAATGCGTCAGAGTCTGGCGAGACAAAGCGTTGACGGTCACCGTCGAACTCACAAATGACCAGTGTGAAATGATTACGCGTGAATCTGAGAAGGCATTCCCTCGGGAATGCTGCGGACTTCTCATTGGTACGGGTGATGATCCTGTGACAGTGACGGATGTTGTTATTGCCGAGAACGTCGCTGAGTCGCCAAGTCGCTTTCTAGTAGATCCACAGTGTCAGTTTGACTGGATGCGCAAGCTAAGAGGAACAAGTGATCGTATCGTTGGGCTTTATCATTCGCACCCGAACGGACGCTGTGACCCGTCAGCGTATGATGCCGAGATGGCAATCGAGCCAGAGCAGATATGGTTAATCGTGCCTCTATGCAACGGCCAAGCCGAAGAAATTAAAGGATTCTGGTCGCGGGGTTTGGACAAGGGATTCGACACACTCTCTCTTTCAATCACTGAAAGCCCTTGACGCGGCGAGCGCTTCATTGTCGCACCGGGGCTGTTCTGTCATGCTTGTGAAGTGGCAAAAGGAGCGTCCGATGATCACAGATAATTTGACAGGGATGGATCGTCGGCAGGTCTTTCGTTCGATTGGCTTGGCCCTAGCTGGCGCGACTGTTTCCACTTTGCCCGGTGCCAATCGCGCATACGCGGCACCAGACAACGGGCCAATACGCTTGGTGGCGAATGAAAACCCCTACGGACCATCCAAAAGCGCGCAACGAGCGATGGCTGAATCTCTCGAAGATGGTTGGATGTACGCAACGTCAGAAGGGCGCGCTTTGCGAAAGCTGATAGCGAAACGAGAAGGCGTTGGTGAAGATCACGTATTGATCACGGCCGGCTCGGGGGAATTGTTAAAGATGGCTGGCCTCAGTTTTGGTCAATCTGGAGAAATCGTTGCTGCGAAGCCTACGTTTTCAATGCTCGTTGCCTATGCGCGTAATACCGGCGCCATAGTGCATGAAGTCCAGCTGGATCAAGACATGCGTCATGATCTCGCGGCGATGGAATCTCAAGTAACCTCCAAGACTAGCCTTGTGTACGTTTGTAATCCCAATAATCCCACTGGTACATTATTGCCTGCCGATCAACTGCGATCATTTATAGATTCACTTGAGGGGAGAGCGACAGTATTCGTTGACGAGGCCTATGTTGACCTCCTTGATGATTCAGCGCACAACGCGATGATTGACCAGGTCATAGCCGGCAAAAATGTTGTGCTTGCCCGGACGTTTTCAAAAATTCATGGCATGGCAGGCCTTCGTGTTGGCTACGCCGTTGCTCGACCAGACATCATCAAACGCCTTCGCCCGTTACAGATGAGTTTCTTGAATGTAATGGGGCTGAGGGCGGCTATCGCCAGTTATCAAGACGATGCGTTTCAATCACTTAGCAAGAGTAAGATCAAGGAGTGCCTCTCCGTCACTCAGTCCGCATTAGATGACATTGGATTACCCTATACGCCATCAGTCGCCAATTTTGTCCTGTTTGATACCGGTGGTTCTGTGCGAGACTTTGCGCGGGCCATGCGGCAAAAAAATATGCTGGTTGGACGATCTT
>WLXB01000192.1 GCA_012103295.1 Alphaproteobacteria bacterium | reverse complement strand
GCGATCAGGCTGGTCATCATGTTGTCGAGAACCGGGTTGCCGAGGAAAACGGCCCGTTCAACGTCTGACGGAATGAAGTCAGAGGCGTAAGTCGGACGATCAGTCTTGAGTTTGCTAGTGGCCATGGTTCCCTCTCTTTTGGTCGGGCGGATGCCCAGTTGCTCTTAGAATAGTGCGCTCTTATTGGCGGTGCAATTGCCGTTATCACCGCGGTCATTCACCGGACCAAACTGACCAATGCGGCTGAATCTCTCTATCCCATTGTATTTATTAGAGAATCGCTCTTATTCCTGGAAGGCGAGCCAGCGGGTCGGATAGACACCCCGGGCATTATCGACCCATCCACTGATGTTAGGGCGCACCAACCGCCGTCCGGAATAAAAATACAGCGGTATCATGGGTTGGTCCGCCAAGGCCTGAACCTCAGCATCATAGGTCAATCTTGCCCGTTCATCGGGATCATTGGAATGCCAAGCCTTCAGAAAGAGCGCGTTAAATGCTTCGCTATCGTATTGGGTAAAATTGCGCGAGCTGAGTTCGGATTGGATAAATTGAATGAAAGAGGCGGGTTCGTAGTTGCCAGCGACATGAAGGTACCGGGCAACACTAAAATTGTTGTTCATTCGGTCGGAAGCCAACATTTTCCGTTCCGTGTTTAGCAATTCGGTTTGAACTCCGATCTGTTTCCACATGGCGCCGACTGCAGCTGCCTGGCGGGCTTGTAGATCTTGGGTGTTGTATCGGAGGGGAACCACCAAGGGATTATCCGGACCAAACCCAGCTTCAGACAGAAGCCTTCTCGCCTCAACCCGCCGCTCGTCCATGCTGAGTACGGCAAAGTCTGCTTTCGGGCGCTTCTCGTAGTTATGCACTGTCGCTGGTATGTAGCTATAAGCGGGCTCCTCGCCAGTACGTAAAACGCGATTGACCAGTATTTCCCGGTCTACCGCCATAGAGAGCGCACGCCGTACTCTAACATCGTCAAACGGTGGGCGTTTGGTATTGAACAAATAAAGTTCAGTCGTCAGTCCAGGCGTAACTCGTAGGGTCTCGGGCATTGTCTTTTGAATCACACTGAGTTGATTCGGCGGGAAGAACACCAATGCGTTCAGTTCTTCAGACTGGAACCTACGGAAGGCGGTGTTCATGTCTTCGGATGGCACATGATAGACAACGTCAAGCTGCACGTTTTGAGCGTCGTAAAAGTATTCGTTCTTAACCAGTTTGACGTGTGAGCCGGGTGACCATTCCGCCAGTTTGAATGGCCCGTTGACCACCATGTTTTCGGGTCGGGTCCATTCGGTACCATATTTCTCGACCACGTGTTTTGGGACGGGGCGGGCATCGATGGCGAGGATGTCCATGAGGTAGGGCGCTGGATAGGCGAGCCGAATGACTAGCGTATCGGAATCTATTGCTTCAACGCCCAGGCTCTCGACCGGTAGTTCATTTCTAAGGACGGCTTCCGCATTGACGATCGGTGTGAAGTATTCGGCTGTTCGTGATGCCGTGGCTGGGTCGAGTTGCCGCCGAAACGTATATAAAAAATCGTATGCATCGATTGGTGTTCCGTCTGACCACAGAAGTCCATCGCGCATATCGAAAGTATAGGTGAGGCCATCCTCACTGACCTCCCAGGATTCGGCTGAGCCAGGAATCGCGTCATCCGCTGGCGATGTTGTTGCCAGAGCGATGAACATATCGGTCATGATGGTGGACTCGAACGCGCTAAGAAGTTTATGGGGGTCGAGACTTTCAGGATCACCACCGCCACCACGACGGAACACCCGCAATTCCTGGGCTACTACAGATGTAGATAGAACCACGACACAGGTGAGCAGAGTAATGATCGTCTGAAAATACTTGGGGCGTGCCATGCGAAAATCCTGACGTGTGTTTGAGTTATTTGTTGTCCGGGGGCCCGAAGGTCGTAATGCCGTCCGGACCAGCCCCAATTCTAAATGACTGTGTGACCGTATCGCCGATGCGGTAATGCTCTACACAAAGTTCTCGGAAATTACGTAAATTGTACCACGACGTACAGATCGCATCGCCCTTGATCCGCCAAATGCCTTCTTCATCAAGACCGGTCTTCCACGTCACGCTGGCATCGCCACCCGCTTTGTAGTGAACCGTTCCTGTCACGAGTCGGTTGAAGCGGACCCAGTCTCCGAAGCGGCCGGGATCGAAGAAGTCTTTGAGTTCAGCCTCGGTCATGGGTTTGGCGAATGGCTCAAACAGAGTCAATAATTGTCCTGAGCCGCCCGGTGAACGAACCATCACAGCACGCACAGCCCCATAGGGTTCAAGAAACAGAATTTGTACGTCTTGGGCAGGCGCGATCCCCGCATCGGCCATACGATCCAACACCGCATCTAGGTCTGGTACTGGAGTGCGAACCGCTAGGATGCCCAGATTGGGAGCGGTTATGCGATCAGAAAAATCGTATCCCACCGCCGTATTCCATTGCCGGGCACCAAGAGACTGCTTGGTTTTGCGTGGAAACATTACATTGGCTTGGCGGTAATCCAGACCATCAGATGTGTTGTGAGGTATGCCGTAGTCGTTGGGCCCAATTTCTCCGGATTGGGGGCGGTCTCGCAAACCAATACCTTCGAAGCCCAAAATATCGATGTAGAAGCTGTACCATTCTTCGAGATCGCTAACGATTTGGTACCCGACCTCAATATGAGTGGCGCC
>WLXB01000191.1 GCA_012103295.1 Alphaproteobacteria bacterium | reverse complement strand
CTCCCAAATCGTTTTGTCCGATATCAACGACAGACAGCCGGCAACAAGGGCCGCACCGATGAGCCATGCGAACCACGTTATCAGGTCACCTCGCCGCGTCCGCCGCCGCCACAATAGGCCATCGTCATCTGATGAGACGGCCACTACTGCACTGCCTTGCGAATGACACCAGAGACGTATTCGGCAGCCATCACGATGGCGATAATGATCAGTAAGATTGCCGCAGCGGTGTCAAATTCATAACGATCAAAGGCGGTATTCAAGGTCGCCCCGATCCCACCAGCACCTACGATGCCGATTATCGCAGATTCACGAAAGTTTATGTCTAGACGGTACACCGCCAACCCGATCGCACGTGGTCTGACCTGTGGGCGAATTGCGTAGTCCAGCCACTGCAGCCAACTTGCCCCGGTCGCGCGAATAGCTTCAGACTGTGAAACGCTGATCGCCTCAATGTCTTCTGCCAAAAGCTTGGCGTAAAAACCGACTGTCGCCATCGTCAGGGTTGCCACCCCAGCAAACGGGCCAAAGCCAAACAGTTTCACAAAGAAGATTGCGATCAGAACTTCGTGGAAGGTCCGAGACACCGCCATCAGAGATCTGCAAAAGAGATAAACTGGCATTGGAGACACATTGCGCGCTCCGCCGATGGCCACCGGGATTGAAATCAGAACACCAAGCGCGGTAGCGGCTACGGTCATCCACAGGCTTTCAAGGAGGCCGCTCAGAATAGCGTCACCGCGTGATACGAAATCGGGAGGCATAAACCCCGAAAAGAAACGCTCTGCCCTCGGCCAACCTTCGGCGACGCGTATCCAATTAATATCGAGCGTCCCGAGTGCCGCGGCGAGGTAGACACCGAGACCAAGAGCAAGCGCCCAACGAAGACGCGGGCTAGCAATGATGGGCGGACGCTTCCACGAACGCAGTGGCGTGCTGGCCGCCGAAGTCATTGCCCGTCACTCGCCGCAGCACTTTCAGCAGCGCCTTTGTCGTCATCACCTTTGGTGGCATTCCAATCTTCCTCGCCGTAAATCTGAGTGAGGACGTCCGGAGATAAGCCATTGGGTGGTCCGTCATAAACGACAGCACCTGCTTGAAGACCAACGACGCGCTCAGCGAAGAGTTTGGCAAGCGGCACATCATGAATATTGACCACTGCGGTGAGGCCTCGTTCCTTACAAAGTTCAGAAATCAGTCGCATGATTTGTCGTGACGTTTTGGGATCAAGACTCGCTGTGGGTTCATCGACGAGAAGCAAGTCAGGGCTTTGAATCAGCGCGCGCGCGATTCCAACCCTCTGACGTTGACCACCCGATAGAGCGTCAGCGCGTTTGTCTTCCATACCGGCGAGGCCAACGCGGTCCAATAAACTAAAAGCTGCCGCAATATCTTCACGAGGAAAACGGCGAAACCAGCTGGCCCAAAAACCGACGAAGCCTAGGCGGCCAGATAGAACGTTTTCCATAACCGTCAAGCGCTCAACGAGGGCATACTCTTGAAAAATCATCCCCATACGGCGCCGCATGCGGCGTAGCTTACCGCTACCCATGTCCGTCACGTTTTGATCACCGAGAAAAACAGCACCGCTGGTCGGTTCAACCAGACGATTGACGCATCGAATAAGGGTGCTCTTGCCTGCGCCGGATGGGCCGATCAACGCCATGACCTGCCCCTCGGGAACTTCAAGAGACACGTCATCCAGCGCTAGGTCGCCAGTGGGATAACGTTTGCTCAGGTGGCTGAGCTTCAGGGTTGGCATGAGTACTTTTACCCTACAGCGAGAACAGGAGACGCTTGGTCAACGACAGTCGTACGTCGCACCATTTTCAGAATCGACCGTACGAACGATCTGCCAATCTTTATCGTACGTAATAGAAACGAATCCGTCCTCTACGGCAAATTCTTCGGCCAATCCCGACCCCGCCCAAGGAAAGGTCGCAAAAGCCAGCCTCACCTGAGCCGCGACCTCTGGGTGAAGATTGTAGGCGTGGCCGTAAGATGTGGTGGGAAACGTTTGTGATTTGTATATCGAGCGGAAGGCATCCCGTTCGACTGCATCACGGTCGATCATTCGCGCTAAAACGGAATTCGCCACGGCTGCCGCCTCGTAGTCATTGTTCGCCACGCCGAGAATGGAATTGTCATGCTTGCCAGAGTATGCCGTCTGATAATCTTGATCTGCAACTAGGCCAAACTCCGCCTTCAGAATTGCAGACGGCGCTTTGAAGCCCGAGTTTGAGGTTGGTGAAGTGAATGTCAGAGTCCGACCCTTCAGGTCTATTGGTGTTTGAATGCCTGAGTTCGACGGCACAATGATTTCCATCTCGTAGCCATAAGAACCGTCATCTGCCGCCATCATCGCGAAGGGAACATAGCCTGCACAGTTTACGGCGATGGGCGTGCCGCCCGTATTGATGCCGGCAATGTGGAGCCGTCCCGATCTCATCGCCTCATACTGGGCCGCATAGGATTGCACCGGAAAGAAGATCACGCGCTTACCCGTTGCCGCTTCTAGATGATCAATAAATCCGTCCCACACCTTTTCGTAAACCGCAGGGTCTTCGACCGGGGTATACGAAAAAATAAGCGCAGACGGATCGAGCCAGTCCGACGGCTCAGTTGGCAAATCTGCCGTCAAATCTTGATCACGGTCGCAGTATCGCGAATCAAGCGCACCGTTCTGACAATCGTCTTCTGCCTCAGCATAAGAATTCGCCGACATAAGGAACCCAAAGAC
>WLXB01000190.1 GCA_012103295.1 Alphaproteobacteria bacterium | reverse complement strand
TTAGTGACGTGAGGCAACTTGCAGGCAAGGATACGAACGATCAATATAGTACCGCGTAAACGGTATTTATGGCAATTATTATGGGACGATCTGCATACTTATGCTGATTTTCGACGATATTCGGTTGGCGCGACACCGAATTTCCCAGAAAACGCGCGGGTAAACGCAGCCGAAGACAGATAGCCAGTTTCACGCGCTACCTGCTGAACGCTGCTGCGGGAATCCTCGAGCAACGACAACGCCTTCTGCATACGCCAATTGGCCAGATAACCCATAGGGCCCATGCCCATGAGCTCCTTAAAGCGATCGGAGAATCGACTACGTGACATGCCGACGTCCGAGGCTAGGCGTTCCACAGTCCAGGACTCAGCTGGGCTGGCATGAATGAGTTCAAGCGATCGGCCAATCTGGCGGTCCGAAAACGCTTTAACGATAGCATTGAGGTCGTCACTTTGATCCATCCCAGCGCGTAACAATTCGATAAATACGATTTCGGACAAACGTGTCACCACCGCTGATGAACCAAGGTGCTCGGAGAACATACGCCGTGCGATGAGCCGAAGCATTTCATCTAGCCATGGCTGCTGGGCCCGCATCGAGGCCGTTATGACCAAGTAATCTGGTAAGGCGCGCAAAATCGGATGATCTGCTCCACGCCGAAAATTTAAATGCCCGCAAACCATTTGCGTGGACGCGGCGGCATCACCCTCGCCGACCGCTAGAACACCGTCCCCCGCATAGCCTACGCTTTCGAGCACGGTCTCAAGAGGTGGGGCTGTCCTGCCTTCCTGATCAGCGAGCACATGGGAGCTGCCACGCGGTATAAGAACTAGGTCGCCGGCTCCTAGACTTACCGCCTCTCCAGAGGGGAACTCTACCCTGCACGTTCCTTGCACAACGAGGTGGAAGCGCGCAGCCTGCTCCAGGTCAGGTACCGTCACCGCCCAAGGGCCAGAGAAATCGGTGCGGAAATAGAGGGCACCCTGCATATTTATGGTGTGGAGAATATCGTTCAGAACGTCCATGCGCCCTCTTGACTATATTATTTACATATCGTCCCAATATATCGGGCTTTGTGCATATTAACACCAATTTTGAATAGTTCTTCGAAGTACGTGCATCAACGGGAAAGCCATTCGAATAAAGCCAAGGCTAATTGAAGCTGGATGCTAATCCTGAGACTGCCGCAACAATATTTCGCACCCGCGTTAACGGTGTATGGGCTCGTTTCAATTTGTTTGATGCATGGGCTCGTTCACGCAAACGCATGTGCATGAGCTCGATAGGTAAAACGGACCGTGCATGGGCTCGTTCCTCGCAAAAGCCATAAAATCTCTATGAGTCATCCGCGACCTAGTCGATTTGCGGACCAATCAGGTTAATTGACTTTTAAGGGAAACAGGCCCATATACCCGCCATCCTTCCAGTCGGCTTGTTAATGCCTGCGTTGGTCCCGGTCATCGGTTGACCCGCTCTTTCACCTACAGTCCGATAGAAGCTGACGCCGTCTCAGTGGCGCTCACCTTGGCGTCCGGCCCTTATGCCGGACGGTTTTCGTGCGCGTCTTTCTAGACGCGGCACCTATCAATTATGGTCTGTCCGGCGGAAGGCGGACGGAACCAAAACACGAAGAAAGATATTGTTTTGACATCTACACCTATTGAAACGTTTTCCGATCTGGCGCTGATCGAGCCTCTACAACGAGCGCTCAGCGCCGACGGCTACGAGACACCTACTCCTATTCAACAAAAAGCCATTCCTATCTTACTAGAAGGACGTGATCTAATCGGCTGTGCCCAAACTGGCACCGGTAAGACAGCAGCCTTCGCCCTGCCCCTGTTGCAGGGCCTGTATGACAAGCCAGCGGCAGTTTCGACCAAGTGCGCGCGTATTCTGGTACTCAGTCCAACCCGCGAACTCGCCGGACAGATTCATGAGTCCTTTGGCGCATACGGCCGCTATCTCAACGTCCGCCGCACAACAATCTTCGGTGGCGTGAGCTCCCAAGGTCAAATCAAAGCCATGGCGCGTGGCGTCGACGTTCTCGTCGCAACGCCTGGTCGCTTGCTTGATCTCATCAATCAGGGCCGTGTCTGCCTGGACGAAGTTGAAGCCTTTGTGCTCGACGAAGCTGACCGCATGCTCGACATGGGCTTTATTCCAGATATCCGGAAAATTGCAGCGAAGCTGCCTGCTGATCGCCAAACACTGTTGTTCTCAGCAACAATGGCCCCTGCTGTCGCGAAACTGGCCAATACATTGCTGCGTAACCCAATGCGCGTCGACATAGCGCCAGAGTCCACCACTGCCGACACAGTCAAACAAGAAATCATGTTTGTTGAACGTCCGGCCAAAGTGAAGACTCTTCTCGGGTTACTCGAGAACGGCATCTACAAGGCGATCGTCTTTACGCGGACCAAACACGGTGCCAATCGGCTTGACGGCCAACTCCACAAGGGTGGCGTTAAAGCCGTCGCAATTCATGGCAATAAGTCACAGAACGCTAGGAAGAAGGCGCTCGAAGCCTTTCAACGTGGGCACCTTCAGGTGCTTGTAGCGACGGACGTTGCCGCACGCGGTCTAGACATCGACGATGTAACCCACGTTATCAATTACGATATGCCGGATCAGCCGGACGCTTATGTTCACCGTATTGGGCGCACAGGCCGAGCGGGTAACGAAGGTATCGCTATTTCCTTATGCGATAGCAGCGAACGGCATCTTCTGCGTGATATCGAGCGGCTCATCGGCACAA
>WLXB01000065.1 GCA_012103295.1 Alphaproteobacteria bacterium | reverse complement strand
TGGATCATAGACGAACATGCGGTAGCCAGTGTCCCGCACTGAGCCATCGGGATTGGTGACCTCAAATCGTTCAGGCGGGGTATGAAATCGGGCTTCCGTTTCCTGGAGCCTGTTGTAAACAAAATTGATGTCATCGGTTTCCACCATAATAATGATGTCGCCAACACCAATTCCCATGAGATTGCCACGCGCATTAGCCAGCGGGGGGCGCGTATAGCCCAACAAACCGATCATACCGACACGGTCGTGGTTACCACGCATAATAACGATCTGGCCGAATTTCGGATCGGCCGTCAGCGGCAGATCGATTGCGCCGATGACGCCGCCTTCGTCGGTGTCACTGGTTGATTTTTCATACCATGGCGTCAAACCAAGGCGTTGGTAAAAATCAATAGAGCGACCGATGTCTTCAACCAACAATGTGGTGCGACGAACTGCCGTTTCTTGCGCCAGCAATGGGGCCTGCACGGACACAAAAGACATCCCGATAACAGCACAGGCGGTCACCGCGATATGCATACAACGTAGAAAGCGATGCGCCATTGAACTTGTATCCTTTGACGGGGTTGGATTGGCGTAACCTGGGCAGTGAGACGAACCGGCTTCACTCTAGAGAACAGAGAACAGAGAGCAAGTATCGTCGTTGAATTTTGGACTCACGATGCTGTGTCCCCCTGATTTAGGAAGACTAGGCAAGCCAGCGAAAAACGGGGCACGCCGTCGTTGTCGGAGAGCGGGAAAATGCCGGAGAGGATGGTATTGAAATCCAAGTTGGGCCAATCAAACTGATCGCACCCATAGCGGATACACGGCTCGTCGAGTGCCTCTGACTTATAATTGAACCAGGGAATACGGCTGGCCTTAACTTTGTCCGGATCAAACGTTTTTCCGGTCAGGTCGAGTGGAAAATTATCCGCCACGTGGGTGCCGCAATAGATGAACGTAAATGTCTGTGGCGCTACACGCTCCGACAGAAGTAGATGCGGCGCAACCTGATAGATGTCCATAAACTCAAACTGGGATCGGCTTGGGATGCGACCACCGTTTAGACCGGTCCAATATGCAGCCGCAGCGACAATAACCGGGTGAGCGCGCGCCTCTTCGCTCTCACAACGCTCTTCGAGAGACGGCGTGTTGGTCATAGTTTCACCGTCGTTGACACACATCGCTCGTCGTAGAAATGGGACTCGGGCCCCTTCCAAATGGCACTCAACTCTAAACCAGGGACTAAGATTAGGCCGTTCCTTCGCCGAATTTGTTACAAATTGTCGCGATTCAATACTTTTGTTGCGATTCCCAACCATGGGATGATAATCGCTGTTAAATATAATCGCCGCTAAATAATAGAGTGTCTAAAAAATTACACGCTTTTGTTAAGTCGACGAACGAGTTTACTTAACAGAGCTACACTGGGACCGCCAAAATATATGTCTACTGCTCGCGAAAAGTTCATTGCCTTTGCCTTTTGTTGGGCCGACATCCTGATCGAACTGGATCAAAGCCGGAAAATCGTCTTTGCGGCCGGTGCGACCCAGCCGGTTCTTGGAAAAACCATTGAAGAACTGATTGGCACCAGTTTTCGTGACTATGTTGCCCCCCGCGACAAACTGCTGATTGAGCAACTTTTGGCAGTCGCCGCTAAGAAAGGGCGTATCGACGACACCACCGTTCATTTGAAAGGCACCAAAGGACCTACGCCACCGCTAAACTTTGCCGGGTATTTGATGCCCGATCTCGGCAACAATTTCTTTCTTGCGTTACGCACGGCAAGCAATGTTGAGGAGGATGGCAAGGTCGAAAGTGCCGGCAAGCGCGACAAGAGCACGGGCTTGTTGGCCGGCGACTCCTTCTCAGGCCTCGCCGCTGAAAAATTAAAAGACGCCAAAAATGGTGATGGCGAAACGGAACTCACCCTGGTCAACCTGCCCGGCTTCGACAGTTTCTATGAAAGCCTGTCGGAAGACGACCAAGAAATTCTGATGAGTACGGTGGGCACGACTTTGCGTGCCAACTCTATTGGCGGCGACTCAGCCGGTGAAATGGGCGACGGCAAATTTGGGATACTGCACGACGCAGATTTAGATGTTGCAGATCTAGAAGCCAAGTTGGCCGAAGCCACCCGCGTCTTCGACCCAGAAGGCAAAGGAGTTGATGTTCAAGCCGGAACAATTGATGTCGACATGACCGACATCAACGACGAAGACCTGACCAACGGACTCGTCTATACAATCAATCATTTCCGCGAACAGGCCGGTGCCGACTTTAACGTTAAAGACATCGCCCAAAACATGGACTCTCTGGTCAAAGAGGCAGTCGGATCTCTCAACAGTTTCCGAAGTGTTGTCGGTGACAATAATTTTGAAGTCGCGTTTCATCCAATCCTGGACGTCAACACGGGCGCGTTTCATCACTACGAAGCGCTGGTGCGCTTCGGTGGAAACTATGAAGAATCGCCATACAAATACATCACGTTTGCCGAAGAAACCGGGCTGATCAGCGAGTTCGACATCGCGATGGCGCAAAAATGCGTCGACTGGCTGAAAAATCATCGCAAAGAAAAAGTTTCAATTGCCGTCAATATCTCAGGGATATCGGTCGACGACGCTGTCTATATTGAGAAACTCCACGCACTGATAGACAACAACCCCTGGCTCACCGAGCACCTGCTCTTTGAAATCACGGAATCAGCCCGCGTGGTTGACCTTCACAAAGCCAACGCGTTTGTCCAATCGGTGCGCCGCAAGGGATTTCATGTCTGCCTGGACGACTTCGGCGCCGGCGCAGCCAGCTTCCAATATCTCAGTGTACTCGAAGTCGACGTGGTGAAACTTGACGGCAGCGCCGTCAAGAACGCTCAAACTGCGCCAAAGGGCCGAGCATTTCTTCGCGCCCTCACAACCCTTTGCAAAACCATGGATGTGGAAACCATCGCGGAAATGGTCGATAGCAAGGAGACGCTCGAATTTGTCCGTGATTGCGGCGTCGAATACGCCCAAGGCTTCCTGTTCGGTAAACCGGACCCTGACCCTTGGCAATTCGTTACCAAGCTGGACCGGCGACTGTTTGGAAAGACAGCCTAAGCTGCGGCGCGGTGGTTTGATTTCCCGGTATGGTCGGGTAAAACCCTGCATGCCCTTTCCATCAGTGACGGTAATCGGAGCTCATAGTGAAACCCAAAAAAGCCAGTGTGGACCATCAGGCCGAACACGCCAAAGCGGTGGAATCCTATCGCAATGGTGCACATGATCAGGCTCTCACCCACGTCAATACGGCCATTCGAGCCGAGCCCAATAGCGCGATCTATCAAGCTGACGCCGGTGTCATTCTGATGGCTCTCGGCCGCAATGAAGAAGCCCTGATTCCGCTGCGGCGGGCGACGCAATTGGACCCTGCACACGCCGACGCCCATTACAATATGGGAGAGACGTATCAAGCTCTCGGACAGAGAGATAAAGCGATCGACGCATTCAAGATCGCCTTGAGTCTCAACCGCAGCCTCGGCTGGAAAAAAGTTCGCGCCGCTTTTGCCCGCTGGTTCGGCTTCTCGCGCTGAGGATTGGACGACCACAATGGTTAGAGCCGCCGGAGAAAAACTCCTACATCGGCTGGCGTCTCAGGAGGTCAGCGGTACCCAAAACGTGGAGCGCAGCCCGGACAGTGCCGAAGCGTTGAAGGATCAAGGCACAAAGTACTTTCATGCCGGAAAATTGAGCGCAGCAGGGAGTTATTACCGCCGCGCCATTTTGGCAAAACCTGATTTCGCGGAGGCACATAACAACCTCGGCACAGTGCTCCGTAAACGCGGGAGCCCTCAAAGCGCCATAGCCTCCTTCCAAACCGCCCTGTTGCTAAATCCGCAATCGGGATCCACGTATGGAAACTTAGGCAATCTTCATGAGCGCTATGGCAATCTAGCCCAGGCCGAAACCTACTATTTAAAAGCTGTCGCGTTGTCTCCAGAGCTTTATCAAGGCTTTGTTGGGCTAGCCCGAATCGCAGCTGGCCGCCAACGGTGGGAGGAAGCCCTTGGAGCTCTCACGCGCGCGTCAGCGATCGCACCGCAATCCGCGAGCATTCTCCATCAAACCGGGGTTGTGTATTTGAGCAAAGGCGATCTACCGGCCGCACTGAACAACCTTCTTAATGCCACCAGCTTAGAACCCAAAAACGCGGTCATAAAAGCTTGTCTTGCTGACGTTCTGTATCGCCAAGGCAAAACGGACGAGGCGCGTGTACAGGCCGAAGAAAGCTTGGCTATTGACCCGTCAGAGTCCGTTGCAAAAATGGTTTTGGAGAAGATTAGCGCACCGGACGCAGACCCGCCTCAAACCTGAGCGGCGGCGGCGCGAATGCGGTCGACCATGGCCACCAGACCGTTGCGCCGGCTCGGGCTAAGGTGTTGATCAAGGCCGAGCTTGGCGAAAGAGGCTTCCGCATCAATCCCAGCGATCTCAGCCATGGCTGTGCCCGTGTATAGCGTGGCCAGAACGTGTATGAGCCCCTTAACGATATGAGCGTCGCTATCCGCGGCAAACGCAAAACGACTTTTATCCGCATCGACATGACCGGGAATGATCCAGACCTGACTCATGCACCCCCGCACTTTGTGCGTATCGTTCTTTAATGCATCAGGAAAATCGGGGAGTTTCTTGCCGAGATCGATGATGTACCGATAACGGTCCTCCCAATCATCAAAAAGGCTAAAGTTGTCGACCAGCTCGTCAAAACGCGCTGCTGGCTCGATCATATGCAAATCTGAGGTTTGCGCTGCGTCTTGCATGTCCATCTCGTCATCCCAGTGCGGGAGCTATAGCGTTGACCCACCTATACACAGAAGCAGATTTCCTAAAGGTCGATCACCCCTATAGGCTGCCTCAATGATAGCTATTACTGACCATATAACCCTTGATCCAGAAGAACTCGAGTTTTCCTTTGTGAGGGCGTCAGGCCCTGGTGGGCAAAACGTGAACAAGGTATCGAGTGCCGTGCAGCTTCGGTTCAATGCTGCTACGTCTCAGTCGCTGCCGCCTCACATCCGCACCCGGATCATTGCGCTCGCTGGCCGCCGAGCAAACCGGCATGGAGTCATCGTTATTGAGGCGAAGCGCTTTCGACACCAGACGAGAAATCGAGAAGACGCGATAGAGCGGCTTGTCGCTCTGATCGTCGAAGCGACGAAAATCTATCGCCCCCGCCGAGCAAGCAAACCACCAAAAACATCAGTGAAGAAGCGGCTGAACGAAAAGAAGCACCGCGGCACGGTTAAACAGCTCAGGCGCGGACCCGGCGACATGGATTAGGCGCGGACTCAGCGAGTGCGGCTAGGGCTGTGGCAACTCAACCCAGAATAAGGTGCCGCCTTGTGGCCGCACTTCAAACCCAATGCGACCGTTCATTTGCTCAATAAGGCTTTTCGATAGCGCCAAACCAATTCCGGTGCCTTCTTCTCCTGACGCTTCCGCGCCTAGGCGATTGAAGCTTTGGAAGACTTCGCCGTGTCTATCATCCGGAATACCTGGCCCCGTATCGGCGACACCGATACGACAGAATCCATTATCTGTTTCCGATAGACTGAATAGTACAGACCCACCAACGTGATTGTACTTGATCGCGTTGGAGGTCAGGTTGACCATTACCTGGGTCAGCCTCATTGGATCAGCCAACACTGACACGAGGGGCAATGACTCTGGAGCGAACTGGAGAGTGATCGATCGCGACTCTGCCAATTGCTGAAAATTATTCAGAACCCGCTGCATGGTCTCAACGGCGTCGATTGTGCTGATATTGACTGCTAGCTGTCCGGTATCAATACGCGCCAGATCAAGCACGTCATTGATCAAACCAAGAAGATGGTCGCCCCCTTGGACAATGTTATCGACATAAGACTGCTGATCATCGTTCAACGGGCCACGGGTTTTCAAGGACAGCAACTGAGCGAAACCAAGTATGGCATTTAATGGCGTCCGCAACTCATGACTCATACTGGCTAGGAACTTTGACTTAGCCCGATTGGCAGATTCGGCCGTATCAATGGCTTGCTGCAGAACCTCTTCGCTACGCTTGCGGCCGGTTAAATCCTGCACCGTTCCGATTAGACGACTAACGCCTGATGGCAACGGGTCTATCTCGCCGCGGCCAAGCACATGGCGCACTGTTCCATCGGCCTGACACAACCGGTATTCCAGGGTTAGGCTTTGACCGCCCTGGCGAATTGTCTCGACAACCTTGTCCCACATGTCTCGATCCTCAGGATGGACATACTCACGGAACGGGATCATTTGTAATTCGGGCTGATCCGGGTCCAGGCCGAGAATGCGGTACATTTGAGGAGACCACTCAACCGTGTTGGTCTCTGGAATCCAGGTCCAGTGCCCAATGTTGCCGAGGCGTTGGGCTTCTTCCAGCAACTGTTGATTTTCCCTTAGTCGGCGGTCGGCCTCTTTGCGTTCGGTGATATCTTGCGCGACGCCGACGAATACGCGCTCTCCCATTCCTGAAGCGTCAACAACGTTGATATTTAGGCGTACCCAAATTGAATAGCCATCAATGTGGCGGTAACGCTTTTCAATGTTGAGATTCGATTTGAGGCCCGAGCGTAAGTCCTCAACGTGGTCGATCACGGGGTCTTCTTCGTCTTCAGGACTCAGAGTTGCCATCCTACGGCCAATGAGATCGCTTACATCGTACCCAAGCATATCGGCAAACGCCGTGTTGATGTATCGCACCTCGCCGTGATCGTCAGATATGAGAATGCCAGCCCCTGAAGTTTCGAAAACGGAGCGGAAACGCGCCTCACCCTCCAACAATGCTGTCTGCATTTCGCGGAACTGAGAAAGGTCTTGATATATTCCGTAACTGGAAACAATTCTGCCGTGTTCGTCGCGCTGCCGGATTGACTGCCCACGAATATGTCGCACTTGGCCATCAGACAGAGTAATACGGAAATCTTGTTCCATTTCCGTCCATGCCGGGTCACGAAGACGGACTGAAAAATTGTCACGATCTTCCGGATGTACAGTTGATAACAACCATTCAAAAGACGGGACACCGTCGACCGGTTCAATCCCCCAAATGTGAAAAGTCTCTGGCGCCCAAAACACATGTTCCGTCACCGCATCCCTATAAAAATAGCCGAGACGACCCATCCGCAGAGCCAGAGACAAAAGTTCGTTTTCTGCCCCGATATCCTGCTCAGTGGATTTGCGGGCGGTAATATCAAGGGTTGTTCCAGCCATGCGGTGTGGTCGACCATCCAAATGGCGTTCAACGATCTGACCGTTGACCAAAACCCAAATCCACTCCCCTGATTTGCTTTTCAGCCGGTACTCATGCTCATAGCGTTCAGTCTTACCGGCTACATGCAGATCGAGCGCCTCCTGCCGTGCGGCACGATCATCTGGATGACACAGCTCACTCCACGTTTGATTGACCAGCTCGAGCTCTCCGGGCGCATAGCCGAGCAATGTGCTGACCTGCTCATTCCCCAGCACCTCGTCGGTGTCGATATTGATTTCCCATATGGCAATTCGGGCTGAACGTATGGCTAAGTCTAGGAATGCATCTTTGGTTTTTAGTTCGCCAGCGATTCGACGCTCATCTGAAATGTCTTGGAGAAGACCAAAAACCCGAATGACACGGCCCGTTGAATCTCGGTCCCGAGATGCAATATCGCGGATGTGACGATATGTGCCGTCAGGCAACTCGATACGGTACTCCTGCGTTAGCGTGTTCCATTCGGGATCGAGATATCTGGATTCTATTGTGGCGCGGTCATCCACATGGATCGTGGAGAATACCCATCCAAGGGTAATGCGCCCGCCTACTTCTGGCTCGCGCCCCCAAAGGGCGAAGGTCGCGTCAGGCCATGTGAGCTCGTTGGTGTCAGCATCAAGGACAAAGTAGCTCTGTTTGCCGAGCGCCATGGTGCGCTCCAACAACTCCCGATCTGCAAACGGGGTACGTTGAGACAATTTGTGAACTGTTGCCACATGCTTTGTGGAACTAGACAAACCCACCTCGTGTTAAGCCATGCGTGTTGGAACCAACGCTTGCTTCCATAACTAGCATGGACATTCGGCATTATAGTTTGGAGTCGAATATTACTAGTACCGGAAAGCGGCCCATACTTCAAATCGTTAAGTGGCCGACGCCACCTCAGAATTGGCAGAAAACTGCAGTTTAGCGAGCCTCGCGTAAAGCGGATTAGACTCAAGTAGGGCATCGTGCGGTCCGGTAGCAATCAATTGACCGTCCTCCAGAACGGCGATTCGATCCGCCTGAACAACCGTCGCAAGACGGTGAGCGATGGCCATAGTAGTGCGACCATCCATGACAACCTCGAGCGCTTTCTGCACGAGGCGTTCGTTTTCAGCATCGAGCGCGCTGGTCGCCTCGTCTAATAATAGGACGGCCGGATCACGCAAAATGGCCCGTGCAATTGCAATGCGCTGCTTCTGACCGCCCGACAACCGCATGCCTTTCTCACCGAGGAACGTACTAAGCCCATCCGGTAAACGATCCAAAAACTCCGTAGCCACGGCGGCCTCTGCCGCGGCACGCACTTCATCATCAGACGCATCGGGTCGGCCATAGCGAATGTTCTCCCACGCGTCTGCCGCAAAGATAACCGGGTCTTGCGCCACTAGACCAACACGACTTCGTGCCGCCACTGGATCCGCTTTGGTTAAGTCAACACCGTCGATTGACACGAGCCCACCTTGAGGATCGTAGAACCGCAACAACAACTGAAAGACCGTCGTTTTGCCCGCACCTGAAGGACCAACCAGCGCCACGGTTTCACCGGGCTTTACATCTAAGCTGAGCCCGTTCAAAGCAGCCTCGTCGGGGCGAGAGGGATAGTGAAAGGTCACATTGTCAAAATTCACTGCGCCGGCCGCCGGATCGGGGAGAGCAACGGGGTGAGCCGGTGGCCGAATATCCGGCTCAGTCTCCAGTAGTTCGATTAAACGCTCCGTCGCACCCGCGGCGCGTTGTAACTCGCCAATCACTTCGGTCAACGCGCCAGTGGCACCCGCAACCAATACGGCATAAAACACAAACGAGGTAAGTTCTCCGGCAGTAATGCGGCCCGCGATGACGTCCTGTCCGCCCGCCCACAAAATGAAACTGATCGCGCCGAAGACCAGAAAAATCACCACACCACCGAGCATCGCCCGCGCGGAAATTCGTTTAATCGCAACCGTAAACGCACCCTCTACCTCGCCAGAAAAACGCTTCTCGTCGACGTCTTCGTGGCTGTAGGACTGCACGGTACGGATCGCGTTCAGACTCTCCTCCGCATACGACCCCACGTCCGCGACACGATCCTGACTATCCCGTGACAAGCGGCGAACCCGGCGGCCATACCAAATAATGGGAACAACCACGGCCGGAATAACCAAGGCCACCAGTCCCGCCAGTTTGGCGTTGGTGAAGATGAGCAAGCCAATGCCCCCGATCAAAGTGAGCACGTTGCGCAAGGCAATCGATAAGGAAGAGCCGATGACGGTTTGGAGCAGTGAAGTGTCCGTGGTTAATCGCGACAAAATCTCACCGGTTTTAGTGACTTCAAAAAAACCTGGGCTTAATTTTAAGACCTGTGCATAGACGGCTTGCCGCATATCAGCCACGACACGCTCACCGACCCAGGAAATAAAATAGAATCGGAAATAGGTGCCGATTGAAATAACCAGAACAATCGCCATCAACACATACAGACCCTGATCCAAAAATGCCGGATCACCGGCTGTCAGACCGTTGTCGATAAGAAATTTTACACCGAGTCCAATCGACAGAGTCGCACCCGCTGTCAACACAAGCGCTATAGCCGCCATCGCCAACGCGCCACCGTACGGTTTCATGAAGCCAAACATGCGATAAAGATAACGATGATCTTTGCCTTTCGGTCGATCCATCATCGCCATGCGCGCCGCGCCCCGTTGATCACTCATCTTCGTCTTGTCCTTTTGTGAACGCGGCGTACACGCGTTGCTAAATCTTCCAACGGTTTGTCACCCAAACCCAGTTCATTCAAGTGGGTGATGGTGTCGAAAAGGTACTCGGCATTGCTGCCGAGGACACCGGTCGCATGGGCAATTGTTTTTGCGGTCTGAGCCGGGGTCAAAGACCCACGATAGGATCGATGCTGGCGATTCATAACAAATGTGAGCGCGGATTGAGAGCCCTTGGCGTGATGCAGCGTGATCCACTTCGGCGTGTAAGAACCGACGACCATTTCGCGACGCCACAGCAGCGATAACTCTTCCTCGATGCGTTTTGGATTCACTTTGAGCGCCACACCCTGACAGCAGCCGCCAGCATCCAACGCTAAGACAAGACCAGGCCGAGCTCTCGTCCCGCGTCCGGTGGGGGCAACCATACAAAAGCGGCGGCGATAGCCATAAACAGTTCCCACCCGCCGCTGAACAACGTCGAGAATCGGGTTCCACAATAGCGAACCATAGCCAAACACCCATACGTCGCGTTGTTTGGGCTTCATCCTCAGCGTCGCGGTCAACGACTCATCAAGTTGAGCGTCACTCCACACTGGAATCTGTGGGTTCGCATCGCGAATAGATTGCCGGACCGCGTCTGCCGACAGGCTTTCACGCGTTAAGGGATTCACAGGGGGAGGCGACGAAGGCTGGATCATGATATGGGTCAACGGGTTTGGAGCTTTGTGCCGAAAGCGTCAAGTGCAAACCCTGGCACATTTATGTATTGGCCATATTCGAGCCCACAACACCTAAGTGAGACCTATGGATTCTTCGCACGCACACACCACGCTTTGCCGGGACTGCCTGTTCGCAAGCCGGAATGAAAGCCGGCTGTGCCCGCAGTGCGGATCAGAACGTATGATCATCCATGACGAGTTGAGCCAGCTGACCATTGCCCATATTGACTGCGATGCATTCTACGCCGCGGTAGAGAAAAGAGATGATCCAAGTCTACGCGACAAGCCGCTGTTGATCGGGGGAGGTAAGCGCGGAGTGGTCTCAACCGCCTGCTACGTCGCCAGGCCCTACGGGCCGCGTTCGGCAATGCCCATGTATAAGGCTTTAAAACTTTGTCCCGACGCGGTGGTGATGCGACCCAATATGGAAAAGTATCGCATCGCGAGCCGCCAGATCCGGGACATTCTTGAAACGGCAACTCCAATGGTCGAGCCGGTCTCCGTTGACGAAGCCTACTTAGATCTCTCGGGCACGGTCCGCCTGCACCGCCATGCCCCAGACGTAACACTGGCCTCGATCGCCCGTGATATAGAACGAAAGGTCGGCATCACAGTTTCGATCGGGCTCAGCTACAACAAGTTTTTAGCCAAGATGGCGTCGGAGCGCGACAAGCCCCACGGCTTTGCTGTGATAGGGCGCCGTGATGCAGTGGCCTACCTTCACGAAGAATCCATAAGTGCCATTCCCGGTGTTGGCCCGGCGCTGGCCAATCGGCTCAAAGTCGATGGTTTTTTTTCTATCGGCGACCTTCAAGCGCTGACGCCGCAAGACTTGGAAGGCCGCTATGGCGACACCGGTCGGCATTTGGCACGGCTCAGTCGCGGTGAAGACTCTCGCCGCATCACCACCAGCCGCCCGGCAAAAAGCATTTCGGCAGAACGGACGTTTGACCGTGACATTGGCGACGCCGGGACTCTTCTCAAGCGGTTGTGGCCGCTGTGCGAAGAGGTTTCCGCCCGATTAAAAGCAAAGTCTCTTGCGGGTGGCTCCATTACATTGAAACTCAAAACCGCGCGCTTCCGGTCACTCACCCGAACGCTGACTTTAAATTCCGCGACGCAACTCGCTGAGGTTCTCTATCGAACGACCAAGCCAATGCTTGAGCGGGAACTCAAACGCGGACCGTTCCGCTTGATCGGTATTGGTGCCGGTACATTGACCGAATCCACAGTCGCCGACTTGCCGGATTTGCTCAACGAAAATTTAGATCAAGTCAAAGGGGTTGAGCAGGCGATGGATGCCGTGCGCGCAAAGTTTGGCAAAAAAGCGATTCGAAAAGGCCGCAGCGACTAAACCCAGAACGACTAAGGGACTGCCGCCTTGCTCGTCAGATTGTATGCGACCATCGTCCAATCCCACAAATCAACCAAGCGGGCCGCATAGTGGGATCGCAACGGTAATCGCGCTTCATGGTCGGACTTCAGATTGTGTTCAAAGGTATCGATAAGACGATTAAGACGGCGATGATGAAGACCGGTCGACGCCTGAATGGGATCAGAGACCAAGCCCGCCAACGCGGTGAGCGCTGCCGCCGGGACGGTCAGGCCCGCGAACACTCCAGCTGTTAGCAAGGCTGAGGCTGCCGGTGCACCGGCTAAAGCATAGTATACCCCACCAGCCGCTGGCCCAGCCCAAAACCCCGAGACCGCGACCGTATGCGCCATCGACGCCGCGACGGTTGAACTGAGCGACATCAACCCGGGCGTTGCTTTGTTGTAGGCGGCGTATCCGATCGATGCCGTCATAAATGCAGCCGTGATGTCGGTCGCCGGGGCGCGAGCCCCGATGTATTCAGACAACACACGATCAAGCCGGGTTTGGAACGCGCGCTTGTCGGCTTCTTCCGCGATCGCCGCCATGACTTTATCAAGGTGGCCGCGGACACGCGGATCAAACAAAACTTCTTCGAACAATGCATCGGCCAAATTGGCGCGGCCAGGTTGGCGATAGGGAATCATCAACAAGTCGGAATGCACCCGCCACACCACTTCGCGGCCCACATCTGTTTCAAGGAGGAGCTGAAAACGGCCGAGGCGGTCACCAACCTGTCGTGCACCTAAGGATCGCGCAGCCAACCCGCCGAGGCGCGCCATACCTGTCGCGCCAGATAAAACGACATTGGCTGGTGCGCGCAGAAGATCCCATCCAATGGCTTTACGATGGAGACCAGCGGCCCCCTTCCAGCCATAGGTCCGCGACACAAAATCTGGGATCATCGCCCGCCGACTGTCAGCGTAGCGACTGATCGCCTGATCAAGAATATCTGAGGCAACCTCAGTCGGCAGGACTTCATTCTGGGCCGAAGGCAGCTCAATGCGGGGTTGTTGCTGAGTCATAGCGCTGTACCTTACCATCACCCGCGATTGGGGCGAATATTGGGCAACATGCGCAAGCAAATAAGGGGCGATCATGACCGGGGACCGAGGCGACGATAAGACATCAGTGTATCACCATGATGACCAAGGCAATCCGGTTGGGCAGTCGAGTCATGACAGCGAGGTGGTTTCGGAATCTCGCGTGTCAGCCTATTGGCAAGCCAATCTCCGATTTCTAGCCGCACTTTTGGTGGTGTGGTTTGCCGTATCCTTCGGCGCGGGAATCATTTTCGCCGACACCCTCGACCAGTACTCATTCCTTGGCTTTCCTCTTGGGTTTTGGTTTGCTCAACAAGGCGCAATCTATGTGTTTGTCGTGCTAATTTTTGTCTACGTGATCGGCATGAACCGTATCGACAAAGCCCACGGCGTTAGCGATGACGACGAAACTCCCGCCTCAACGGGGAGCAACGCATAATGGGCGTTCAAACTCTCACTTATATTTTTGTTGGACTCACCTTCGCGCTGTACGTTGCCATTGCTGTGTGGGCGCGCGCGCGATCAACCACTGATTTTTATGTCGCTGGCGGCGGTGTCAATCCAGTGGTCAACGGCATGGCGACGGCAGCGGATTGGATGAGCGCCGCCTCTTTCATTTCCATGGCGGGAATTATTGCGTTCATGGGCCGCGACGGCTCGGTCTATCTGTTGGGCTGGACCGGCGGTTACGTTCTTCTGGCCCTGTTGCTTGCGCCCTACTTGCGCAAGTTTGGTCAGTTCACCGTTCCCGATTTCATCGGTGAGCGCTATTACTCCAAGGCAGCCCGGGTGGTTGCTGTTGTCTGTCTGATTTTTATTTCTTTCACCTATATCGCCGGGCAAATGCGGGGCGTTGGCATCGTCTTTTCCCGTTTCTTGGAAGTGGAGATAGCCACCGGTGTGATCATCGGCATGGGTATTGTCTTTATATATGCGGCTCTCGGCGGCATGAAAGGCATCACCTACACCCAAGCCGCACAGTACTGCGTATTGATCTTTGCCTATATGGTGCCGGCGATTTTCATTTCGCTTCTGGTATCCGGATCACCGATTCCACAACTCGGGTTCGGAGGCACCATGGCCGACGGATCGGGGCGGGCGGTTTTAGAGACCTTGGATGGAATCCTTCTGGATCTCGGGTTCGGAGCGTATACCGCGGGAGCTAAGTCGACCATCGATGTGTTCGCCATCACGGCAGCGCTGATGATCGGCACGGCCGGTCTGCCGCACGTCATCGTGCGCTTTTTCACCGTTCCCAAGGTTTCCGACGCTCGGCGCTCGGCTGGTTGGGCGTTGGTGTTCATCGCAATTCTATACACAACCGCTCCGGCGGTTGCAGTGTTCGCCCGCATCAACTTCGTCGAATCCGTCAATGAGAAAGCCTACGCTGAAACACCGGCTTGGTTTCGCAACTGGGAAGATATTGGCCTGGTCGCCTGGCAGGATAAAAACGATGACGGGCGTTTGCAGTACCGGGTTGGCGCACCCTTCGCCGGGGCGCCAAGCTTTAGCGATGACCGCGGTGAGTCCGGTGAACGCTTGATGACAAACGCAACCACAGAAACCGCCAACGAAGTTTATGTTGATCGCGATATTATCGTGTTGGCCAATCCTGAAATCGCTGCGTTGCCAAACTGGGTTATCGCCTTGGTCGCCGCCGGTGGCTTGGCTGCCGCGCTGTCGACCGCCGCGGGCCTGCTACTGGTAATTTCTGCGGCGGTATCCCATGACTTGCTCAAGAAGACCTTCTCACCCAACTTAAGTGAACGACAGGAGTTGCTATACGCCCGCATTGCGATTGCCGTCGCCTTGGCGTTGGCTGGCCTGTTTGGCATCTACCCGCCTGCCTTCGTTGCGCAGGTGGTGGCGTTCGCGTTTGGATTAGCGGCCGCCTCTTTGTTCCCCGCCATCCTGCTCGGTGTGTTTTCAAAACGTATGAATAAGGAAGGCGCGATTTCTGGGATGGTCGCAGGTCTCGTGTTTACCTTCAGTTATATCGTGTACTTCAAGTTCATCAGCCCCGAGAGCAACACGGCCGCTCATTGGCTGTTTGGCATTTCCCCAGAGGGGATCGGCTTTATCGGTGCGATCTTGAATTTCGCCGTAGCAGGCCTTGTCGCTCGTTTGACTGCACCCCCTCCAGCAGCGGTTCAGGATTTGATCGATGATATTCGCCTGCCGTCCGGTGCAGGAGTCGCCCACCAGCACGACTAAAGACCGGGCCACCGCGACAAGCCCGGTTGCATTTTAGGTCTGGGCGAGGCAAACCGTGCCGACATTCGTTCGCGGGAGACGTCTACGATGGACATGAGTGGGTCATATGACATTGCAGCACCACGGGAAGCCGTGTGGGCCGCCCTAAATGACATTGATGTCCTGAAAGCCTGCATCCCAGGCTGTGAATCCATCACCAAACATTCCGAAACAGAACTTGAGGCGACCGTTTCTGCGAAGGTTGGACCAGTGAAAGCGAAATTCGCTGGAGCGGTCACCCTATCGGATATGGACCCGCCCAACGGCTACACGATTTCCGGTGAGGGCAAAGGCGGCGCGGCTGGGTTCGCTAAAGGCGGCGCTAAGGTAAGCCTTGCGGAGAACGGCGCCAGCACAACCCTGAGCTACGAAGTCTCTGCTAACGTCGGCGGCAAATTGGCGCAGATCGGCAGTCGCCTCATCGATTCAACGGCCAAAAAAATGGCCGATCAGTTTTTCTCCAAATTCAGCGAGCAGGCGGCAGCCCTGAGTGAGCCGCCCACGACTGCGGCAACCGACGGCGGAAATGAACCGGGTATCTGGGCGGAAACGGAGGTGGCCGCCCCGGTCGCTGAAGTTGTTACCTCAGCGCCCCAAAAACCCGATCCTTTAAATAGCTTCCGACCGATCTCTTTCGAGATTTGGCTACCGATGATTTTGAGTCTCTTCGCGCTCGCTCTAATATGGATTATCTTCGGATAACCAAAACAACCACGCTTAAGAATAATGGACGCAGGTACGATGCAAATATCGGTCACGATTAACGGCAAACAGGAAAGCGGCGAGGTTGAACCCCGCACCCTGCTGGTGGAATTTATCCGCTATCAGCTTGGGCTGACTGGAACCCACGTCGGCTGCGACACCAGTCAATGCGGCGCCTGCACCATTCACATGAACGGCAAATCCGTTAAAGCCTGCACCCTTCTTGCGGCGCAAGCCGACGGCCAGGACATCCAGACCATTGAAGGTGTCGCTCCCGCAGCCGGGCCACTCCACCCGATGCAAGAAGCGTTTCGTGACAATCACGGCCTGCAATGCGGCTTCTGCACACCCGGCATGATCATGTCAGCCCTAGCGATGGTTGAGCGCCACAAAGGCGAAGATCTCGACGAACAGACCATTCGCGAAGAACTTGAAGGCAATCTCTGCCGCTGCACCGGCTACCACGGAATCGTGAAAGCGATCGCGGCCGGCGCCAAAGCCATGCAGGGAGGCTCCTGATGTACGCATTTGAATATAGGAAGGCCGCGTCCCTAGATGACGCGCAAAAGGCATTCGAGTCAGCGGACGACGGCACCTACATGGCTGGCGGCATGACGCTAATCCCCACACTCAAGCAACGGTTAGCAAGCCCATCGGATGTTATCGATTTGGACGGGATTGATGACCTGCGGGGAATCACCGTTGACGGCGACAACGTCATCATTGGCGCGATGACTTGCCATGCAGACGTGGCAGCTTCCGCAGATGTGCAAAAAGCTATTCCAGCGTTGGCGCATCTCGCGTCTCTGATCGGCGACCCTCAAGTGCGCAACCGCGGCACCCTTGGCGGCTCTATCGCCAACAATGACCCGGCCGCGGATTACCCCGGTGCTTTGGTCGGCCTCGGCGCGACCGTACACACCACAAACAAGACAGTTTCAGCCGATGAGTTTTTCACGGGGATGTTCGAGACTACATTGGACGAAGGCGAGCTCGTAACGAAAGTGTCTTTCCCAATTCCTGAGAAAGCCGCGTACCAGAAGTTCCCAAACCCTGCGTCACGTTATTCGGTCGTCGGTGCATTTGTCGCTAAAACAAAAGACGGCATCCGTGTCGCCATCACCGGTGCGGGCCCGACTGTGTTTCGCGTTCCGGAAATGGAACAGGCGCTGACAGCTGCGTTTACAGCCGATGCCATTGCCGACATTTCCGTTCCGGCAGATGACCTCAACGCCGACCTCCATGCCAGCGCAGAGTATCGCGCTCACCTGATTGGCGTCATGGCGAAACGGGCGGTCGCGGACTGCAGTTAGGCAATCAAGCCTGCGGGTTTTGGCAGTTTTCTAGGCTTTTTCAATAAAGTGAAGCGCCTTGGTTCGACCGGGCGCGGACGGTATGATCGTCCCCAGGATTCGAGCGCCGTCGGCGTTCGTACACAACACTGGGGGATTTCATCATGGCCGAAGCATCCGCATCGGGACCAAGCATTACAGAAAAATACGCGGCGAAACTCTGCTCGTGGGGCCTAACTCTCGTTGGCTTGGGCGCCTTGGTCGCAGCTCTGTCGGGACCACTTTACCAAGCGGACATCGTGGGACTGATGCCTGCATTCGGCGTATTGCGTTACGCCATCTATGCGCTAGGCGCTGGTGCGGTGCTGTGCTTGGTTGGGTTTATCTTTGGTGTCATCGCCTACAAGGGTGATGTGCTGAGCAACGCCGCCAATGGATTGCTCGGAGTTATTATTGCCGCCGCAGTGTTCCTCGTGCCGTACAGCCAAATGAGCCGCAATGCTCCGCCGATCCACGAAATCACAACGGACTTCGCTAACCCACCCGCCTTTGTTGACATTGTTCCGCTGCGCGTCGCGACGAATGCTGCCAACCCACCGGAGTACGTGCCGGTGATTAAAGGGTTTGGTCGCGAGGTCGACGTCATGCAAACCCAGAAGGATGTTTACGGCGATATTCAGCCTCTAAGATTTGAAGGCACAAACTACGAAGCGGTGTTCGAGAAAGCCCTTCAGGGCGTTGAAGACATGAATTGGACGTTGGTTTCAGCCAACCCACAGCTCGGACGCATCGAAGCTTATGACAAAACAGCATGGTTCGGCTTCATCGACGATGTGGTCATTCGTGTTGAATCACAGCCCATGGCATACGAGCTGGATATACGATCCAAGTCACGGGTTGGCTTCGGTGACATCGGCGCCAACGCCGAGCGCGTGCGGAAGTATCTGAAAAAGGTCAGCGGCGTTTCCGGGCACTAACCCGAAGCGTCACCGATCTGATGCGCGTCGGACAGATGCTATCCCGCCGGAGTTTACTGCTCGCGGCAACGGCGGGAAGCGCATCCTCTATTCTGCTGGGGAGAGCTTCAAACGCTCGTGAAGAGCGCGGCGATGTGGTGATTGAGCGACGCTACGTCAATTGCCGCTACGGCCAAGTGCATATCCATATCGCGCGCCCGTTGAACCCGGCCCACCAAACTCAGAACCCGATCCTGTGTTTTCACCCCAGCCCGGCCAGCGGGTGGTACTACCGCGATCTGATTGCCGACCTGGGCAAAGACCGAATCGCTATGGCTGTCGACACACCCGGCTACGGTGAGTCAGACCGGCCACCCTCCATCCCTGAAATGTCGGGCTATTCGGGCGCCATGGCCGATGCTCTGGAGGCGATGGATTACGGTGAAGGCAAGAATTACGCCAAGGTCGATCTCCTTGGCTATCATACCGGCTGCTTAATCGCCGTGGACTTAGCCATCGAGCGACCCGATTTGATACGCCGACTCTGCCTTGTCGCCGTGCCCTACTACGACAACGCAGAAAAACAACAGGAGATGCTCGCCCGGCAGAACCGCGCCGCCTACACAGAGGACGGTGAGCGCGTGTTCGAGATGTGGAATAATTCGGTGAAGCGCCGATCCGAGGGCGTGACCTTGGACCAGGCGATTAAAATTTTTCAGGAGCGGATGCGCGCCGGCGATACGGAGTGGTGGGCCTACCAATCTGTCTTCACCTATCCCAGCGTCGAGCGGTTTCCCATGATCACGCAACCCATGGCATTGTTAAATCCGCACGGCGTTCTCTACGACGAAACGTTGGACGCGGCCCGTGACAACCCGGGTGCAACCCTCATCGACTTGCCGCAATTGGATCACGGCGTGTTCGCTGTCGGGTCGAACATCATCGCCGAGGAAACACGGAAGGTGCTGGATGCCCGTATGTAGAGTTGGCCTGCTCTTAGGTCTAATCATGGCTGGAGCTGTTTCAAGCGTTAGCCACGCCCAGCGCGTCATGCCATTTGAAGCTTTAGAAATCGCCCCAGGCATTCACTCGTTCGGCAATCCGGGCGGACGATCGCTGTGGGTTGAGATGGCCAACAGCGTGGTGGTTTTTGATCCCATAAACGTGAAGGCCGCCAAAGCCCT
>WLXB01000189.1 GCA_012103295.1 Alphaproteobacteria bacterium | reverse complement strand
GCGCGGGGACCCATTGGGTGTCGTCGATGGCTTTCAACGCGTTCGCGCGCAGGTCATTGGTTTCCATTGAGATGAACCACTGGGGCGTGTTGCGGAAAATCAACGGTGCCTTAGAGCGCCAGGAGTGCGGATAACTGTGCTCCAGCTTTCCTTCAGCCAACAGACGTCCATGCTCTTTCAGCGCCTCAACCACGACGGGATTCACTTTGAAGACGTGCTGACCGGCGAACCGCGGCACGGTATCGTAATAGAGTCCGTCGCCGTTGACGGTGTCGGGCACTTCCAGGCCAACCTCGCGACCAAGGAGGAAGTCGTCCTCGCCATGACCCGGTGCGATATGAACGAAACCCGTGCCCTGTTCGGTGGTGACGAACGACCCGGCATGGAGCGGCACATCAAACGCGAAGCCATCCTCATGCAAGCAGTGACGGCAGACGGTGCCGGCGAAGGCCGCACCTTTCACTTGCTCGATAATGGTGTGACCGGTCACCCCTGACTTACCGAGCGTGTCCGTCAACAAAGCTTCCGCGACAGCAAAACGATTGCCGACGCTGGCAAGGGCACCCTCCCCGACCTCTGTAACTTCGACGACGGCATAGTCGATGTTTTCACCAAACGCGATGGCGCGGTTGCCCGGCAACGTCCATGGGGTCGTTGTCCAGATCACGATGTCATGGCCGGCCAAAGATGCGACCGGTGTTTCAACAACCGGGAACTTCACCCACACCGTTGTTGACGTGTGATCAGCGTATTCAACTTCGGCGTCGGCCAAGGCGGTTTTCTCGACCACCGACCACAGCACCGGCTTCGACCCTTTATAGAGACCACCGTTGAGAACGAACTTGCCGAGTTCGCGCACTATGGTGGCTTCAGCTTTGTTGCTCATGGTGGTGTAGGGGTTGTCCCAATCACCGGTGATGCCAAGACGTTTGAATTCTTCCTTCTGGACCTCGACCCAGTGGGCGGCGAATTCACGACACTCCTGACGGAACTCAAGAACGGGAATGTCATCTTTGTTCTTCCCTTTCTTCCGATAGCCCTCTTCGATTTTCCATTCGATGGGCAGACCGTGACAATCCCAGCCCGGCACATAGTTGGCGTCGAACCCCATCATCTGTTGGGCCCGCACGATCACGTCTTTTAGAATCTTATTCAGAGCATGGCCGATATGGAGATTGCCGTTGGCGTAAGGAGGACCGTCGTGCAGTACGAACTGCTCCCGCCCCTTAGCGGTCTCGCGAAGCCGATTGTAGAGATCCATCTTGGCCCAGCGGTCGAGCAATTTGGGCTCCAAGTTGGGCAAGCCCGCTTTCATGGGAAAGTCGGTTTTAGGCAAAAAGACGGTCGATTTGTAATCAACGGCGGCCTGATCTGTATCAGGGGATTTTTTTGAATCTGTCATGGTCGCAGAGTCCAGCTAAGCGAGGAGTTCTTCAAGGAAAATAGACGCGCGGAAATGGCCGATCCTGGCTTACAGGACCGGGGTAATAATTCGCTCTTGTATGAACGCTATGGCGTGTGGCGCAGTCATGCTGCGGGATGTAGCAGGGCCTAGGGATTGAGGCAAGGGACTGAGGCAAGGGAGACTGCCCCTCAGACCCCTACTCTGTCATCGCCACAAAGGGGTGCGGATTAGGCGGGAAAGTCTGTTTGCCGAGAATGGTGCGGGCTGTGTCGCAGTCCTGGCTCAGTTGGGCCTTGAGGGCCTCGAGGCCGTCGAACTTTTGTTCAGGCCGAATAAAATCGACTAAACCAACCCTGAGATTACGGTTGTAGAGATCCTCGTCGAAATCAAACAGGTGCACCTCTAACAGCACGTCTGATTTGTTGAAGGTCGGACGGCGGCCGAAGTTTGCGACCGCATCGTACCAAACAGTTTCGCCACCCTGATCAATACCAGCGCGCACGGCATAAACCCCCTCGCGCGGATGATGGTGTTCGCCAAGCGGCAGATTGGCCGTTGGAAAGCCGAGCTGCCGGCCTCGTTTGTCGCCGTGCTCTACACGACCTGCGATTTCCCAGTATCGACCAAGCAATCGAGCCGCGCTCCGACAGGCCCCTTCGGATAAAAATTCTCTGATCGCCGTAGACGACACTTGGGCGGTGGCATCGATTCTGAATTCTTGGACAGCAGTCACGCCAAAACCAGCGTCCTGTCCGCGTTGCTTCAGGAAGTCGGCGTTGCCGCCTCGCTTATTACCGAACACGTAGTCATAGCCGACCACAACATGAGACACCTCTAGTCCACCAACAAGAAACTGATCGACAAAGGCGTCAGCGGTGTTGCCCGAGAAGGCGGCGTTGAAGCGTTGAACATAAAGGTAGTCCACGCCCTTAAACCGCATTTGGCGGCATTTGATCCGGAATGGGCTGAGCCGGAATGCCGCCTGACCCGGTTGGAAGTAAGCCCGTGGGTGCGGCTCGAAGGTCATCACTGACGCGGCCACACCTTTTTCACGAGCAATTTCAAGCGCTGTTTCGATGACGGCTTGGTGTCCGCGGTGTAGCCCGTCGAAATTACCCAATGCAACGACGCCACCTTTGAGCGCGGCCGGAACGTCATCAATGTATCTGATCAACTGCATAAGGGTGCTCGGCTCGGTCTAGGCCTTGGTCGGAACCATCAAAGTCGCTTCACCTACAAGAACGGGCTTGCCATTGACGGTGCATACTGTCGAGAAGGTCACGAATTTCTTCTCTGGCACTTTTCCTGTCACCTCAATTGTCGCGGTCACCTCGTCGCCAATTTTCACTGGCGCTTTAAATTTCAAAGATTGATTCACA
>WLXB01000007.1 GCA_012103295.1 Alphaproteobacteria bacterium | reverse complement strand
ACCGGGAGGCAACTGACCCGTTGTGACGGGGCGGGCGCCGAACTGGGGTTCATACTGGTCGAGCTCCAGTTTGTTGCCGCGCTCTGACGTGACCAGAACTGAGAGATCATAGATGTGATCTGCGGGAAGGTTTTGGGCGTCAGAGAGCACCCCGACTGGAAACGCAAGATCGCCTTGGTCACCCAACTTAAATCTGTCGATGTAGAATTGCTTCAGTGCTGGCCGATCAGACCCAGCCAACACCATAATAAAAATGCGGTCGATCAGGGTTTTGGGCTCGGGATGGTTTGACGCCGCCCGGTCGCCAATGTTGCCTGTGAGGTAGACGACTTCATCAGCAGGGCCAAGCACCTGCATGGCGCGAATTGGGGAAGAGGACGTTAATTCCCTTGGTAAACCAAGCACCTTAAATGGCGAGCCCTCGAGCTTCTTCATCACCACATCAACATCAGAAACAGTGATCTCAACAGCGGCCCAGCCCCAGGTGGTCAGTGTTTTAAAGCTGGGAACTGGGTCAATTTCGACCGCACGAAGGAAGACATCCTCGCCGCTGGCCGGACCGAGCAGAGAGTAGGGCCGGCCCGCACTTGCCGGTGCGCCCCAGGATTGAGCCAGATCGGTGGAAACGAACCCGCGCTCAACCACCCCATAATCGAGCCAGTCGCCATACCAGGCCTCAGTTTTAGCGATATCCGGTGCGCCCAGAGTGGCCATTTTGATACGTTTGAGACGTGAGTTTGAGCCAATCATCGCAGATGGTCCTTGGGCTAAAACAGGAGATGGAACGCTGGCACCGCCGACTGCGTGAGTGGCTAGGGCACCGACAAAAACGGCTCTTCTGCTGGGGTTTTTGAGCATTTTTTCCATGGGCACTAGGCTACCTGCGATGGCCAAATTTGGCGACGAAGAACTGGGATGTAGCCAAACCCCAGGATTCAGCCCTTTTCTAAATTGAGAGGTCTGTTGAGAGTCTGGGCTCAACAGACTGACTCTTAACAATAAAATGGCCTTTGTTAACGCGCCGTTTACCTTTGCAGGCGACCCTATGGACGTGAGGATGGCTGCCCTTTTTAGGGGGTGGCTGAGGTGAGATGGGACGCACCGGCACTTGCCCAACGGGCACATAAGGATGCCGGCGCACAGAGGGACGACCGCAGGGATGTACAACAGCCGCCTCGATGGGCTGACTGATTATCCGTTTCAGCGCCTAAGTGCGCTGTTGGCGGACCTTACGCCGCCAGCAGGCGTTGAGCCCCTGGCCATGTCGATCGGCGAACCCCAGCACACTGCACCAAACCTTATCCAAGATGAATTGGGGCGCCACGCCAAAGACTGGAACAAATATCCGCCGACCGCTGGCACGACAGCCTATCGTCGTGCTGTCGCCGATTGGCTAACGCAACGCTATGCCTTGTCCGCAGATTTTATCGACGCGGACAAAAACACCCTGCCAGTTGCAGGAACAAGGGAAGCCTTGTTCATGGCTGGTGAGCTTGTTGTGCCGCCAGAAAAGAACGGTCAGATTCCTACTGTTCTGATGCCCAACCCTTTCTATCAAGTTTATCTGGGGGCGGCGGTAATGGCTGCCGCTGAACCGGTGTTCGTGCCCGCGACAAAAGACAATGGGTTCATCCCCGATTTCCAAAGCCTCGACGTCAAAGTACTGGATCGCACCGCACTCGCTTACCTCTGTAGCCCTGCCAATCCTCAAGGGTCTGTCGCCACGCTTGATCAACTCAAAAGTTCGATTGCCCTTGCCCGTAAACATGATTTCGTTTTGGTCGGTGATGAGTGCTACTCGGAAATCTATTCGGACTCACCGCCGCCTGGCTTGATTGAAGCCTGTGCCGATCTTGGTGATGGACTAAGCAACGTTTTGGTTTTTAATTCTCTGTCTAAACGGTCAAGCGCAGCCGGACTGAGAGCCGGGTTTGTCGCCGGTGATCCAGATTTGATCGCAAAGTTCCAACGTCTGCGGTCTCATGCCAGCGCCGTTCAACCACTACCGGTAATGGCTGCGGCCACGGCCCTATGGCGTGATGAAGCGCATGTTGATGCCAACCGCACGCTCTATCGTCAAAAATTTGAAGACGCCGAGAATATATTCGGAGATCACTTTGGTTTCACCAAACCCGCTGGTGGTTTTTTCCAATGGCTGGATGTCGGCGACAGTTGTGACGCAACACGAACGCTGTGGCGTGATGGTGGAATCAAAGTTTTACCCGGGGCCTACTTAAGCCGCCCCGGCACCGATGGTGTAAGTCCGGGTGACCAATATATTCGTGTCGCCCTGGTCCACGACCGGGAGGCCACGAAGACCGGCTTAACTCGCATGTTTAAAATTCTGTCCAAAAAGGTTTGAACGTTATGGCAACGTCTGCAACACAAATGGAAACCGGCCCCTTTTTGCCACCTTCAATGGTCGCGGCAATGAAACGTTCGGTGTGGGCTGTGACCGGTATCGGCATTGTCGGTATTACCGTTGCCGCACTCGTCGCGTTGATTAGCTATAATCCTGGTGACCCGTCGTTGAACACGGCAACAGATGCGGCCGTGCAGAACTGGTTGGCTGAACCCGGTGCAATTTTTGCTGATGCGATGCTCCAAGCGTTGGGTCTAATTGCACTTGTACCGTTGATGATCATCGCGGCATGGGGTGGGCGCGTCATGCGCGCTGAAACTGTTTCATGGCTATGGCTGCGAACCGTATCAATTCCTGCGGCTGCGCTTCTGCTTTCCATCGGACTATCAGGATTTGCACAACCAGTTGGCTGGTCCTTGCCTGCCGGATTGGGAGGGTTTTCAGGCCACATTCTGCTTGATCTCTTTGCCGTGTCGCTCAGCGGTATTGGCGCTGTTGAAAGCCTGCGTTGGCTCGCTGTGGTTTTCGGATTGATTGGTGGGCTGGTTCTGACCCATTGGATCACGACTGTTCCGTTAGAAGCTTATGGTGAAATCACCCGTTGGGTTCAGCGCGAAATTTTACGCACCGCTTTCTGGCTGCGCGGAATGGTTCATCGTATCCGCGACGAACGATCCGAACGCAAAGCCGCCCGCGCCTCGAGACTGGAAGAGCCTGCTCCGATTCAACGCCGCGAACGTGTAGAGCCATCACTTGCTGACGACGATATGGACATTGATGATTTTGACAATGAAGTGGAAGCCTTCAGCGCGCCCGCACCGACGATGACGCGCGATGCGGATATTGTAGTGGCACGGAAGAAACCGACAAAGCCATCTAAGAAGGAACTCGCCGCACGGCAGGGCTCATTGCTGCCCGCAACGCCGGAAGGGTTTGAGTTACCACCCCTTGATTTTCTAAGCATGCCGCGCGTTGAGACTGCGGCACAGCTCGACACCCAAGCGCTGGAACGCAACGCCAAAATGCTCGAAGGCGTGCTTCAAGATTTCGGCGTTAAAGGCGAAATTATCAAAGTACGGCCGGGACCGGTTGTGACCTTGTACGAACTTGAACCGGCACCGGGCACAAAGACAGCACGGGTCGTATCGCTGGCCGATGACATCGCACGATCCATGAGTGCCATCGCCGTACGCATCGCCGTCGTCCCCGGCCGCAGTGTCATCGGTATTGAGTTACCGAACGAACGCCGTGAGACCGTGTACTTCCGCGAAATGTTGTCCTCCGAAGCCTGTGACAAATTCGACGGTAAACTCACCCTCGCTCTTGGCAAAGATATCGGCGGGGCGCCGATTTATGCTGACTTGGCGCGCATGCCTCACTTGCTGATCGCCGGAACCACCGGCTCAGGCAAATCCGTTGCCATCAACACCATGATTATGTCGCTGCTCTATCGTCACACACCCGACGATGTCCGCATTCTGATGATTGATCCAAAGATGTTGGAGCTTTCGATCTACGACGGCATTCCACATTTGTTGGCGCCCGTCGTAACGGAACCCGGCAAGGCTGTGGTCGCCCTGAAGTGGGTGGTGCGTGAAATGGAAGACCGCTACCGCGCCATGAGCCAACTGAGTGTACGCAACATCGCCGGTTACAATCAGCGTTTGAAGGAAGCGTCGAAAAAGGGAACGACCCTGACCAAAACCGTTCAGACAGGGTTTGATCCGGAAACCGGTAAGCCGATTTACGAAGAACAAGCGCTTGATCTCACGCCCCTACCTTACATCGTCGTTATTATCGACGAGATGGCCGACCTCATGCTCGTCGCCGGAAAAGATGTTGAAGCAGCCGTTCAACGCTTGGCTCAGATGGCGCGGGCCGCCGGTATTCACGTTATCATGGCGACCCAACGGCCATCTGTAGACGTTATTACGGGCACCATTAAAGCCAACTTCCCGACCCGTATTTCATTCCAAGTGACATCGAAGATCGACAGTCGCACGATCCTCGGCGAGCAGGGTGCGGAACAATTGTTAGGACAGGGGGACATGCTGTACATGGCCGCCGGTGGACGCATCACTCGCGTCCACGGCCCCTTCGTGACCGACGACGAAGTTAGCGAAATTGTCACCCACCTTAAGGATCAAGGCCAGCCCTCTTATCTGGACGCCGTCACCGATGAAGAGGCTGCCGATGTGTCCGACGTCCCAGGCTTTACCGGTGCAACGGGAGGCAATACAGATTCAGGGGATAGTCTTTTTGATCAAGCGGTTGGACTCGTTGCACGAGAACGCAAAGCCTCAACAAGCTTTGTGCAGCGTCATCTTCAGATCGGGTACAATCGGGCCGCGCGCATTATTGAAGAGATGGAAGCGCAGGGCATGATCGGTAAACCCAATCATGTCGGTAAGCGAGAAGTGCTTTTACCTGAAATGGTGGAGATGCGGTGAGCTAATGAACCCGCTTGCGCACCTGCCGTAATCCCGCCATAAGCTTTGGCCATCATGCCAAACATGAAAAAGTTTTGCTCGATCATAGCCGGTCTGCTCGCACTTAGCGTTTCAACCGCGGCTGATACGTCCTCTGAGTCGGACAAAGATTTGCTTGATCGCGCGTCGTCCTATCTCAATACCATCGACACCCTGCAAGCGCGATTCCTGCAAGTTGATGGACGCGGCGGCGTGGCAGAAGGTGATTTGTTCGTCGACCGACCTGGCAAGATGCGTCTTGCTTATGATCCACCTACGCCAGTTCTCATTGTTGCCGATGGTTACTACGTTATCTATGTCGACCTGGAACTTGGAGAGCCAAGCTACCTGGATATCAGTGACACACCAGCTGCGTTTCTGCTCGAGCCCGAGTGGTCCTTCACCGACGACACCGTCCGCGTAAAAAATATTGAACGGCAGCCAGGGTTGGTAGAAATAACAGCAACACAAACCAATGACCCGACCTCCGGTGAACTCACGTTCATCTTTTCGGAAGCCCCGTTTGAACTGCGCCAGTGGCGCGTTAAAGACGCCCAAAGCCAAGAGATCACGGTCACCCTGTTTGAGACAAAAACCGGTCTAGACCTCGACTCGAGCCTGTTCCAATACGAGGATAATGACGTCTTCGAGGACGATTAAGGTCGGTAAACAGGTCTCGCAACGGTCGAATAAGAAAAATATATCGCCTTTAATTCAGAGTCAGCGTTGCGGCTGCAATGGTTGGCGACGAGCCGGCAAATCGGTTTCCCCTGCCGAGCCGGCATGAAGACCAGGCGCCCGATGTTCCCCCAACGTCGGGCGCCACTTCATTTCTCATCCATGACCTTCTCTCCGGCATAAACGGATCGTGGTTTTCATAGAAAACGATCTATAACGCCGTCTATGACCATTCAGCCCCTTAGCCTCATTTCTTGGAACGTGAACTCCGTGCGCCGACGCCTGGATCAATTGGTTCGCGTTATTGATCGTTGGGACCCAGATATTATTTGTCTGCAGGAATTGAAGGCGGACACGGACATGGTTCCGGCCGATGCAATCGCTGCCGCGGGGTATCAACATCAAGCCGTTGCGGCGCAGCCAGGGTATAACGGGGTCGCAATTTTATCCCGGCTGCCCTTAACGGATATTGAGACGTTTGCCTGGGCGGATCGCCAAGATGCTCGGCATGTGTTTGCACGCGTCGCAAACACGGGAGTGGGCGTCCACTGTGTCTACGTTCCGGCCGGGGGCGATGTGGCTGACCGGGCCGTGAACCCGAAGTTTGATTTCAAGCTTCGTTATCTAGAGGCCCTTGCCGACCACTTTGCCGGCTCATACGGTTTTCGCGACCCGATGATTCTCGCTGGAGATCTGAATGTCGCACCCCTACCAACAGACGTTTGGTCCCATGCCAAGCTGAAAAACGTCATCACTCACACAGAAATCGAAATAGCGGCCCTTGAGCGAGTCAAGCGTTCGCTCAATTGGATCGACACACAGCGGGAAGTGATCGGCGATGATGATCCCGTTTTTACGTGGTGGAGTTATCGCGCTGCCGATTGGGAAGCGACAAACAAAGGGCGACGTCTTGACCACATATGGGTCACACCGGGTTTAAAAGATGAGATTACGGACGTAGAAGTCTTGACCGCCGTTCGACATTGGGTGCCGCCATCCGATCACGCCCCAGTTCGTTTGGTATTAGGGGCCAACCCTTGAAGTCTTGAACGCTGGACCCCATCCTCTACATAGAAAATTCTGAACGTTCTCCCGAAAGGATTCATTATGCCTTCCGATGCTGCCGTGTGGCACGGCACGACCATCCTATCCGTACGCAAAGGCGGCTCTGTTGTCATCGCCGGAGATGGCCAAGTGACGTTGGGGCAACAGGTCATTAAATCGAACGCACGCAAAGTACGGCAACTATCGGATGGTTCTGTTATTGCCGGCTTTGCCGGAGCGACCGCTGATGCATTTACCCTGTTCGAACGGTTGGAAGCAAAACTGGAGCAACACCCCGGACAATTGACCCGCGCTTGCGTCGAGTTGGCTAAGGATTGGCGGACGGACCGCTATCTCCGCCGTTTGGAGGCAATGATGGCAGTTGCCGATAAGGAAACGTCCTTAGTCCTGACCGGCACTGGTGACGTCCTTGAACCTGAAGACGGTTTAATTGGAATTGGATCAGGTGGATCTTACGCGTTATCTGCGGCGCGCGCGCTTATGGACCAAGACGATATGGATGCCGAAGCAATCGCCCGAAAGGCGATGGGCATTGCTGCCGACATTTGTGTCTACACAAACAACTCTTTGGTGATCGAAAGTCTTTAGGCCCTATGACCTCGTTTTCTCCTCGCGAAATCGTTTCTGAGCTTGATCGTTTTATTATTGGCCAAGGCGATGCCAAACGTGCCGTCGCTATCGCCTTGCGCAATCGGTGGCGTCGCCAACAATTGCCGGATGCACTGAAAGACGAAGTGCTGCCAAAGAATATTCTGATGATCGGTCCTACCGGTGTCGGGAAAACTGAAATCGCACGACGGTTAGCGAAATTGGCTCAGGCCCCATTCATAAAGGTAGAGGCGACTAAGTTTACGGAAGTTGGTTATGTCGGCCGGGATGTGGAAAGCATCGTCCGCGATTTGGTTGAGATTGCGATCAATATGAACCGCGAACGCCTGCGCAAACAGGTGACGGCTAAAGCAGAACTTGCAGCTGAAGAACGTGTATTAGACGCCCTTGTTGGGGATACGGCGAGCTCGAGCACACGGGATAGCTTTCGTACCAAGCTACGAAGTGGTGAGCTCAACGATAAAGAAATTGAGATTGAGGTCAGCGAAACCGGATCTGCTGGAATGCCGACGATGGATATTCCAGGCATGCCCGGTGCTCAAGTTGGGATGGTCAACCTCAACGACATGCTAGGTGGTATGTTGGGTGGCCGGACAAAAACGAAACGGCTTTCCGTCCAGGACTCCTATGATGTTCTCATCCGTGAAGAGAGCGACAAGTTATTGGACGAAGAGTCTGTAATTCGCGATGCCATCGACGCTGTCGAAAATAACGGCATCGTGTTTTTAGACGAGATCGATAAGATTACAGCCCGCAGTGATGCCCACGGTGGTGACGTCTCCCGCGAGGGAGTCCAACGCGATCTGCTTCCTTTGATCGAGGGGACGACGGTGGCGACGAAGCATGGCACCGTAAAGACAGACCATATTCTATTTATCGCGTCCGGCGCTTTTCATTTGGCCAAACCGTCTGACCTGTTGCCTGAGTTGCAAGGTCGTTTGCCCATCCGGGTCGAACTCAAGGCCCTTACACAAGCAGACTTCGTTCGCATTCTGACTGAGACGGAAGCCAGCCTGATTACACAGTATGAAGCGCTGATGGGGACAGAAGATGTGACTCTTGAGTTTGAGACCGATGCCATAGATGCCATTGCCGCACTGGCGGCCGAGATCAATCAAAATGTCGAAAACATTGGTGCTCGGCGACTTCACACCGTCTTGGAAAAATTACTCGAAGACATCAGCTTCACAGCCACAGACCGCGGCGGTGAAACGGTAAAGATTACGCCGGACTTAGTACAAAGTCAGGTCGGTGATCTGGCGAAGAAGGGCGATCTCAGTAAGTTTATTTTGTAGAAAAAAGGGCCATAGATTACCGAGGAACTGCTGTCAGCCAAAATAGAGTCCTACGAATCTTTCCATAATTTCATCTACAAACTCAGCTAGGACATGAACTCCATCCTCGTACCAAACATCATACTGGGAGTTTACGACCATTTCATAACTTGGAAAATAATCCACAAGTTCGTTCTGTTCAGCAAAATCCTGTGCGGCCGCACACAATGTGCTCTTCGAACGACTATTGGCAACAATCGAATCCTTGCTGGTAAACGTGGACCCAAGAGGTATCGGTGAAGTTGTAATTATGATCTTTGTTGTTGGATCAATATGGGTGTCGATGAGTTTGCGAAACCTTTTGAGGTTTTCTAGTACATCGTAATAATTTGCTACAAAGAATCTAAAACGCTGGGGATTATTTTTGATTAGTTGCGGGCCTGGTGCCGCTGGCAAGATAACCCCGGTTTCACCGTCAAACCATGTTTCAGTCATTCCCAACGTCGCAATTATGACCGTTGATTTCTTGGCTGCATTTATATTTCTATCCAGAATATTTCGCACTTCTTTGGTGTGCTCTATATCTCCCTGGATGATGTTTTTAACTTGAGGGTCCCAATATTTGTCATCGCTAAGTTTGTAAGTTGTCGACTCTAAAGACGATGTGCCTGAGAAAACTCTATCAAAATCATACGTCATAGAATGAGTTGAGTATCGGTTCAGTGCAGTTCTCGTCTCGAACAGATGAATATTACCTTCTTCGATCATTTTCTTGGCTTGAGTATGTCTGGGGTCCACCCATTGATATGGATAGACTATTCCGTCTGTAACTAGAGAAATACCCAAGTTACGTAGCGCAATTTCAACGTTGCGGGCAAAGCAGCTTCCAACCGTATAAATTTTTTCTTCTGGTTTTAAACTAAATTTTGGAACGTGATGGACTTTGCATAACCCACTACTGGCGCGGCGAAACGACGCCAATTTTTCACCTAACTTAACGGGGCCACCAAATACACGATAGTCGTTCTCCATGGCCGTTTTAAGAGCATCTATACCGGCTTCATTCTTAAGCATGAACAAGCTCCCAAGGGGATTTCTCAATAAACTTAGCGCACGATAATTGGTGAGTATTAAACAATAGTATAGGTTGTGAGCGTTTTCGCCGAGCAAGAAAATCTCGATGAGAGCTCTCTAAAATGCACTCTTGATCTTACTCAATCGACAAATCTGAAAAGCATGAGAGAGCGTAACCAGTATTAAGAGCTAGATCTTAAGCAATGCCGTTGCTGTCCAAAAGGTAATGCCAGCCGCGATGTAGGCTAATGCAAACAAATACCCGAACATAAAGGCTGTCCAACCCCATGAATTTGTCTCGCGGCGAGTAACGGCGAGGGTAGAAAGGCATTGTGGCGCAAAAACGTACCACGCCAAAAACGCCAATGCCGTCGGCAATGACCATGCGGATTGTAGTATTTTTGCCAAACTAGAGGCGACCGCATCTTCGGAACCACTTAACGAATAAACCGTGCCGAGCGCACCGACGGCCACTTCTCGGGCAGCCATGCCCGGAACCAGCGCTACAGAAATTTCCCAGTTAAATCCGATGGGGGCAAACACCACTTCGAGAGCGCGACCAATTTGACCGGCCGCGCTATAAAAAATATCCGGCTCGGTGGCATTCGGTGGTGGCGCAGGGAACGAGGCAAGACCCCACAACACAATCATACTGAACAATATGATCGTACCAGCGCGTCGAATGAAGAGACGGGCCCGTTCAAGCAAACCGAGAATAAGATCACGAATACGTGGAACCTGATATTTTGGCAGTTCCATTAAGAGGCGTGGTGGGGCGCCTTTGGTCAGCGTTTTTTTGAGAACACCGGCAACAATCAACGCACTGATGATGCCAACAATATAAAGCCCAAACATAACGAGACCCTGGAGCCGCACACTGCCGAACACGATCACGTTCGGAATGAAAGCTGCAATAATCAGTGTATAGACCGGCAACCGCGCTGCGCAGGTCATTAACGGCGCAACCATAATTGTCGTCAATCGATCTCGAGGATGATCAATCGTGCGCGCGGCCATGATTCCAGGGATGGCGCATGCAAAACTGGAGAGGAGCGGAATAAATGCACGGCCGTTTAGACCGGCCATGGTCATAATACGATCCATAAGAAACGCCGCACGCGCCATATAGCCGGATGCCTCGAGCACAAGAACAAAAGCAAATAGAATCATAATCTGAGGCAGGAAAATTACGACACTGCCGACGCCAGCAAGAACACCATCAACAATCAAGCTCTGCAAAAGACCTTCGGGTAAGGCCTCGAGCGAAAGTCGTTGCAACGCCATAATGCCGTCATCAATCCAAGCCATTGGCGCTTCGGCCCACGAGAAAACAGCCTGAAACATGAGGAACAGCAAACTTAATAAAAGTATTGGTCCGGCAAATGGATTTAGAACAACGGCATCCAAACGGCGCGTTAGTTTATGCTCAACACCCTCATGTACGGTGACAGCAGTTGCGATACGTCGCGCTTCTTTCTGTAAATCGCGGACAGACGGTCCTGGGCCCACTGCGGCTGGCAAAACAGAAAACGTTTGCCAAAGGGCCGCCCAATTTTCCGTACTAAATGAGTTGATCAGATCCTGAATGCCAGAGCGACGCACGGCAACGGTCGGAATAACCGGCATTCCGAGTTCTTGTGAAAGACGTTCTGAATCTAGTTCAATACCGTCTCTATCTGCCAAATCCATCATGTTGAGTGCGATTATTATCGGCTGGCCGAGACGCTTAAGTTCGAGGGCAAATCGGATGTGAAGACGAAGGCTTGTTGCATCAATGACGCAGACCACCACATCAGGCAGATGTTCGAGGGTACTCGTACCCATAAGAACGTCATGGGTTACGGCTTCATCGGGACTGTGTGGCGTTAGACTGTAAGTACCCGGTAGATCGACAATTTTGACAAGACGACCGTTAGGAACCTCAAACCGTCCCGCTCTGCGTTCAACCGTAACGCCCGGATAGTTGCCAACCTTCTGGCGATTACCCGTAAGAGCGTTGAACAAAGAACTTTTGCCGCTGTTGGGATTGCCGACCAGTGCGACACGAAGGATATCTTCCATTTTTTAAGCGCCCAACACTGACTCTGAAAGCAAAGGAGCGGCTTCAACCAGAACAGCAGCCGCATCTTCTGGGCGTAGAGCGATTAAACGGCCATCGACCCGAACCGCAAGCGGTCCTCCGAACGGACCCTGATGTCGTATTTCGACCGCAGCGCCTTCTTCAAAACCAAGACCAAGCAGCAACTCTTCCAGATCCGGTTCTGAGCTTTCCAGCTCAGTTCGGCTTTTGCTTATCTTAGAAATCCGCGCCGATCGACCATGAGGAAGACGATCCAAAGGTATTAACTGTGACGAAGTCATGGCTTAGTCCAACACACCGCGTACTTTTTAATGAGAATGATTTGCAGTCTTAACGGTTTGGCTGCGTCTACGTCCAGCTCTTTTTTGCGAACAATTCTCATTTACGGATGAGTATTAGCGGAGATGAAGGGCGGGCGGCTTTGACAGCGGTCAAAGCATAGCGATCAATTTACAGATTGATATTCAGGACCCAGTTTCCAGACCCTTTAGCATCGCGATCAACCGATCGAGGTCAGACTCCGATAGATTTGGCAGACGGCGATCTAGCAGATTTACCAGTTCCGTGGCCCGCGGCGACAACCCGCCCGTGTCCAAGACGACTTTTGGTTTCGAGTGGTCTGCGAGACGCTTGAGATCCTCCGCTTCATCCCAGATCAAATCCAGATGTCCACAGATCTCCATAACCAAGCCTGGGCCAGGCTGACCACGGCGACCTTGCTCAAGCGCTGAAAGATACGCCGGTGAAACGTTCAAGCGATCCGCCAAAGCCTTCTGCGTCATACCCCGGTCGGCACGGAGGATACGAAGGCGAGCACCAAAAGGAGTCATCGAGACTCACCGTGGCGCACATTGGGTGATAGGCGGTCGCTCTTGCGTAGCAAAACATAGAGGGCGCCATCCCCTCCATCTCGTTGTTGGGCATAGGTCACGGATAGCACTGACGGACGAAAGGCCGTTTCGTTTAGCCATTTCGGCACTGCGAGTTTCAGTTTGCCCGTTCCCCCCACGTCTCGACGGCCTTTGCCCGTGACGATCAAAACACACCGTGCACCCGAAGCCCGGGCCGCATGTAGAAAACCTAGCAAGTGAGCATAGGCTTGTTCTTCTGTATATCCATGGAGATCGAGCCGTGCGTCGATATGAAGTCGGCCTCTTTTCATACGGTCTGCCGTGCGGCGATCCGTTCCTCCTACTTGACCAACCTCAATTGGTGGCAATTGAGATTGAACCTTTTCGATTGCAGAAGAGGTCTGAGGTGGAATCCGCTGAGGCCTCCGGGCAGGAGGACCCGGAAAGGTAATGGAAGAAAGATCAGAGTCGTCCGAGCGAGACGGGTGGATCGAACCTCTACTCCCTTGACTGTTATCAGTCATCAGCCCTTGAGGCCGGCTCACCGGCCGCACAGCCGACATAGCTTTGGCCCACAATGAGGTCTCCGCCATAGTCGGCAGGCGTTTTCTACTACTTTTCGCCACGAACAGTTCCGATGCGGATAAATCTTTGGAAGCCGCTTTAACTGCGACCGTTACATATCAATGTTGTCATCGCGAGTAATGCCCTTAAGAGTTCCCTCGTCCGGTGACTTTTTGAAATCTGCATAAACATCTGTGCCTTCGATATCCATTTCGGGTAAATATCGCGTAACAAACGCACGCCAGTCGCCATCCGGTGAAACGCAGCGGGTCTTGGACATGTAGTTTAACGTCAGAACAAGTCCACCCAACTTCCACAGAATATTCCAATTGTGCAGATTGTCCGTTGCGGCATCGATCGCGCGCCGATACACGCGTTGAGAAACCCAGGGACGAACCAAGAACAAATAACTGATTACACCAAGCAGCATTGCAAGCGTTCCAATCAGCAAATCGATCAACAGCATCACGGCCATCGCCAACAAAAGAATGATAAGCAGCGGCGCGACGTTCTCCCATGGACTGAAGACTGGGCTTCGAGGTGCATTGAGACGATCGAAATCGATGAAAATGCTGACACGGTCTGCCTGATAGGATTCCATCAGCCGTCCGTAGAGGGCTCGGTCTTTACGTTTATGTCCAGCCGTTTCGGCCATATTCCCTCGGACTCTCTACACCTGCGTATCACCACTAGCTAGGCAACACGACAGTACCTTATCCAATTTCACTATAACGGTTTTTCACTGATCTGTGAGGGCTGAGCAACGCTGCGAGGCAAAAAAAGGTAGTAGCTGCCGCGAGAATTCATGCGCCCCGCTTTGGCAAACGCAGCGTCACCGGCGCCCCAAAAATAGTCGCCACGCACCGCACCACGTATGGCAGAGCCGGTATCAAGAGCAACCACCAAGCCATCGAGCGGCTGACCATCGGGATCATCAACGTCTAGCCACATCGGGGCGCCATACGGAATATATTTTGGGTCGACAGCAAGGCTACGCTTTGGCTCAAGGGGAACACCAAGTGCACCGATCGGTCCTGGCCCATCAATCCATCGAAAAAATATGAACCGCGGATTGTCCTCCATGAAGCGCCGGCCCGCCTCCGGATTGTCGCGCAGCCAGTCTGCGACAGATGGCATCGACCCTTGCCCTGGACCCAACACGCCAGCACTCAACAATATTCCGCCGATACCCCGAAAACGCCGGCCATTGTTTCCGGCGTATCCTATGCGCCGTTCCGAACCATCTGGCATTCGAACGCGCCCAGACCCTTGGATATGAAGAAGGTGCGCGTCTACAGGGTCATCAACCCAAATCAGGACTTCTGCACGATCTGAAAAAGTAGCGTCTTGCTCAATGGCGCGGCGACCATCATAGGGCACCAGACGTCGGTCTGTGACTTGGCCAATGACGGATGGTACATCTGCCGAAAGAGCAAAGGCACGTTTATCAAGTTCAACCAAATCTTTTGGCAAAGCATACAGGGGGACAGAATATTTTTCTGAACGTGTATTCGATCCACGTAGCGACGCCTCATAGTAACCCGTGAATTTTCCCACCGGGCCCTCAGATGATGACACGGCATAGGGCACAAACAAATCTCGTAGGACGGTCCTCAGGCCAACGTCGTCGCCAGGCGTGACCAAGTCGAGGGCTGCACACGGCGTTCTCCAATCGCCGACGGTTCCACCAAGACCATCCCGCCCAACTGAGTTCGCTTCAGGTCTACCGTCAAAAGCGAGACACGCATTTTTTAGAGATGGCAAAGCCTCCGACACAGAGTCGTCAGACCATCCTGGCAGTTGCTCAACGTCAACGGGGGTGTATGTGACTAAAGGCTGACTTTCAGCCTCAACTCTAGGCGGCGTATCTGGCACGGGAGCCGGTATGGTTTTGATGATCTCAATGCGCTCAACCCGAGGCGGAAAAAACTGTGCTGCGACGAGAAGTCCGACAGAGAAACCCAAAAAGGACGCGACAGCGTAGGCCGTGACCTGACTCTTTAAAATACGGGATATGCGATCGTTCGACACCGCAGCTAGAGATCAATCCACGCTGCGTGTAGCGATGAGAAGCCAATTAGGATCAGCGCTAGCCAAGTTACGTTCGAAAGTCCAAATGTCAGTAACACTCTCAATGTGCTCCGGATCACCGTCGACAACTTGCCCGTCGGCGTCTTTTATAATGTTGGCCTGCTCGCTTTCAAACCGAACAGCAATTGTTGCCGTCCTGTCTTCCACTGAAACTTCTTCAAGCTTCGCCGGTTTTATAACGACGAGTTCAGTCTCCATCTGTTCTTCACGGTCTTCGCGATCTTGAACAGCCGCCGCAAAATTTGAATAGACCTCATCCGAAAGAAGAGGTTTTAAAGTATCTGTATCATGTTCAGCGTAGGCCAAGACAATCATCTCAAAGGCCTTGCCCGCTCCACCAAGAAACTCTTCAACGGAGAAATTCGGATCGGATAACGTGATTTGAGTCAGACCCTCTTCAAAGGGCGTACCAATATAAGCTGGATCAATATCGCGCACTGAAACAGCATCGGAATCAGCGGCTGTATGCGGCGATAGATTGACCACATTATCGCCGCGCCGATAGTTATCTTGTCCTTGTTCATGGCCTGTTCTGCGTCCAAGCGTACTCCGCAGCCTCAGGATCAAGAATCCGGCGACCATTGCCAGCAGAATTATATCGACGAATTGAAAGCCTTCCATGGATCGATTGAACCGCTTTCCTGAGTACTTTTCCCGGTGAACCATTCCAACGTGCGCGAGCTCGAATGACCGAGGCACGTTGACCGAGCGTCATGCGATCATTAAGTGATCATAGACTCGGCACCTTTGCCGAACATAGGCACTTCACTGAATAAGGGCAAGCATGCCCCTACTTATCCTCTTAGGTTTTATAGCGCTGCCGCTCCTCGAAATCGGGGTCTTTATCTGGGTTGGCGATGAGATCGGCATCTTAGCGACAATAGCAACGACCGTCCTGACGGCTATTATCGGAGCAGCGCTGGTCCGCGCCCAGGGGCTAGCGACACTAAACAAGGTCAGCACTAGCCTGAACCAAGGGGAAATGCCGCTGCGGCCGGTTTTTGACGGTGCCTGCCAACTGATCGCCGGAGCATTGCTTTTGGCGCCAGGATTCATCACCGATACCATTGGATTGCTCCTGTTTATCCCCGTATTTCGGACAATTCTGCTCGTCTGGGTCATATCTAGAACCGCAGTTACGGTGGTTGGCTCAGATGACAAACAAGGCAAAACCTCAAATCGACACGACTATGATGTTGAGGGCGATTACCAAGATGTTACGCCAAACCAGCCGCTTTCTTTGCCAGATGAAAGGGACAAAGAAAGTTAAGTATGGCCGACTGTAAATACAGCCCGCTTCGCAACACTGCTTGTCGCTTCAAGTTTTCCATGCTACCTCGCGCCGCGTTCTGTCTTATGACGAAGGAGATACTATGAGCGACACGTCAACAGACGCTGGCGCGGATCAGCAGCCAGTTGCCCCGATCCAGTTCATCGGTCAGTACATTAAGGACCTGTCCTTTGAAGCGCCCCACGCTCCAGATATCTTTCAAGACCTGCGTCAAACAGCGCCGGATATCCCGATCTCAATTGATTGCGCTGTTCGTGATCTTAAGGAAAATCAACACGAGGTGACGCTGACCGTCCATCTCGAAGCCACCGTTGGTGACAAGCCAGCCTTTATTCTCGAGGTCGCATACGCCTGTGTCGTCATATTGGGTGATCTTCCAGAAGAGCACATTCGGCCGGTTTTGATGATAGAAGTGCCGCGGCAAATGTATCCCTTTGTTCGCCAGATCGTCTCTGACATAACTGTCCAAGGCGGATTCCCGCCGTTGATGCTTCAACTTGTCGATTTTACCGACCTATATCGTCGCAAGTTTGCAAGTTCAGAGGAAATCCAGAAAGAGGCGAGTGCCCGAGGCATGGCTGCGATGACCGGTGGACCGGTGTCAGGTCAAAACCTGTAGTACGCTAGATTTTCCAAATCGGGTTTTGGATTTTTTCCAGAAAGGCCGCATGCGCCCTATGTTCATCGGGCGAAGCGTCGTGTGGTCTAGATGGTCGGATCGGTCGGTCTATCTTTATCGCCTTCTCGACTTTTCCAGATCGCTCGTCCGCTGCAAGGCCTAATCCAGGCTCCCGTCCGCCTATCAGCTCTAGGTAAACCTCAGCCAAAAGCTCGGAATCGAGTAAAGCTCCATGTTTAACTCGAGCTGAGAGATCTACGTTGAAACGGCGACATAGAGCATCAAGATTAACCTGAGCTCCCGGAAACTTTCGCCGCGCCAAAGGAACTGTGTCAATTGCGCGATCTTTTGACAGAGGTTCCCGGCCAGCCGTCTCGAGTTCTGCATTGAGAAAACCGAGATCAAAAGGCGCATTGTGAGCGATGACCGGTGATGATCCGACAAACGCCAAAAAATCGTCCGCTATGTCAGCAAACAATGGCTTGTCCGATAGAAATTCAATGCTGAGGCCGTGAACCCTTTCAGCCTCTGCGGGCATATCCCGCTCAGGATTTACGTAGGTGTGAAATGTCTCACCAGTTGCCATATGATTGTGGAGTTCGACACAGCCGATTTCAACAACACGGTCACCAGTTTTAGGGTCAAGCCCAGTTGTTTCGGTATCGAGCACAATTTCACGCATCAACCACAACTCTTTTTTTCAACAAACAGAAAATCACGCCGCAAAGCACGCCGCAACCGTACCCATGTTTCCCGCTTTCCTAAACCGCTGGTGATCACGGACGTTGCTCGGCGCTGTTTATCACTGTCTTGAAACTGTCGCTTAAGAATACCGGTAAATTTCTTCACCGTCATACCCGACCGGGAAAGAACGCGTTGACGTTGAAGAAATGATGGCGCCGTTACAACAAGAATAGCATCACAACTTTTATCCCCCCCGGTTTCAAATAACAGAGGAACATCCATGACGACGTATCGGGTGCGACGCAAAGCATGGGAAAGTAGAAATGATTGCCGAAGAGCGCGAACCATCGGATGGAGAATACGCTCAAGATCAGCAAGAGCGACTGCGTCTTCAAATACAAGCTCACCCAGCATTTGACGATCAACACCGTCTGGCCCAACAGCTTTTGGAAAACGATGAGCAAGCGCAGGTAGCGCTTGTCCGCGTGGTCCCATTAAACCGTGAACTGCCTTGTCAGCATCAAAAACTGGAATATTCATCGTCTTCATCATTGATGCCGCAGTCGACTTCCCCATACCAATAGAACCGGTTAATCCTATGACCTTAACAGCCCAGGGATGCCGGTCTCTCTGATTCTGTCGTCTAGAAGAAGTGCGTGCGCTTTTGTTCACTGGCACTATACCGACGCCAAAACAACGTCGCGGAGTTCTGTCGTTACTTTAGGACGCACGCCAAACCAACCTTCAAATCCCGGCACCGCCTGGTGAAGCAACATGCCGAGACCATCGACGGTATGGAGACCAAGGTGGCGTGCATTTGCAAGCAGGTCTGTCTCCAGCGGAGCGTATACCAAGTCGTTAACGACGGCCGTCTTAGGCAACGCATCAAGTGAAACCTCTAATTGCGGTTGATTGATCATCCCAAGAATCGTCGTGTTGACCAAGAGAGCTGCATCTTCCAAGGCTGTATCCCGATTTGCCCAATCAACAATTTTGATTGGACCCTTTAACGTTTCTGCCAGCTGCTCTGCCTTTTCCATTGTGCGATTAAGCACGCGAATTTCCGGAACCTCAGCATCAATCAAAGCTGCGACAACAGCACGTGCTGCGCCACCTGCGCCTAGAACAACGGCGGCACCGCTTTTCGCCTGCCACTTTGGTGCATTCAGGCGCAAATTCTCTATAAACCCAGACGCATCCGTATTTGTCCCTGACAGCTTTCCGTCATCCGTTACAAACACGGTGTTTACTGCACCAATGCGACGCGCAATATCTGACACGGTGTCCATAATAAGTAATGCTGACTCTTTGTGAGGCACGGTAAGATTCACACCTCGAAAGCCAAGACTCGACAACGCTCTCAACGCATGCTCGAGGTTATCTGGGGCAACAGGCAATGGGACATACGCACCATTGATATCGTATTGGTGTAACCAGTAGCTATGTAACCGCGGTGACAAGGAGTGAGAAATAGGCCAGCCCATGACGCCGGCCAGTTTTGCGTGGCCCGATATATTCATGGCACGACAACCTGATGTTCGCGCAGAAATGACAAAAGTGGCAGCAGCGGTAACCCAAGGATGGAAAAGAAATCGCCGTCAATGCGATCAAACAATTGAACGCCTAAACCTTCCAAATGATACGCGCCGACAGACGACAGAAGTGCGTCACCAACATTAGCAACATACTGTTCAAGATACGCGTCTGAGAAACTCCGCATTGTTAAGTTAGGCTGGTCTCGGAAATGCCAAATTCTTGACCCACCAAGAGCAACAACAACGGCCGTCGCAAGACAATGGGTTCGTCCACGCAGAGTCATCAAGTGGGCTTTGGCATGTTCGAGATCTGCTGGCTTATCAAACCACACGCCGTCCAAATCGAGAATTGAGTCAGCACCGATGACCAACGCCTGTGGATTGCTGCGTGAAATTTTTACGGCTTTTAGTTCGGCAAGCGTTTCTGCAACTGACAATGCGTCCGCACCCTCTGCTTGCAGAGATTCCTTTATCGAGCCTTCATCAATATAGGCGGGTTCAGCGGTGTAAGGCACACCAGCCTCTTTGAGAAGACGGGCACGGCTCTGACTTGCGGACGCTAGGATAACTTTAGGAGTCGAGGACGAGGCGCTATTGGTCACGAGGCGTGTCGCTCATTGTAAAGCTGGATGATAGACGCTGCGGTTTCCTCTATTGATTTCCGGGTGACATCAATGACCGGCCAACCGTGCTTGCGGAAAAGACGCCGCGAGGCTGCTACTTCTTCTTTGACAAGATCAACATCTGCATAGTCCATGCCACGATCTTCATTCATCAGTCTGAGGCGAGATTGACGAATATCTGTCAGACTTTTTGGTTCTCGAGTGAGACCGACAAATAAAGGGTTGGACGCTGCAACAACATCGTCAGGCAAAACTATTCCTGGCACCAAAGGTATGTTTCCAGCACGAAACCCCCGGTTGGCAAGATACATACATGTAGGCGTTTTGGACGTTCTAGAGACACCGATAAGAACGATGTCCGCGTCCTTTAAGCCGTCGAGAGTCTGCCCATCATCATGAGCCATCGCGTAGTGCATGGCTTCAATACGATCAAAGTATTCCTCATCAAGCGTATGCTGACGCCCGATTTCATGGCCTCCTTCTTTATTGAACACACTTCCAAGGGCGTCCATCACAGGATCCAAGACCGAAACACAGGGTATACCGAGATCTCGGCACGCCTGCTCAAGCGGGCCCCTTATCGTTGGATCCAGTAATGTAAAAATGACCAAGCCTGGTGCAGCCTTAATGCCGTCAATAACACGGCTCATCTGGCCTTTAGTGCGAACTAGCCACCAAAAGTGCTCGGTTACCGACTCGTTGTCATATTGGACAAGGCATGCTCGTGCGATTCCACTGACAGTTTCGCCAGAAGAGTCCGAAACAAGATGAAGATTAAAAGGTATTTCTGCCACCGACCGAGGCCGTTAATTCTGTCTAAAACTGGGGACAACTCAATGATAGAGGACACATTGGAATTATCCGTACCCATTCTTAGCTTCTCACTCGACCCTTTGCCAACGTCGGATAATCAGCCGTGTATAATATGATCTCTGTGTAGAAACGCGTTTTCCCCGTTATCCCCAGTATTAAGCCCATAAATATCAACCGACATAATGGCTATTCATTTGTCTAGTTTGGGTTTTTGCTAGGCTTTTCCATATATTTTTCAACTGATATTCCAAACATAATTTATGCGGATATATCAGTGGACGATTTTTAATCCCCATTTCTAACCGCCCCAACAACATCTACATCTTTAGTATTAGATTCTTATTTATGTAGGTAGAACTCTGGACAAGAGAAAATTTACACTGATTGAAATATAATTTGACAGGCGAGCAGTGATTACGTTAACGCTTTGCCTGTCTTTCGGACTTTTCGTCCCGTTTTTCCCTCCGTCCGTCCAATACGACATATCAGTTCACCGCTACGGTTTTGTTCAGGTAGTCGGATTGAATCATTTTCCTTATCGCCGACGACCCTGCGGCATTTCCTGTTTGAATAGGTTTGGGAGCCTGTCCCTCCATGCATCTTCAAGAACTTAAACGCAAAACACCGCCTGAGCTTCTCGCATTTGCCGAAGAACTCGGCATTGAGAACGCTTCAAATTTGCGTAAGCAAGACATGCTGTTTTCAATTCTCAAACAGCTTGCCGAGCAGGACCAGGCGATATCGGGTGAAGGTGTACTGGAAATTTTGCAAGACGGATTTGGTTTTCTTAGATCACCAGAGTCGAACTATCTTGCCGGACCAGATGATATTTATGTTTCGCCCAGCCAGGTCCGCCGTTTTGGTTTGCGTACGGGGGATACCGTTGAAGGAGAAATTCGTGGGCCCAAGGATGGTGAACGATATTTTGCTCTTTTGAAGGTTAATACGATTAACTTTGAGCAGCCCGACGCAGTTCGTCATCGCATCAACTTTGACAATCTGACGCCGCTCTATCCTGAAGAAAAACTGAACATGGAGTTCGACGACCCAACGGGCAAAGAGCTGACAGGCCGGGTCATCGAAATTGTTTCACCCTTGGGCAAAGGCCAGCGTGCGTTGTTAACGGCTCCACCGCGGGCCGGTAAAACAGTGATGCTGCAGAATGTTGCCAGTTCTATCGCCGCCAATCATCCTGAAGTTTATTTGATTGTATTGCTGATTGATGAACGGCCTGAAGAAGTCACCGACATGGATCGTACGGTTAAAGGCGAGGTGGTTAGCTCGACCTTTGACGAACCGGCATCCCGCCACGTCCAAGTTGCAGAAATGGTTATTGAAAAAGCCAAGCGATTGGTTGAGCACAAACGGGATGTGGTCATTTTGCTAGATTCGATCACGCGTCTGGCGCGGGCTTACAACACGGTTGTACCGTCATCGGGTAAGGTCTTGACCGGTGGTGTTGATGCCAATGCTCTACAACGTCCAAAACGATTCTTTGGTGCTGCACGGAATATCGAAGAAGGTGGATCTTTGACGATCATCGCAACGGCCCTGATAGAAACGGGCAGCCGCATGGATGAGGTTATTTTTGAGGAGTTCAAGGGTACGGGTAACTCTGAGATCGTCATGGAGCGTAAACTTGCTGATAAGCGGATTTTCCCTGCGATCGACATTACGAAGTCGGGGACTCGCAAAGAAGAATTATTGGTTGACCAGAAAACACTGTCCAAGATGTGGGTGCTGCGGCGTATTCTTGATCCGATGGGCACTCAAGACGGCATGGAATTTCTGCTCGATAAATTGCGTGAGTCCAAGAACAACGACGATTTCTTTGATCGCATGAATCACTGATTCAAAGTGGTTGTCTGGAGTTCCTATCCGGTGGAACGGCTTGGTGTGACAAAGCGAAAAAAGATCACCGGTCTGTTTGGGCGCACCTAGCTAATCCAAGGTCCTCTACCGGGGTGTTAAGGCAGCAAAATCGTGGAGCCGGTTGTCTTGCGAGACTCAAGATCATTATGGGCATGACCTGCTTGCTCCAATCCGTAGGACTGACCCACTTCAATATTCACGGCACCTGATCCAACAACGTCGAACAAGTCGTTGCATCCCTGCACCAGCTGATCTCTGGTGCCTGTGTAGTCAAATAACGTCGGGCGGGTGACGAACAGCGATCCCTTCGGGCCCAGGCTTCCAATTTCCAAGGCTGGGGGTGGGCCAGAGGCATTGCCAAAGGACACCATGAGGCCGCGTTTCTGTAAGCAATCTAGCGATCCCATGAACGTGTCTTTGCCGACGCCGTCATAAACAACAGAGACTTTTTTGCCATCTGTGATGGCATTGACCTTCGATACAAAGTCTTCGTTCTTGTAGAGAATTACGTGATCACAGCCGCTGGCTTTTGCCAATTCAGCTTTCTCCTCTGATCCAACGGTGCCAATGACTGTGGCGCCGATATGTTTTGCCCATTGGCAAAAAATGAGACCGACGCCGCCGGCAGCGGCATGAAACAAAACGGTCTCTCCGGCTTTTAAGTCATGCAAGCTTCGCAAGAGATACCAAACGGTGAGACCGCGGAGCATCATCCCGGCCACCTGTTCATCACCCAAGGCGCCAGGCACTTTGATCAATGACCCCGTTGGCATGATTCGATCTGAGGCATAAGACCCCATGGGACCATTGCCATAGCAAACCCGATCGCCTTCTTTCAGGTCTGTCACGCCTTCGCCGATTTCTTCAACTTCGCCGACGGCTTCCATGCCTGGTGTAAAGGGAAGGTTGGCAATGGGGTACAGACCTGAGCGGTGATAGGTGTCGATGAAATTGACACCTATGGCAGTCTGTCTCAGTCGTACTTCCCCGGGCCCAGGGGTTCCAACCTGGACGTCGGTTCCGATCATGACCTCTGGCCCACCGGTTTCTCTCACTACTATTGCTCGTGCCATGACGGTCCCTTTTTGTAACTAGAGCGTGTTCAGGATTACCCTTGCCACCCTTCCAAATTCAATAACGCTTGCTTTGTAGCTAAACCACCGTCGCCCGAATAGCCCCCCAGGCCAGTAGTCGCCACAATACGATGACATGGAATGATGATGGGGATGGGATTAGCGCCACATGCCATGCCGACTGCACGTGCTCCAGAACCAATTTTCTTTGCGACCTGACCATATGTCAGTGCCTGCCCAAACGGGATTTCCTGCATCGCCGCCCAAACTTTGTTTTGAAAGGGGCTTCCTACCGGCTTGAGAGGAAGATTGAAGTCCTGAAGGTTACCATCGAAATATGCAAAAAGCTGATCACGGGCCTTCTTAAGCAGTGTCGTCTCGGATTGGTCCTGGCCCCATCCCCAATCAACGGAAACCAAAACCCCGTCTTCCTCGGAAACGGTGAGTTCTCCGATTGGAGAATGAAAAGAAAGTTGAGACATTTGGGATCTTCTTATGCTGCGAGTGCAGCTTTTAGGTCGGCCGCTGTCGTCACCGGGGTCTGACATACGGGACCACGACAGATATACGCCGCGGCCTTGCCATCGACGGCAGCTTTGCCATGAGCCGCATGTCCGGCAGGAAGCGCATCTGTGTCGTCCACCGTCGATAGAATCAAATTTGGGAGTGATGTCGAAAGGGCCGCACTTAACAATGCCTTCACGTCTTTATCCTCACGATTTCCAACCACCACCACTTGCAGAGCATCGGTAAAGATTTCAAAACCGTTCAAGAATGCACAGGTATGAGGAAAATGACGCATGGCATCAGCGTCAAAAGCTTCGATCAATGCTTCTGCACGAATGCGAAAGCGGTCATCGCCAGTTAGGTAAAATAACCGGGCAAGATTCCCGAGCATGACACCATTGCCAGATGGTGTAGCTGTATCGGTGACCTGGGTGGTGCGAACAATCAGGTTTTCTGCATCGGCAGCGGTGAAGAAATAGCCATGCCCGCCCTCATTCCAAAAGAGAGTATGGACAAGATCGGCCCATTCAACAGCCTGTTTCATCAGTGCGTCGTCGCCGGTCGCGCTATGTAGCGCTAGCGCGCTAGCAATAAGATTAGCGTAGTCATCAAGCATATCGACTGGTTGAAGCCGTCCGCCACACAAAGAGTGGGCAACGCGGTTGCGGCCTTTGCTGTCTTGCCAAATCATTGTTGATAAGATGGCATCGAATGCTGTTCGACTTAACGTAATCCAATCCGGTTGATCAAAAATGGCGCCGGCCCGTGCCAGGGCTTGAATCATCAAGCTATTCCAATCTGCGAGAATTTTGTCATCGCGATCAGGCCGAATGCGGGGTGCACGCACGTCGAACAGTTGTTTGCGCGCTTGGCCCAGAATTTTTTCGGCTTCTTTAGAGGTGATACGATCACCGCTGTCGATCCGATTCAGGATGTTTTTGCCTTCCCAGTTTCCTGATGCTGAAACGTCGTAGGCATCTTTGAACAGAAGGGCTGTTTTGCCTTCGAGAACAGAGTCGATTTCAGCTTCCGACCAGACGTAGAACTTTCCTTCCTCACCTTCGGAATCTGCATCGAGTGTTGCAGCAAAGTCGCCGTTCTCGCCCATCATCTCGCGGGTGAGCCAAGTGATGGTTTGTTCTATGCGTGCTTTGTACAAATCCGACTGTGTCTCCAGCCAGACCAGACTCATGACGTCGATAAGCTGCGCATTGTCGTACAGCATCTTCTCGAAATGCGGGGCGAGCCATTTGCTATCCGTTGAGTAGCGAGAAAACCCTCCGCCGAGGTGATCGTAAATTCCACCGTTACAAATCCGGTTGAGCGTTAGTGTTGCGACAGTCTTGTACCGTGCTTCGCCACTGCGTAGGAAAGCGCGCCACATGAATTCAATGACATCTGTCATTGGGAATTTTGGTTGACCGTGAAGACCACCATCAATGAGGTCAAAATGATCAACGATGTGTGCGGCTGCATCATTAAGCGATGACAGCGACAATGGTTCCCGGAGATCACCTTCTTGCACACGACCTATATGAGTAGTGAGTTTTCCGGCTTGTTCATCCACCGTCTTACGATCATCGCGATAAACATCTGCAATCCGTTCTAGAACCTCTGGAAACCCCGGACGCCCGTATCTCGCCTCTGGTGGAAAGTAAGTGCCACCGAAAAAAGGTTTGCCGTCTGGCAACACAAACATGGTGAGGGGCCAGCCGCCTTGCTCCCCAGTTGCTGACAATGCTTTCTGATAAATAGCATCGACGTCAGGACGTTCTTCGCGATCGACTTTGATATTGATGAATAAGCGATTCATGATTTCAGCAATGGCTGGAGTCTCAAAACTTTCGTGCGCCATCACATGACACCAATGGCAAGCAGCGTATCCAACGGACAACAGGATCGGCTTATTTTGGTCGCGTGCTGCGGCGAACGCGTCGTCTCCCCACGCCCACCAGTGAACGGGATTATCGCGGTGTTGTAAGAGATAGGGGCTGGTTTCATCCCCGAGACGGTTTTTCCCGGATTGTTCTGACGACGTCTCTGGTGGGGCGGTGGGCATAGACTCTCTTTCTCAAGGCTTTTGTTTCTCTTAATCCATTTCTACTGTAGGCGGGGTAGGCTCGAATTCAAATGAAACAGCGACAGCGAGGCCGTCATGAAAGTAACGATTGATGTCGAATGTACGCCCGAGGAAGCCCGCGCTTTTCTCGGCCTTCCTGATGTCGCACCCTTGCAGCAGGAAATGATGGAAGGGTTGCAGGGTGAAATGGCAAAAGCTGCCAAAGCCATGAATCCGGAAGAGATGATGAAGGCCGTGTTTCCAGCGGGTGCAGAGGGGCTGGCGGAGATGCAGAAAGCTTTTTGGTCGACCCTCAGCGGTGGTGCTGACGAAACGGGGAAGAGCACGTAGAGCGTGACACGGTCTTGCTGAGATGAGCTCTGATACGATCTTTGCGCTTGCCACGGCTCCCGGTCGATCCGGTATTGCCATCATTCGCATATCCGGACCAAAGACGGGTAAAGCCCTTGATCGTCTGGGCGTCGCGTCGCGTAAGCCACGCGTGATGGCCCGGGCATGCCTCAAAGACCCAGCCACGAGCGAAACATTAGATGACGGTTTGGTAGTGTGGTTTGAAGGGCCAAAGAGCTTCACTGGCGAGGATCTGGCCGAGCTGCACGTCCACGGTGGTCGGGCCGTCGTAGAGGGCGTTCTGGCGGCTCTGAATAGCATTGGCGGTCTGCGGCCTGCTGAACCAGGTGAATTTACGAGGCGTGCCTTTGATGCTGGCAAGCTCGACCTGACTCAGGCTGAAGCCCTGGCCGATCTGATTGATGCGGACACTCGGGCTCAGGCTCGTCAGGCGCTTAGGCAAATGGGCGGGGCGCTGAAAACACGCTATGACGATTGGCGTGATAGGCTGATCAAAGCGCTGGCTCATTTAGAAGCCGTGATTGATTTCCCGGATGAAGACCTGCCTGTCGAAACAGCGGATGCGCTATGGACGTCGGTTGAGACGCTAGAGAACGAGCTGGGTGCCCATATGGCCGATAATGGCCGTGGAGAACGTCTACGCAACGGGGTTCATGTTGCCATCATTGGCCCACCCAATGCTGGGAAATCGAGCCTGCTGAATTTGCTGGCACAACGAGACGCAGCAATTGTTTCAGAAACAGCGGGCACCACCCGCGATGTTATCGATGTTCACCTTGACCTTGATGGTTATCCGGTTCTGATTGCCGACACGGCAGGTTTGCGAGACACGGAGAATGTTGTCGAGGATGAAGGGGTGCGTCGTGCACGGGATCGTGCCGAGAATGCCGATCTTGTCATCGCTCTCTTCGATGGAGCAATTTACCCAGAGCGCGATGAAGCGACGATAACTCTGATCGACGAAAAGACATTGGTCGTGATCAATAAGTCGGATCTTCTAGATCAGGCCCGCGAACAGGAACGTGATGTCGAAGACGATTGGCGTGTCACCCATTTCGTCTCTGTTAAAGATGGGTTCGGTATCGATTTGTTGATTGCAACGTTGACCCAACGGGTTGCCGGTTTGTGTGATGCACGCGCCGAAGCTCCGATCACCCGCGCGCGCCACCGTCACGCACTGGAAGAATGTCGTGATGCCATGGCGCGTGCACGGGCATCGACTTTGCCTGAGCTTGCGGCAGAGGATTTAAGATTGGCTGCACGGGCTCTTGGTCGACTGACGGGTCACGTTGATGTCGAAGAGCTGCTTGACCTTGTGTTCAGGGACTTTTGCATCGGGAAGTAAACCGGCCCGGTGCCTTGCTGCTCAAACGCGTGCCTGATATCAACGCGGCGCTTCTTTAGATTGCCCGGACGTTTGGGCCGGGATAAATTTATGACGCGCGCGATTTTACTCTTAGCCCTGCCCGTGTTTCTCGCCGCCGCCAGTTCTATGTTGGCGACGGATTTATATTTGCCAGCCATTCCTATCCTACCCGAGGTGCTCAATGGAGATGCGGTTGGCGCTCAATATACCCTGGCCGTTTTCTTCGCGACCTTTGCTATTGGACAGTTGGTCTTCGGTGCCCTAGCCGATCTTTATGATCGGGGTTTGATTCTAACCTGGTCGCTCGCGGCGTTCGCCGTTGCCTCCGCGGCCTGTGCCATGGCGGAGACCATGGATACGCTTATTTTGTTACGCGCTATCCAAGGTTTTGCGGCGAGTGCCGGTACGGCTTTGGCTCCTGCACTTCTAAGAGAAGCGGGGGATGACAGTGTGGTTGTCCGACTCACGTCTATCGTTTCGTCCATGGAGTCCGTCTTGCCCGCGATGGCCCCAATCCTTGGTGCATGGTTGATCTCGTTATTTGGCTGGCCGTCGACGTTCTGGTTCATGACCCTAGTCGCATTGTTCACTATTCTCGCGTTTCAACGTTTGACGTTGCCAGCGGCACCACCACCTGACGCAGATCGACCGTCAGCAGCAGTTCGCTACATGCGGTTGCTCAAAGCGCGACGCTTTATGGGTTACCAGGTGAGTCATGCGTTAGCGTTTACAGGCTTGATCGTGTTCATCATGGCGGCGCCTTACTTGTTGGTGACTCATCTCGGCCACACGACGACGGCCTTTATTGTTATGCAGGCAACTCTAATTCTGTCCTTTGTCATCGTTGCCAATCTTGCCGGTAAACTGACAGACCATTTTGGTATCGACCGTGTGATCCTCGCGGGTGCGGTGTTCCAGATGATCAGTGGTGTGGCTTTTCTCGCCGTTGTTGTTTTTAGAACGGATTGGCTTGGGCCGGTCAGCTTTACTTTAACGATGCTGCCGATGGCGATTGGTCTCGGGTTTCGTGGTGGACCTGGCTTCGCGCGCGCCATGGCATTTTGTGGCAAACATACAGGATCCGCCGGCGGCTTGATGATGTTTACCGCGATGGGTATGTCCGCTGTTGGCACACAAATCGTCGCGCCATATCTGGTGGATGGAGCATTCGCGTTGGCCCTTACCATGGTTGCGTTGTGTGCCATTTCTCTTGTTCTGTTGCCGATCGCGATGAAGCCAGAACCGGGTGATCAGCAAGCCTAGATGTACGAACCGGTGACGGTTGAAGAATAGTCCGTTATATAGAGCGCGAATTTTCTGGAGTTTGCGCGCCTCATGTCTACGGACACTCTTACGTCCTACGACGTTATCGTCGTCGGTGGCGGTCATGCCGGTACCGAAGCGGCTGCCGCGGCTGCACGCGTTGGCGCACGTACGCTTCTTTTGACTCACAAAGTCGAAACTGTTGGCGAGATGTCATGTAACCCGGCTATTGGCGGCTTGGCCAAAGGCCACCTCGTGAGAGAGATCGACGCCCTCGACGGCCTTATGGGCCGAGCGATTGATGCGGGCGGGATTCAATTCCGCATGCTTAATCTGTCCAAGGGGCCAGCAGTCCGTGGTCCCCGCGCCCAGGCCGATCGCAAATTGTATCGTCAGGCCGTTCAATCCCTATTGGCCGAGCAGTCCAACCTGACCACACGCGCCGGCGCGGCTGAAGATTTGGAGATCGATCCAAAAACCAAAAGGGTGACGGCTGTGATCACTGGTGACGGTGAGCGGATCGCCTGTGGTGCCGTTGTTTTGACCACGGGAACGTTCTTGAGCGGCATAATTCATCGAGGCGAGGAGCGTATCCCTGCCGGTCGGATTGGCGAGAAGGCTGCCCACGGGCTTTCTAATACGTTGAAAACATTATGTTTTTCACTAGGGCGGCTCAAGACCGGTACGCCACCAAGGCTCGATGGGCAGACCATTGCCTACGATTGTTTGACCGAACAGCCTGGGGATGTGCCGCCGGTGCCGTTCTCCTTTATGACTGACAAGATCACGACCCCTCAGATTGCCTGCCACATCACAGCAACCACGCCCAAGACTCATGCTCTCATCTTGGAGAACAAGGACCGGGCACCGATCTACAACGGCCAAATTGAGAGCACCGGTCCGCGCTACTGTCCGTCCATCGAAGACAAGGTGGTGCGCTTTTCAGACCGGGATGCTCACCAGATTTTTCTTGAGCCTGAAGGCTTGGATGACGACACGGTCTATCCCAACGGTATCTCTACCAGTCTGCCTGAGGACGTTCAGGTGGCTATGCTCAAGACCATACCGGGGCTTGAACAGGCTAAGATGCTTCAGGCGGGATATGCCATTGAGTATGACTTTGTTGATCCACGTGAGCTGCGGGCGACGCTCGAGACCCGCAAGGTCGGCGGGCTGTATTTTGCGGGCCAGATCAATGGCACCACAGGCTACGAAGAAGCTGGAGCCCAGGGTCTACTGGCCGGTGTCAATGCTGCGCGGGCGGTGGGTGGATCGGATGCGTTTACCGTGGATCGGGCGGACGGCTACTTGGGCGTCATGGTTGATGATCTGACCACTCGGGGGACCGTCGAGCCCTATCGTATGTTCACCTCCCGGGCCGAATACAGGCTCAAACTCCGGGCGGATAATGCAGACCTAAGGCTAACGAGCAAAGGCATAGCGGCGGGCTGCGTTAGCGGAGATCGTGCTGCGGCTTTCTTAGATAAGAAGGAGGCCCTTGCCAAAGCCCGGACTCATCTTCAGGGCTTGGTGGCGACGCCCACATCCCTGGCGGCCCGTGGCTACAAAATCAATCAAGATGGCGTTCGCCGCTCGGGATTTGATCTTCTGTCTTACCCCGATATCGGTTGGTGGCACCTCCAAGATCTCTGGCCTGAGTTGGAAGGCGTGCGGGAAGATGTCCGCGAACAGCTTGAGATTGAAGGCCGCTACGCAGGCTACATGGAGCGTCAGGAGGCAGATATCCGGGCTTTCCGTAAGGATGAAGCCCTAAGTCTTCCAGATTCCCTGGATTACGCTAAGGTTGGCGGTCTGTCCAATGAGGTTCGCCAGAAACTAGCTGCGGCTCGGCCGGCTACTCTCGGGGCCGCCGCGCGAATCCCAGGCGTTACGCCAGCGGGCCTGACGGCTCTATTGCGCCATGTCCGGAAACCGTCGACCTCTCCATCGTTGGCCCAGGTTGGTTAAAACCAGGCACGGATGGTTCACGTGAAGCTTGCGACTTGATTGATAGTGCGATCCTTTTTGCGGTCTATGGCGCTTTTATCGTCGGCCTTATAAGCCCCGGACCAGATTTGCTCTTGGTTATCGCCCTCTCTTAAATATGGCAGACTAGCTGCCATTCTTTCGGCCTTTGGTATCGCCACTGGCGTTGGAGTCTGGGTGTTTTCAGCTGCAATGGGTCTAGGAGGGCTTATTGATACAGCACCGGCCCTATGGGACGGGGTGCGGCTGGTGGCCGGTGGTGCTCTCATTTATATGGGAGCGCGAGGGGTCTCAGCGGCAGTCCGAGGTCGGAGCTTGCCAGAAAACCAGAGTATGGTCGATGCGGCTGGCTCCCCCTTTCTTCTAGGTCTCATGACGAATCTAGCCAATCCGAAAGCTGCTGTGGTGTTGGTTGGATTGACAGCAGTGCTCGGCGACGCAATGCCGGATAGGAGTAGTCTTATCCTGGCCGTTCTAGGCATGCCTGTCCTGGCGGCCGGCTGGTTTGTATTGCTTTCTACAGTCCTGTCCCATGAGCGGGTCAGAGCTGTTCTTGAATCAAATCAGCGGCTGTTGGACATGTCCATTGGGATAGCATTGGCTGGTGTCGGTGCGATCCTCATCCAAACGGCGCAGCCGCTCTAGATCAATTTTTTTAGGATTGTTTCACGTGAAACAAACAATTTTCTCCGCAGATGATTTTCAGGCCGTAACCACTGTTTCACGTGAAACAGTGGATCGCCTCCAGATCTATGCGGATGTCCTGATAGATTGGAATGGCCGGATGAACCTCGTAGCACGCTCCACTCTGGAGGATGTCTGGCATCGCCATATGTTGGATTCTGCCCAGCTCTTTCCTTTGATCCCTTCGGGCGCCAAGGTCCTGGTGGATCTTGGATCTGGAGCTGGATTTCCGGGCCTCGTGTTGGCGATTATGGGCGTCCCGGAGGTGCATCTCATCGAATCGACCGGCAAAAAAGTGTCGTTTTTACAGGCTGTCGCCGATGCTACCGGTGTTTCTGTAAAAATTCACAATAATAGAATTGAGGCGGTTGATCCGTTTATCGCCGATGTCATAACCGCCAGGGCCTTGGCACCATTGGATAAATTACTCGGATACGCGCACCCCTTCTCTGGGCCGGACACCCGCCACCTCTATCTCAAGGGACAACATGTAGGGGATGAATTGACCAACGCACACAAAATATGGAATATGAAGGTGGATCGGCAACCCAGCAGTACCGATCCGCGAGGTAGTGTGTTGAGCGTGTGCGAGGTGTCCCGTGTCCAGTCCGATCGAATCCATTCCCCCTCAAGCCCATCGGCCTGACCTGGACGCTTCGCCACGCGTCCTTGCAATTTCCAATCAGAAAGGCGGTGTCGGCAAAACCACCACCGCTGTTAATCTGGCGACGGCCTTGGCTGCCGTCGACAAGAGCGTCCTGATCGTCGACCTCGACCCCCAGGGCAATGCTTCCACAAGCCTCGGTATCCCCGCCAAGGACCGCGCTACTAACACCTATCATGTGCTAATGGGTGATGCGGCCCTGGATGATGCAGCGGTGGTGACCTCGGTACCAAACCTCAGCATCGCCCCATCCGGGGTTGATCTTGCCGGCGCGGAGCTTGAGCTGGTCGATGTCGATAATCGGGAGAAACGCTTGCGTTCCGCCCTTTCCGGCGCGGCGACCGACTATGACTATGTCCTTATTGATTGCCCGCCGTCGCTTGGTCTGCTCACCCTCAATGCATGGGTCGCTGCCGACGCCGTGCTGGTGCCGCTTCAGGTAGAGTTCTTGGCTCTTGAGGGGGTCAGCCAGCTGGTCAAGACCATTGAGCGGGTGCGCCAATCCCTCAATCCAACCTTGGAGATCCAGGGCATCGTCCTGACCATGGTCGACAAGCGCAACAACCTCTCTGATATGGTTGAATCCGATGTCCGCGGCTTCTTTGGCGACAAGGTCTATTCCACGGTAATTCCCAGAAACGTGCGGGTTTCAGAGGCTCCTTCCCACGGAAAACCGGTCCTTCTGTATGATTTCCAGTCCAAGGGGGCCCAGGCCTACCTCAATCTGGCCGGTGAAGTCCTTAAGCGTGAACAGGCCCTTGCCGCATGAGTGCCAACAAGCCACGCCAAAGCCTCGGCCGGGGCCTCGACGCCCTGTTTGGAGAAGCCGCCGAGGATGCCCCAATCACAGCCCCAGACGCCTCAGCCTCAGAACCTGAATCGGCGGAAAGCGGCACAAAACTCCCATCCAGTGGCTTGACCGAGCTGCCCGTCGAGCATATGGCACCGTCCCGGTTTCAGCCCCGGCGAGTGTTTGACGCCAAACAGATAGAGGAGCTCGCGGCGTCCATCCGGGATAAAGGGGTATTGCAGCCCCTTTTGGTCCGGGCCGCTCCCGATGGCACCTATGAGATCATCGCTGGTGAACGCCGGTGGCGGGCTGCGCAACGGGCTCAAGTTCATCAAGTCCCTGTAATCATTAAGGATTTTACCGATACAGAGGTCCTCGAAGTGGCCCTGGTGGAGAATCTGCAACGCGCAGATTTGACCCCGCTGGAAGAAGCTGAGGGCTATCAGCGTCTGTCCGATGAGTTCGGTCATACCCAAGAAGCGCTTGCCGAAGTGCTTGGTAAAAGCCGCGGCCATGTCGCCAACATGATCCGCCTTCTGTCTTTGCCCGAAAGCGTCAAACACTTACTGGATCAGGGTGCTCTCTCTATGGGTCACGCTCGCGCTCTAATTGGTGTGACGGATGCTGGAGCCCTGGCCAAACAGATCGTGGCCAAGGGACTATCGGTTCGCCAGGTCGAGAAACTGGTGAAAAAGCACGGAAAACCGGGGCGTCCGCGCACGACAGCGGCTAAAACTGCGCCTCAATCCAAAGATTCAGATACCCGTGACCTCGAACAGAGGATTGAAGAGGTGCTTGGCCTTAAGGTCGATATCAGTTTTGACGGCCAGGGCGGCGTGCTGTCCCTGACCTATTCTGATCTTGAACAACTCGACGATGTGGTTGGCCGGCTCACCCGGCCTAAGGCCGCGCGACCATTGACCGCGGATCGTGATCCGAACGTCCTCGATATTGAGGAAGTGCTGGCTAAACGGAGCGGCGCGCTCAAGCCCGATCATAGTGAAGAGGCAGCGGTGTCTGACGTTCATCCTGATCCCCGGCAAGACGATACGGGCAGCGGCGGATCACAGGATCGCGATTAAAATATTTTATAATCGATTGTATTTATTATATTAAATACATTGATATACATCTAAGTACCTAATTCTATGCACCTCGATGACGCGCTTGCGGCCCTGCCCCCTGTGCCCTTTTTCTTCCTTCGTCACGGCGAAACCGATTGGAATAGGGACCGGTTAGCCCAAGGCCAGACCGACACCGTTCTGAACTCGACTGGTCGCGATCAAGCGGCTGAGGCGACCCCTTTACTTGAAGACCATGGACTCACCCGAATTATCACAAGTCCTCTAAAACGGGCCTATGAAACGGCGGAGATCGTTAATCGCAGCTTGAACCTACCGATGACCCGCCAATCAGGCCTGATAGAACGGGCGTTCGGCCAACATGAAGGCCGGCCTTGGTTTCCAGGTTTTGTCGACGCCGAGCTCGAAACCATGGAGCCCGTTTCAGATTTCACCGTTCGCATCATCGTTGCCCTCACTGAGGTCTTGGACCGCTACCCCGGACTCCTCCTTATTGTCAGCCATGGTGGGGTCTATCGCTCTTTTGCTCAGGTTCTATGTGGGTTAGCCAATGCCCGGGCCGCCAATTCCGTGCCCTTTCGGTTTGATCCACCGGGCGAAAACACCAGTCGCTGGCGCATCACTCCAGTCGACCCGAAGCGTCCCATGGAATAGGCCTCCCTTGACCTTCCAGTTCCTAGAACCCCCATATAGGCGGCATGCCTGATACCGCCCATCCCGTTTTATCAACAGAGTCCGTGCGGCTTCCCATTGAGGGTATGACCTGCGCGGCCTGTGCGACACGCTTGGAAAAAGCGCTCTTGCGGGTTCCTGGCCTTGAAATGGCGTCTGTCAATTTTGCTCTCGAACAAGCGGATGTTGAATACGATCCAGAACAAGTCTCACCAATGGACGTTGTAGCGGCCGTGGGGCGCACCGGGTTCGCTGTTCCTGACGATGAGTTTGTCTTCGCCCTCGATGGTATGACTTGCGCGGCCTGCGCGACGCGTTCGGAAAAGGTTCTGTCGCGCGTGCCCGGTGTCTCAAACGCTGCGGTTAATTTTGCAATCGAACGCGCATCTGTTTCTGCGCCGAAAGGTACTGTGACGTTTCAGTCCCTTGCCGACGCCATTTCTAAAGCCGGATTTACGGCGCGTCAGATTTCCGATGAGTCCAGTACGGATATTGAAGACAAAAAACAAAAGGCCTTGCGCAACGATTATCTGACTCTTGCTTTCGCTGTTGTTCTAACGCTGCCCCTGGTTGCGCAAATGGGTGCACATTTCACCGGTGCCGGTTTTCATCTTTCGCCGTGGACTGAACTAGCCTTAGCACTCCCCGTTCAAGTTTTTGCGGGCGCGCGTTTCTATCGCGGCGCTTGGAATGTGCTGCGTGCTGGCTCAGGTAATATGGATGTCCTTGTTGTTATGGGCACGTCTGCCGCATTCGGATACAGCCTGTATCTTCTAGGCACGCTTGGGGCAGCTGCAGCCGGCCAACTGTATTTTGAAGCATCCGCCGTCATCATTACCTTGGTCTTGTTCGGTAAAGTTTTAGAGGCCCGGGCAAAACGTGGCACGACTGCCGCTATACGCGCTCTTATGACTCTACGACCCGATGTCGCGCGCGTCCGTCGCGATGGAGATGTCGTTGATGTTCCCGTCGATCAGGTTGTCACGGATGACATTGTTGTTGTCCGTCCAGGAGAAAAAATTCCGGTCGATGGAGAAGTTGAAGACGGGATCTCCGCCGTCGATGAATCTTTGCTGACGGGTGAAAGCTTACCGGTTGAAAAAGGCGTAGGTGACGCCGTAACAGGTGGCGCAATCAACGGTACCGGCTTGCTCACCATCCGTGCGACCCGCGTCGGGGCAGACTCCACCCTCGCGCGGATCATTAAGTTGGTTGAGGACGCGCAAAGCGGCAAAGCTCCAGTGCAACGTTTGGTAGACAAAGTCGCCGCCGTATTTGTACCCGTTGTTATCGCCATCGCGACCATAACGTTTGCTGGTTGGCTTGCGTCAGGAGGAACTTTTGAACAAGGGCTGGTTGCCGCCGTCTCTGTTTTGGTCATCGCCTGTCCCTGCGCGCTCGGTCTTGCGACACCGACAGCGATCGTCACCGGCACTGGAGCTGCAGCCCGCGCCGGTATTCTGATTAAGGATGTTGAAGCATTGGAGCGTGCTCATCGCGTTGATACGGTGATCTTTGATAAAACCGGCACCCTAACCAAAGGGCATCCTGCTGTTATTGAGTCCTTTGTCGTGCAGGGCGATGAGTCAGAGTTGATCGCTCTCGCTGCGTCTGTGCAAAGCGGCAGTGAACACCCACTCGCCAGTGCGTTTTTGTCGTTTGCCGATCAGAAAGGTTTGTCACTCTCCGCTGTGGCCGATTTTCAAAGTGTCACGGGTCGAGGTGTTACCGGTGTTGTGAATGGCCGCACAGTTCTACTGGGTAATCGCACGTTCATTACCGAGGCCGGTATCGATGCGGATACGGGTGTCACGCCACAGGGTCGATGGGAACAAGAGGCCCGGACTGTAATTTGGATGGCGGTCGACGGGTCTTTGGCTGCGTTGTTCGCTTTGGCAGATCCGGTGCGCGCTGAAGCAAAGACCGCTGTCAGTGTACTTAAGCGTTTGGGCATTACGCCTCACCTGTTGTCTGGCGATGCTCCTGTTGTCACCGAGGCTGTTGCAAAGACTGTTGGGATTGAGTACGCGCGTGGTGCCGTTCGCCCTGACGACAAAGCTTCAGCGGTCGCTACCTTGCATACAGACAATCACGTTGTTGCCATGGTCGGCGACGGCATTAACGATGCGCCCGCGTTGGCTGCTGCCGATGTCGGCGTCGCCATGGGAACGGGAACGGATGTCGCGATGGAGACGGCGGCAATTACTTTGATGCGGCCTGATCCGCGTTTGGTCGCTGGTGCCTTTGGGATCAGCCGCGCCACCTGGCGTAAGATTCAGCAGAATTTATTTTGGGCGTTTATTTACAACGTTATTGGTATTCCCCTAGCCGCGCTCGGCTATCTCAGTCCCGCGATTGCTGGAGCAGCGATGGCTGCGTCCAGTGTTAGTGTGGTGACCAATGCTTTGTTGTTGCGTCGCTGGCGACCGGTTCTAGACTAAAACATACGGTTTATTCTTTAGGAGTTTCACCCATGGAAAAAATTCTAATTCCCGTTGAAGGCATGACCTGTGGCGGCTGTACCTCGAGTGTTGAAAAAGCCCTCGGCGCTCGCGATGGCATTAGCACTGCGTCCGCCTCGCTTGAGGGCGCCAATGTTGAAGTGGAATTTGATTCCGCAATTATTATCCAGGGTCAGATCGAAGAAGCGATCCGCGACGCCGGATTTGATGTTCCCGGATAAACCCCAAGAGTCAGCAATCTATTCGCCGCGGATTGCCCGCGTTTCTTCCAGTGGCGGCTCGGCTACACGACGAAGATAATACTCAAAGGTGTCCTCTTTGCGCTCCGCAAAATGGGGGACGCGATAGAGCGCAGACATGCCTTCTAAAATTCGAGAGACGCGGATTGGACCGACATCAATAGCATCAAATCCGAGTCCTTCGGCCAGACCCATCACCCAGGCTTTAGCCTCTTCATCATTGCCGGCAACCGGAACGCTGACGCGTCCTCCGGCCCGACTGGGGTCGGCAACGACGTGAAAGCCAACCGTGTTGAATGCTTTCACCACGCGTGCATCCGGTAGCATTGCTTGCACTATCTCACCCATGGATGGTCCGTCTATGTATTGGGGTAAGCCGTCTTCCCCCCCTTTGACTGAGTTGCCCAGATCCAGAACGAGTTTGCCCGAGAGGCCCGGCTTGAGTTGAGTAACGACACCTTCAGCAACTGCGCGCGGTACGGCGAGGACAACGATGTCTGCTTGCATGGCCGCATCCGGTTGGGATACAGCGGTTGCATCTGGTCCCGTTCGTTTCAACAAAGCCTGTATTCTCTCGCTGTTGGGTGAGCGCGATCCGTACACAATGGTGTGTCCTTGCTCAGCCATGCGCACACCCATAGAACTGCCCATCATTCCTGTGCCGATGACGGCGACAGTCTCTGATCGCACGGGTGCAAGACCGATGAGGAGTGCGAATACAAACGTCGTCGCAGAACGGAAGATCAATCGCACGTCGGTTCTCCTAAAGGCTGAAGAAAAATTTAGTCTAGAAACGTTTGTACCAATGTTGCTTTGGCGATAACCCGGCCATCGGATTCCCGGGACAGCGTGGCCTCCACGAAGGCTTGCCGCTTGCCATGCCCTGTCAAAGTAGACTCACCGACTAACGATTCCCCCAATTTTGCGCCGCGTATAAAGGATGTCGACATCTGCGCTGTTGTAAATATTCGTTTCCCCCCGGCGAACCATGTTGTCAGTCCGGCGACATCGTCGAGCATTGCAGACAAATACCCTCCGAGCACCGTGCCGGCGGGGTTAATCAAGCCCTCGTCGGGAACGTATCGAACTTTACCAACGCCGGATTCCTCGTCAAAACTGATGGCCTCGCCGCCCAATAGCTCGCGGGCTTTAATGGGTGGTGGTTTATTGATCACGGTTTTGCTCGCGCGACGTCATACTCAGTTTTGAGCTGTGCGACTAAAGTTGCGGCGGGTTGAACTTTATCGACCGCACGCACGCCCTGTCCTGCGGACCAAATATCTTTCCACGCTTTATTTTTCTCGGGCCCGTCGTGACGGCCTTCGAAACTTTTGTCTTTGCGGGCCTTTAACGTATCCGGGTCAAGACCCGCGGCGATGATCGATGTCTTAAGGTAATTTGCCGGCACGCCGGTAAAATGGGCTGTCAGCATTATGTCTTCTTCCGTCGCGTCTACCAGCATGTCGCGATAGCTTTCTGGCGCGAGACTTTCTTCTGTCGCGATGAATCGTGTTCCGAGATACCCGAAATCAGCGCCCAAAACTTCTGCGGCGCGAACACCAGCACCGTTTACAATGCCGCCTCCAAGAATGATCGGGCCGTCAAAGAAAGACCGGATTGCGGGGACAAAAGCAAAGCCGGTGACAAATCCTGTATGTCCGCCAGCGCCTGCCGATACCAGCACCAAACCATCTGCCCCGGCATCCACGGCTTTTTTAGCGTAGGTCACAGAGTTGACGTCGGCGAATACCAGCCCGCCATAGTCGTGTACTTCCTTGATCACCCGCTTGGGCGAGCCAAGCGCGGTGATGACGATTTCGGGTTTGTACTGTTGCAGCAGCGCGAAATCCTCATCGAAGCGCTTCGACGTGGAATGACAAATGATATTAGCGGCCCAAGGCGCTGTTGTTCCTGGATTGGCTGACTCCGCTTCCGCGAGTTCTTTGGTAATTCTCTCGAACCATTCTTCCAGAGCCGAGATTGGCCGGGCATTCATGGTCGGAAAGGATCCGATGACGCCAGCTTTGCATGCGGCGATTACTAGATCGGGGCCGGAAACCAAAAACATCGGTGCGGCAAACGCGGGTATGGCCAAGCGCGACTTTATCGCGGCGATCTTGTCAGCGACGGATGCTGGAGAGGAAGCGTTATCAGGCATAGGTTTCTTTCAGTTCTTTTTTCTGCACTTTGCCCTGAGCGCTGCGCGGCAGGTTGTCAGCAAAGGAAACATGTTTCGGCACTTTGTACCGTGCCAGGTGTTCAGAGCAACGTTCACGAATGTTTTCTTTGTCGAGCACGTGGTTTTGTTTGAGTACTACAACGGCATGACCGACTTCGCCCCATTGTGCGTCTGACACACCGATCACGGCCGCTTCTGCAATTTCGGGGAACAGCGCGAGGACATTTTCGATCTCGGCCGGATAGACGTTTTCGCCACCAGAAATGAACATATCTTTTTTGCGGTCGACGACGTAAAGCGCGCCTTCTTGATCGAAGCGTCCCATGTCACCAGTTCTGAACCAGCCGTCTGATGTTCGGGTCGAGGCGGTGAGGTCCGGCGCTTGCCAGTATCCTGGCGTCACTCCTTCGCTCTTTATCTGAATTTCGCCGATGGTGTCGTGTGGCACGGGCGTGTCTTTATCGTCAGCGATTCGGATTTCTGTTCCTTCGACGGCCCAGCCGACGCAGCCCAATTTTTTTTGAGCTTGGTCTGGCGGCAGGGTGGCGACGCCAAAGACCTCGGTCATGCCATAAGAATTGCAGAGCATCAGACCTTTCTGTTGATATTGCGTCAGCAACTCTTCCGTCACTGGTGCTCCTCCGACGCCCGCCCGCTCAAGCGAAGGGAAGGTCGCGTCTTCGAAGTCGTCGCACTGCGTCATCATCTGAAATTGAACCGGGACGCCCAACGTATGGGTGATACCGAGATCAGGGTCGGATAAATAAGATAATGCAGCAACCGGATCCCAGTGACGCATGATGTGAACAGTGCCACCGTAATAAAATAGCGGTAGAGCAAAAGAGTTCAGACCTGCGGTGTGAAACATCGGTGCGGCGGTCAAGGTGCGTGTCGCGCTGCCAAGGATCGTATGTGCAGCTTGGTTGACGGCCATCGCTTGCATTCGCCAGGTGCTAATGACGCCTTTCGGTCGCCCGGTCGTACCCGAGGTGTAGAGCAGGTTGGTGGTGGCATCGAGATCCGGTTCAACGAATTGATCCCATGGCTCAGCAGCGCTAACCGCTGTTTCAAATGGATCGTCCTCTGTTTCCGCTCGCCACAACACTGGTAAATCCAAATCACTGACCGTGCTCTCAAATGAGGTATCGGCGATCATCATGGTTGGTTCAGCGTCGTCCACGATGGCGACGATTTCTGGTGTTGCCAGACGCCAGTTCACTGGCATGTAGATGGCCCCGATGCGCCAACAGGCAAAGAGAATTTCGTAGAGGTCCGTGGAGTTGTAGGCGACGACCATGACCCGATCACCAGGGTTAACCCCGTACTGAGTCACCAGAATGGATGCGATGCGGCGAGATCGGTCGTACATGCTGTGGTAGCTGGTTTGCCGCCTGGTCGCTAAATCAAAGAGAGCGAGGGTGTTCGGCGCGGCGTTTGCTTGAATGGCAAGCCAATCGCAGAGGTAGGGGACTAGTTGTTCGTCTTGGCTGGGCATCGGCGTTTAAGGCTCTCTCACGACCGATGGTTTCCGGCTCAGAAACGCAGAACGGCAGAGCTGATCAAACCCATGTCGTTAAATTCTGGGCCGCCGGCCGGTTCCTGGCCAACCCAAAACCCGGTCATACCAAGTTTGACGCCACGCACAAGAATGTATGACGCCTCGAGTTTGCCTTGATCAATCTTGTCCTTAACAATGGCGTTGGGCATCGCTGCCGCGCGCACTCTGAAATAAGACGCACCTACGCCCCAGGGACCGATTTCATATGTTGTTGCGATGCCGAGAGTGGAAGAGTTGAGATCATCATCCGGTGTTGAACGGATGAAGCTTCCGCCGACTGTGAAGCCGCCGATCTCGGCCTGAGCACTCACGTTCCATGCGGTCTCGCCGTCGTTGCCACCGGCGCGGGACTGGCTATCAAAGTATCCGCCGACCAGGCCGATTTTTCCGCCGCGCACCCGGCCTTCCCAGGCGCCACTGACTTCCCAGGCGTTGTTGTCGATGGTGCTTGTGTCGAAGAACCCATCTTCACCCTGTGTGGTTGTTGGAAAGTAGTTTGCGCCGACGGTAAACCCACCAATGGTTGGCGTTTCATAGCCAATCTGAAACGCGTCGCCGGTGAAGCGTTCGAAGGTCATAATTTCTTTGACGCCAATCGACGTGCGTTTCGGTACAACGCGACCGACGATTTCGTCATCTTCGTAGGCGACGAAAGGAGTTTCATAACTGAAGTTATGATTGAAGCCTTCCGTCTCACCAACGCGCAAGCGTCCGAAGGCTGTTTTTACGTCGATGAATTGTTCATCGACCTCGCCACTATTTTTGTTTTCTGCCTCCATCTCTATCTTGGCTGAAATTTCGATGCCGTTGTCGAGCACGGTCTTGCCCGAGAAATAGACTTCGACGTCCGATAAAGCCCCGGAAGAGTTTAAGGACTCACCGGGAAGCTCATCGGCATCCATCAGGAAGAAGTACTGTTCCATTTTGCCGCCGAGTGAGATCTTGATTTGCTCGGCTCCGAGGCTCGGGTTCGCGAGAAGCAAAGCCAGAACTAGGGAAAGGGGGCCAATTGGGCCGCGGCGAAAAAGGGGTACCATTTTGTCTTCGCTCCGTAACGCAAAGTGGGCGTGTCTAAGGGGGAGGGAAAAAATAGGTTATATCTGAGACAGTGCAATATGATTTCCTCGACTATTCATTCTGGGCACTGTTTTGCCCCATAGGCGCGTTAAGCCTTGGTACACACCAATTTGAAGCGTATTAGACGACCCCGCTCGGTCCTGGTATTCGATCAGGCGGTTTTATCATTCGCTCGGGACCGTACTTGCCATTGTGGCAGGGGCCAGTGATTGGCTATAAAGCGCGGTTCCTGAGGGCATCTTTGCCCACCCCGTTAAACCGGCCTATGGGCCGGTCCACTTAGGAGATCTGCGGCATGGCGTTTTCGTCTTCTCTCGCCCCTTTATTCAAGGTGAGTGTGGCTTGTGTTTTAGCCCTTGCCGTATCGGCTTGCTCCGGTGACGACAACGAGGGCTCGAGTTATCGAACTTCGCCGGAGTTTCGTTCTGATGCTCCCGCGGAAACTGGCCTGGGTATCACGCTATTCGGTGATTCCAACTCTCAGGGCACTGAGGGGGCTGTCGCGGTCAACGCGTTTCTGTGGCGCGCCTCTCTCGATACTATTTCTTTTATGCCGTTGGCCTCGGCTGACCCGTTCGGTGGTGTGATCATCACAGACTGGTATGCCCCTCCCGAAACCCCCGGCGAGCGTTTTAAAGTGAATATGTATATTCTTGGCCGTTCGCTCCGGGCTGACGGTTTGAAGGTTTCCGTGTTTCGGCAGCAGGATGACGGCACTGGTCGTTGGAGTGATGCACCTGTCGGCGCCGATGTGCCCGGTGAATTTGAGGAAGCTGTACTTACCCGTGCTCGCCAACTTCGGATGCAGGCCGTTGCCGAAGAAGGCTAAACGCGCCAGCAGCACACCGCCCATCATCCATTCCTCTTGTTAAGACGCCCCTCCAATGTCTGACGCCCGTTACAATTTCAAAGAGGTTGAGCCCAAATGGCAAAAGGCCTGGGCCGACGCCGACTGCTTTGTCGCGTCGGGCGATGGGTCAAAGCCCAAGTACTTTGTCTTAGAAATGTTTCCTTATCCGTCGGGGCGTTTGCACATGGGGCATGTGCGCAATTACACGCTTGGCGACGTCGTCGCTCGCTTCCGCAAAGCGCAGGGCTGTGACGTCCTTCATCCGATGGGATGGGATTCCTTTGGACTGCCGGCTGAGAACGCAGCGCTGGAGCGTGGCGTGCATCCCGGCACCTGGACCCGCCAAAACATTGCTGACATGCGCGAACAGTTTGGTCCTTTGGGTTTGTCCTTGGACTGGAGCCGGGAAATCTCCACCTGTGAGCCCGAGTATTACCGTCACGAACAAAAGATGTTCCTGGATTTTATTAAAGCCGGGTTGGCCTACAGAAAAGAATCCTGGGTCAACTGGGACCCGGTAGAAAATACTGTGTTGGCCAACGAGCAAGTGGTCGATGGTAAAGGCTGGCGGTCCGGGGTTGCGGTCGAACGTCGCAAGTTGAACCAATGGTTCCTTAAGATTACTGACTATGCGGAAGACCTTTTAGCGGCGATCGAAACACTGGAGCGGTGGCCCGACAAAGTGCGGTTGATGCAGCACAACTGGATCGGTCGTTCTGAAGGCGCGCGTTTGAAATGGCCGGTGTTGCAACCCGACGGTGTTGAGCTGCCTGACAAATTGGAAGTTTTCACGACCCGGCCAGACACTTTATTTGGTGCATCGTTCTGTGCCATTTCGCCCAACCATCCGTTGGCTGCGCAGCTGGCTGAAACAAATACTGCCCTGGCCGCTTTTGTTGCCGATTGTAATCGCCTCGGCACATCGGAAGAGGCGATTGAAAAGGCTGAGAAGAAAGGCTTCGACACCGGGCTGACTGCACAACATCCGTTTGATCCGGATTGGGAAGTGCCTGTCTATGTGGCGAACTTTGTGCTGATGGATTACGGCACCGGCGCCATTTTTGGCTGCCCGGCCCACGACCAGCGTGACTTGGATTTTGCCCGTAAGTACGACCTGCCTGTGCTTTGTGTTGTCGCGCCAAAGGATGCTGACTCGGCTGCCTTTGCCACTGAGCTTGAAGCGGGCAAAGAGGCGTTCACCGGCGATGGGGTGGCGGTTAAATCAGAGTTCATGAACGGCATGGCGGTTGATGACGCCAAGCGCGCCGCGATTGAGAAAATAAAAACTGATGGATTTGGTGAGGGGGTTGTTCAATACCGCCTGCGCGATTGGGGTGTATCCCGTCAGCGCTATTGGGGTTGTCCGATCCCGATCATCCATTGTGATGACTGTGGTGCAGTACCGGTTCCTGATGCTGACTTGCCGGTTACGCTTCCCGACGATGTTACTTTTGATCAGCCGGGCAATCCGCTGGCCCGCCACCCGACCTGGAAAAAGGTTTCCTGTCCCGGCTGCGGCAAAGACGCCGAACGCGAAACCGATACCTTTGATACTTTCTTTGAAAGCTCATGGTACTTCGCTCGTTTTTGTGACCCCAAGAACGAAACGCTTGGGTTTGACAAAGCGGCTGCCAATCAATGGCTGCCCGTCGATCAATATATTGGCGGTGTTGAACACGCGGTGCTGCATCTGCTTTACGCCCGCTTTTTTACCCGTGCGCTCAAGACCTGCGGATACCTGGATGTAGCGGAACCTTTCGACGGTTTGTTTACCCAGGGCATGGTCGGCCACGAGACTTACAAAAATGCGGATGGAGCGTGGCTGTCGCCGGATCAAGTAACGATCAACGACAGTGGTGACGCGGTCCACAATGACGACGGCACGGCGGTCTCGGTTGGCCGGTCTGAAAAAATGTCGAAGTCGAAAAAAAATACGGTCGACCCGGCCGGTATCATCGAAACCTACGGCGCCGATGCGGCGCGCTTGTTCATGCTGTCCGATTCACCGCCTGAGCGCGATATGGAATGGACCGATTCCGGCATTGAAGGGGCTTGGCGCTATTTGAACCGGCTGTGGCGGATGGTTGCTGAAACGTCGGCCGACACAGGCCCGCTACCCGCTCTCGACGCTATGGATACGGCTGCCGCTGAAATTGTTAAAGCGTCCCATAAAGCCATTGCTCAAGTGACAGAGGCTCTGGAAACGTTTCGCTACAACGCCGCGGTCGCCCACATCCGTGAATTTTCTAATACGGTTGGCGAACTGGATGTTGAGCTAAACGGTGCGGGTCCGGCTCGCCGGTTTGCCGTGGAAACCCTGGCCCGCCTCGCCAATCCTTTGATGCCTCATATCACCGAAGAAATGTGGGCGGCATTGGGCGGGGACGGCTTGCTCGCCGATCAAGCTTGGCCAAGCCATGACCCAGCTCTGTTGGTTGAAGACTCGGTCACATTGGCCGTGCAAGTGAACGGCAAGATGCGCGGCACCATTGATGTTGCCGCTGATGCAGACAAAGAGTCCTGTGAATCTGCGGCCTTGGCGTTGCCCACCGTGCAGGCGCAAATGGACGGCAAGCAGGTGCGCAAGGTCATCGTAATCCCCGGCAAGATCGTCAATATCGTCGTTGGGTAGCGATCATTTGACCGTTCAGCCCGTTGGGCGTAGACCACCGCACAGATAAACCTCTGGGCTAGAAGACGATGGCACCGACAGTTTTCATAGATGGCGAGGCAGGTACTACGGGCCTGCAAATCCGGGATCGGCTTAGCGGCCGGTCCGATGTGGCGTTGCTGCAGTTGGATGACGCCGTGCGTAAAGACACCGGTGCCAGGAAAGATGCACTCAACGCCTGTGACCTTGCTGTCTTATGTCTCCCCGATGCCGCTGCACGGGAAGCTGTCGCGTTGATCGACAACAATAAAGTCAAAGTCATCGATGCCAGCACCGCCCATCGCACAGCCGACGGCTGGGTTTATGGTTTTCCCGAACTCGATAGTGACCAGTCCGCCCGGATCGCTGAAGCCGGACGGGTCAGCAATCCAGGGTGCTATCCAACTGGTGCCGTGGCTTTGCTTCATCCGTTGATCGCGTCGGTGTTAGTCCCGGCTGACTTTCCGATTTCGATTAACGCGGTGTCTGGGTATTCCGGCGGCGGTCGGCAAAATATTGAATCCTATGAAGACTCCAACGCGCCAAATCCCGTGACCACGCCCATGCGGACGTACGGGCTAGCCCTCCAGCACAAACACGTGCCGGAAATGCGCAAGTATGCCGGCCTGCAACACGATCCGATTTTCTTTCCGCAAGAAGGCCGGTACAGCCAAGGCATGCTTGTTCAAGTGCCGATCAATCTTTGGTCTTTGCCCAAGTCGGTCAAACCAAGTGACCTGCACGCGTGTTTGTCGACATGGTACGCCGACCAACCTTTTGTCACGGTCGCACCCGCTGATGAGGCAGCGGCGATGACTCATCTCGGACCAGAGGGTCTCAACGGCACCAACCAGATGACGCTCCATGTGTTCGGCAATGAAGAGCGGGAGCAGGCGGTGTTGGTCGCCCTTCTCGATAATCTCGGCAAAGGGGCGTCGGGACAGGCGGTGCAGTGCCTCAATTTGATGCTTGGTTTGGATGAAACAGCCGGGCTTTAGGGCTAGGTCGCTACATCGCAGGTTCAAACACTTCGATCATAAATCCATTGGGTGCCAAAAACGTCACGGCGCGATGCTTGCCTAGACTTGGTGACTCATAGGTCTCCGGTCCCGAATGCACAGGCACAGCCGCGGCTTTGGCTCTCGCGAGAATGCCGTCTACGTCTTTCACCTCGTAACTCCAGATCGCCATGCCGCGATTGGGTGGGCGCGGCGCCACACCGGTGCCGGGAATTTCAAATTCATCTTCATATTCGACCAGCGGGGTATGTCCGGTTTGTGATCCCTTGGCGTGAATCAGGGAAAAGCGAAACGGGATTTCGTACTCCCGCCACATCCGGTCGGAGCGCACCTCCATATCGAGGACAGTGGTGAAGAACTCAATCATGGCGTCGGCATCGGGCACGATTTGGGTGGCATAAACCGGCCCGCCCCGCCCGGTCGCCTCGTTGTATGAGCCCACCTGCGGTCGTCCGCCGCCGCGGCCGATGGCAATGATGCGCAAGTATTCGGGACCAAAGAACGGCGCTTCTGTTACGGGGTAGGTTTCACCATTGGGGGCGGAGACCTGAAACACCTCAACTTCCGGCACGGCGCGCTCGAAGCCCAAGGCCCGCAATTCTTCATCAGCGCCGTAGACATCGATTGTGGGAAACCCCATGCCATAGGGGCCAAGCTGTTTTCGGTTCCAGCCACTTCGCATGTGCGGGGTTGGTTTCTCCGTCACCAGCACACGCATTTGCACGGTGCCCTCTACGCCGGGGCGGCGAAACAAATAGACTTCGTAGCCCAAGTCATCGGGCATGCCCCACAGTCGGCGTTGTGTCGCGAGCCCGGCCTCAGACACCACGTGCGGACCGGTCACTGTCATGCCGAGGCCAGTTTCGTACAACTTCCGCAGGGCCGCGAGATCCGGCGTGATAATCGTTACTGTGTGCAATGGCCCGGTGTTGGCGTTTTCGTCGCCACCAGTTGCCGCCATGACGTCTTCATTGTTTTGAGCGACCGCGATTGGGGCGAAATTGCCAAGCGCTAAGGCGATCAATATCACAGCAGAACGTGTCACAATGGGGCTCATGGACGTTTTCTCCGTGTTGGTGCGGCGCGAGCAAAACTATGGCATGGCGGTGCCGGTCTTGACAGTACGCCGCGGGTGCGGTCCAAACGGACCATGCGTTTTTTGCCCATGTTTGCTTTGTGCTTCAGTCTTGCCGCGTGCGGCTTTACGCCCATGTACGGTTCACAGGGCGTCGGCACATCAGGCTCCGTGGTGGCCAGTCTCGCGCAGGTCGATATTCGGCCCATCGCCGAGCGGCGTGGCATGGTGTTGCGCCAGCAACTGACCGAAAAGCTGCGGCCTAGCGGCCTCTCCGGGTCGCGCTATGACCTTCAGGTTCGTCTCGCGGCGCAGACTCAAGAGCTGGGCGTGCGCAAGGATTCGACAACCTCACGCGCCAATTTGATTCTGACCGCGAACTATACCTTGTGGGATGGCACAGCCCGCCTGAGTCGCGACCGTGTGCGGGCGGTTGTGTCCTACAATATTCTTGATGATCAGTACGCCACGATTGCGTCGGAACGCGATGCGGAAAGCCGGGCGCTGCGGCAGATCAGTGATGAAATCCGCACCCGCCTCGCGATTTACTTCGAGCGCGCTTCAAAGCAGCAGGCGGCGCGGTAAACACAAATGACATCCATTCGGATAAAGATTGAATGGTGAAGGTTCAGGCGGGTCGCGCTGATGCTTTTGCCAAATCGCCGGACACCAAGGCGCAGGCTGTATTGGTTTACGGCCCAGATTCCGGTTTGGTCCGGGAACGGGTCGAAGCCCTACAAGCCTCGGTCCTAAAAGGCGACGCTGATCCGTTTCGCCTGGCCGACCTTGATAGCGCGACCCTGAAGTCGGACCCGGCTCGACTGGCCGATGAAGCCGCCTCCATGTCACTAACCGGTGGGCGCCGTTTTGTTAAGGTGCGTGATGCGACGGACGGCATAAGCAAAACTGTCGAAGGTTTTCTCGAAGACATCATTGGTGACGCACTGGTTGTTTTTTATGCGGGTGACCTTGGTCCGCGTTCCTCTTTGCGCAAACTTTTTGAAGGGGCTGACAACGCCGCGGCGCTGCCTTGTTATTCCGATGATGCCCGGGCCCTCGATCAAGTTGTGCGCGAAGGCCTAAAGGACGCTGGCCTAACGGCGGAGCCCGACGCGTTGACTTGGCTGGTCTCTCACATGGGGGGCGACCGGGCCCTCAGTCGCCGCGAAGTCGAAAAACTTGTTTTGTTCAAAGGCGGTGACGACGAAAAAACCGTGACCCTCGACGATGCCATGGCCTGTGTTGGCGATACGGCGGCGTTTGATCTAGATGATCTGGTCTATGCCATGGCCGACGGTAATCAGCCGGCAGTGCAGCGTGTCTACGGGCGGATGATGGCGGAAGGCACCAGCCCGATATCAGTTCTCACCGCGGCATCACGCCATCTCATGCGGTTGCATCAGGTTCAAGGATCAGGCGGATCCCTTGATCAAGCGATGATGAAATTGCGCCCGCCAGTATTTTTTAAACGCAAAGGCCAGTTCAAATCTCAAGCGGGACGATGGTCACCGAAGCTGTTGGCACGCGGCTTGGAGGTGCTGACCACAGCCGAGCTTCAGGCGAAGTCGACGGATATGCCGGGTCAGGCTTTGATCGAACGGGCGCTGATGCAAATTGCCACGGCGGCTAAAAGCGCACGACGCTAAGCACCGCAGCGCCAAACATTAATCCGGTGACGGAATGTGCGACGGCTTAAGGCCGTGCGTGCCCGAGAACCCTTCGGGATCCATCCCCTTCGGCGCCGCGTTTTTAACCGCCGCGTATTGCTCTACTTCTAGGGCTAAACTTTCCGCCGTGGTTCCGGCGATGGCCGTCCAATCTTCGTCGGTGAATAGCGTGTTGGTGTAAGGCTCATAGGGGTTTTTGCGCGGCGTCATCATCGCCTGCATTTCTGCATGGAAATGGCGCAAGGCCGTATCGAAGGCCGCGAACGCCTTTCGTTGGCTATCGCGATAGCCCTGCAACGCATCCGCCATGCTTTTTGTTTTGGCCCTGGCCCGCGCCTGACGCGCTTCGAGGTCGACCAGCCCTTGATGGGCGTCGGTGTGATCTTTTGGAATGCGAGTTTTTAACCGGACCAGAATTGCCATGTCTTGAACATCTAATCGGGTCATCGAAGTGACCATGTATTCGATAGTGGCTTCCTGTAATGCTGCATGTGTTGCCGCTCCGGGGGCCGATGCATCCAGCGCTGCAATAAGAGATTGTCGCACTTGCATCTGGCGGCGGCGTTCGAAACCGATTTCAGCCCGCGGATGTGATTCAGTTTTTTCGGTCATGGCAGATGCCTCCCGGCGTAAAACTGGTTTATCTTACGTGCTATTGGATCAACCGCAACGCTCGTCGAGGTTTCCGTAATGTCTTCATCTGCTCTTGCCGTCCCTGTCCATGTCGCCACCGCCTGCGCCTGTGATCAACGCTCAGAGCAGGAGCGCAACCGTGACGACGGGCGCAAGCCCGATCAGGTGCTGACGTTCTTTGGTGTGGACCCCGGTATGACCGTTGGAGAGATTCAGTCTGGGGGCGGTTACTTTTCAGGCCTACTTTCAGCCGCCGTCGGCGACTCCGGCCATGTCTATGCCCACAACGCGCCATCCAGCATTGCTCGCCGCAAAGGCGTTAACCCGATAGAAGAGCGCATAAAAGAATACGGCCTTACCAACATGACGCCCCTGGTCGGCCCGGTGGAGACTCCGGGATTCCCCGATGGCCTCGACGCCGTGTTCATGATCATGACCTATCACGACGCATGTTACTCAGACGTCGACCGCGCGGTGTTGAATCAAACCGTGTTCGACTGCCTCAAGCCTGGAGGAACGTTCGGCATTCTTGATCACGCCGCCCGGCCTGGCAAAGGCTTTGATGATGCCCACGAATGCCACCGCATTGAAAAATGCGCCCTGGTTGATGAGGTCACCCAGTACGGGTTTGTTCTAGACGGTGAAACCGACTGCCTTGAGAACGAGTCCGACACACGCGACAAAATCCCATTCGAAAAAGGGTTGCGCGATCACACCTGTCGGTTTGTCGTGAAGTTCACGCGCCCATAAACAAGTGAAGTTCACGCGCCCATAAACGTCAGGTTTAAGAAACCAGACTAGCGGCGTATCACTCTGCCGCTTGTCGTATGGGTTCGCCCTCGGGTGAAAGGCGCGGTACTTCCGGTAACACCCAGCCTTTGGGGTCTTCGCGGCGCGCAGGGCTCGGAATCACCGCCGCTTTGCGCTCGCCGAATTCATCTTGGTAAGTCTGTAAATCGATGCCCCAGCCGCGGGCATAAAGTTCCTGACGCTTTTTGCGAAAGGCCACCATTAGCGCGTCAGACTCAACGGAAAATTCTTCACGTAAACCTGGGGGCAGTTCCACTGGATTTAGATGGTTCAGAACTGCGTGGTCTTCGTTGAAGATCTGCAGCGCCCGTCTAGTCGTATCGCTGTCGAAGAACTTTTGGGTAAAGAAATTCCGCGACAACTGCCAATAGGTCATGGTGGTGTTTTCATCGATGGGTGTGTTGCAGTCGAACAGGGCATTGTTCCACCCACGGTTCATATGCAGACGCAACACCACGGTCATGCCGGCGATGTGCCACTCCGGTTCGGAAATGACATCAACTTTTTCCTGACGCCCCCGAATGAGGCCCCAGAAGCCTGAGTCAGGCGGCGTTGGCATCGTCAAGCGCGCGCCATAGGACCACTCGCCTGGGAGAGTTTCGTACTTCTTTATCTCGGGCCAGTCGCGACTGCCGAAAGAGGGATGCACGAACGCGGCATGGGCAAAGTCGCAGCCGTTCTCCAACACACGACCGTAATTGGCGTTCCACTTAAAGGTACCGCGGACGTTTCGGCGGCCGGGCGCATCGTATTCGGGGAACTCGGGGATGGGTGGACGCTCTTCTTCGGGGATATCACCCAAGAACACCCAGACAAATCCGTAACGCTCCTCTACCGGGTAACTGTCGACACGCACGCGTTTGGGAATACGCACATCGGGATGGGCGGGAATTTCTGAACCAGACCCGTCACCGCGATAGCGCCAGCCATGATACGGGCACTCGATGCAGCCTTTGTGCACGCGCCCGCGTGACAGCGAGGCGCCGCGATGAATGCAGATGTCGGATAAACAATTCAGCGTGCCAGTTTCGTCGCGGAACAGAACATAGTCCTGGGCCAGCATGCGCACATGTTTGGGTTTGTTGGTGATCTCGTCAGCAAACCCAGCCACATACCAGTTGTTCATCAGCATGGTTACATTTCTCCCGCACGCAACTGTCGAAAGGCCTGAATGATAGGCGCTTTGTTTTGTTATCTTGCCACTGTGTACGGAAAAGCCACTACGGAAGATTGCTTATGGAACGAATAACCGCGGTTTGGACGGCGTGTCGGTGGTTAGACGAGTAGGTCCAACCGGCCGCCGCGCGCTTTCATAACTTCTGTGTGCGCCAGAGTGTCGTCGGACTCGTAGGTTTCATTGTTGGATAGGCTGGCCCGGGCGTCATCAAGTGCTGGTGCCGATGTCACCCGGCTGGAGATGCGATCATGCTCATTCCGCACAGCATCACCGTAGCGAATAGGCGCTGCTACGGCTTTGGTCGCCGCAAAGATCGAGGCCTTTCGTGTTGCATGGGATACGCCTGAAACGCTAGTCATAAACACACTATATACGAAACTATAGTCGTTAACCACACGCCATAAGGGTATTCGACGCTGTGCAGGGAGGAAGTCGTTGCACCGTGCTGTCCCAGCTATACTGTCAGTTCTGAGGGGGAAGCCTTGATGAAACCTAAAATATTCACCGCGGCTGCGGCGATGGCCCTAATTCTCGCACTGACTCCGGAAGACGGCCGTGCTGATGCTCAATCCTGCAAGGATTTGGCCAGCCGAAGTCTTTCGGCCCTGCCAGATGCGCCAACGCAGATTACCGGAACACGCTTCGTTGAAGCTGCCGATGGTTTACCGGCGTTCTGCGATGTCATTGGCTACACTGCTCCCCAAGTCGGCTTACATGTTCGATTGCCGGAAGAGTGGAACGGTCGGTTCCATATGGAAGGCTGTGGCACCATGTGCGGTGTTCGCATCATTGAGAATGCCGACGACCCGCTCTCTAGAGGCACTGCCGTTGCAACAACAGATATGGGTCGTTCAGCTCCATTGGCGACAGCGGACTGGACCGAAGGCCGCCCTGACTACAACACGATTATGCGGTCTGGCGAGTGGGCCTATAACAATACGGAACAAGAATTGGATTTTGCTTATCGCGGCACGCACAAAGCCGTATTGGCATCGAAGGCTATTGTTGCCGCCTACTACGGTGCTGGTATCGACCATGCCTACTGGCGCGGATGTTCGACCGGTGGGCGGCAAGGTCTTATGTTAGCGCAACGGTACCCCTGGCATTTCGATGGCATCGTTGCCGGCGCCCCAGCTGGTATCCAACCGGCGTACATCAATATTTTTTGGCGCACGCTGACCAATATTGCCGATGACGGTCGCGCCATTCTTGGCCAAAGCCAAATTCCTGCCGTACACGATGCAGTGATGAAGCAGTGCGATGGCGCCGACGGGCTAAAGGATGGGGTCATTGATGATCCCTTTGCCTGCATGCCGGATTTGTCGGTCCTGAAGTGCGACGTTGGCGCGTCGTCAAACCAGTGCCTGACTGAAGATCAAATCGCAGTGGTCGAACGCCTTTACACCGGCGCATTTTTATCCGAGGGCCTTCGGGTTAGCTGGGGTGTGCCAAAAGGCGGTGAGCTCGGACTCATGCGCTATATTTTGGATGACGCCGGTGACGTCGGAACGTTTGAGCCTATGGCTCAAGACCGACTAAGATACACTTGGTTTGATTACGACCCAGGACCAACCTACGACGCCCGCACGTTCGATCTTGATCGTGATTACCCACGTCTGTTTACCCGGGGGTTTTTACCTGCTCCTAACAATCCCGATGTGACCGATTTTAAACGCCGTGGCGGCAAGCTCATCACCTACCAAGGCCTCAACGACATGTTGAATGCGGAGCCACTGATTGAGTACGTCAAAAAAGTCGAACGTGTCGTTGGCGGTGAACAAGAGGCTGATGAGTTTCTGAGGATGTATCTCATCCCAGGTATGAACCATTGCCGCGGCGGCCCTGGCGTCGACACCTTTGACTGGGTGTCAGAGATTCAGGCATGGGTGGAAGAAGACAAAGCACCAGGAACTGTGATCGGCTACCGCCGTGACGGGGACACTTCGTTGCCGGGGGCTAACGCCTGGCCCCTTGATCCCAAGGCCGTACTCAAGTCCCGCCCAGTTTATGATTATCCTTACTCCGCCCGGTACAAAGGTCGCGGTGATAAAACAGATGCCAAAAACTTTGAACCAATACCGCTGAGTTTTTAGAGGCTGCCATGGCCCGACTAATCACGCTACTAGCAGCCGTTACTTTTTACTGGAGCACGCCCGCCATGACTCAAGAACCAGATTTTCCCGATGGTTTCGTTTTGTCCCCACTTATGCGTTCAACCCATTTTGTGCGCGATCTGGATGACTCCCTGAAACTCTATCAGGATATTCTTGGCTTACGTCCTCGCGTTGAGCGTGTCCTAGAAGGCGGTCTGACAGACGAAATCCTTGGCACTAAAGGCAAGCCTGTAAGGGTTTCAATTCTTCAGTCCGGTGATTTGGTTTATGCCAACGTCGGTCTATTCCAGTTTGTCGAGAACGACTCTCCCCCGCGTCCCGAACCGCGCACGTACGCTCAAACCGGTGATGCGGCCGTTGTATTCCTGACCAGTGATATTTTTGGCATATACGAAAAAGTCAAAGCGGCGGGCTATCCGATCGTTTCACCGCCGATGATTCTGTTTCCCGATGAGGGGTCCAAGACCCAGTCTTACGAAATGCTGTTCTTTGATCACGATGGTATCGGTGTGAATCTCATTCAACGGAATGTTCCGACACCCCAGTAAAATATGGTTCACGTGAATGCCTAAGAAAGAAGCGCCGAAGAAGGCACCCGGTAAAAAAAGAAAACGCCGTCTTCTTCCAGCGATTGGGTGGCGCGAAATCGTCGCGTTGCCCGACCTTGATATTGATAAGATCAAGGTGAAGGTGGACACCGGCGCTCGAACGTCGGCACTGCACGCACACGGTATAACCAAGTTTAAAAAGAGAAACGCAACCTATGTACGCTTCTTTGTGCACCCTCATCAGCGCAAGAAAAAACCAGAAATTGAATGTACAGCCCTGGTCGTCGATGAGCGGTCAGTCACAGATTCTGGCGGCAAAACCACACAGCGCTATGTCATCCGGACGACCATCATGGCCGGCGAAGATAGCTGGCCCATCGAACTTACCCTGACCAATCGGGACGAGATGGGCTTTCGCATGTTGGTAGGCCGACAGGCTGTCCGTCGTCGCTTTGTTGTCGATCCGGGTCGCTCATTCGTAATGAGAAAGAAGTAGGCAGATCCCGCCACCGGTGCTACGTGGCGTGTATCGATCCGGTACTGGCTGAGAGGGCCTCCCGATGAATCTCTTAATGATGGCCCGCAACCCCGATCTCTATTCCCACAGGAGATTGATTGAGGCGGCAGAAGAACGTGGCCACGACATACGGGTTGTCGATACGCTGAAGTGCTACATGAATATAGCGTCGCACCGGCCCGACGTTCGGTATCGTGGCGAGGTGCTGAAAGACATTGACGTCGTTATTCCTAGAATTGGCGCGTCCATAACATTCTACGGTCTCGCCGTGCTGCGCCAGTTTGAAATGATGGGCGTGTATCCATTGAATGAATCAGTCTCTATTGGTCGTTCGCGGGACAAGCTGCGCAGCATGCAAATATTATCGCGTCGGGGAATAGGTTTGCCCGTTACGGCCTTTGCCCATCAAACCAGTCAGGCCGAAGACTTAATCGACTTGGTCGGCGGTGCGCCCTGTGTCATCAAATTGTTGGAAGGCACCCAAGGCATCGGTGTCGTGCTCGGTGAAACCAAAGGCGCTGCCAAATCAATGATCGAAGCCTTTGGCGGCCTTAAGGCCAATATTCTCGTTCAAGAGTTCATCAAAGAAGCTGGCGGCACAGACATTCGCGCTTTTGTTATAGGCGGTAAGGTGATTGCCGCAATGCAACGCACTGGGGCCGAGGGTGATTTTCGGTCCAACATACATCGTGGCGGAACAGCAAAGACCATTCGTATTACGCCTGAGGAACGGTCAACGGCGGTACGTGCCGCCAAAGCGCTTGGCCTCAATGTCTGCGGAGTTGACATGCTCCGGGCCAACCATGGACCTGTGGTGATGGAGGTTAATTCATCTCCGGGGCTCGAAGGTATTGAAGGTGCGACCGGCAAGGACATCGCAGGGATGATCATCGACTTCATTGAGAAAAACGCAAAACCGAACAAAACCAAGACCAAAGGCAAAGGCTGAGGTTGATTAAATCCATGCCACGTCCTTCTTTTGAATTCGGCGGCGAGTTAGTTAAGCCTGGGTCGCGAGCGTCGCTCAGTCTCGCCCTACCCAATTTGTCCACTTACACTCCGATGAGCATGCCGGTTCATATTGTCCATGGCCGCAAAGATGGACCAGTCCTGTTCATTTCCGCCGCTGTACATGGCGATGAAATCAATGGTGTTGAAATTATTCGCCGGCTCCTCAAAAGCGCGGCGCTCAAAAGTTTACGAGGTACGTTGATCGCGGTACCGATTGTCAACGTGTATGGTTTTGTCACGCATTCTCGTTATCTGCCTGACCGGCGTGATCTCAATCGTTCTTTCCCAGGATCGGAGCATGGTTCACTGACCGCCCGTTTGGCTTACACGTTTACAGAAGAGATTTTGGACCGCGCTGATTTTGGCATCGATCTCCATACCGGTGGCTTGCATCGTTTCAACCACCCCCACATTCGCGCCAACCTGGAAGATCCTGACACGGATCGTCTCGCACATGTTTTTGGTACGCCCGTCATTATCAATGCCAACCTGCGCGATGGCTCACTTCGGCAGATGGCAGCTGAAAAAGAAATTCCCATTCTGCTCTATGAAGCCGGTGAGGCCTTACGGTTTGATCAACTGGCAATTCAGGCTGGCGTGCGCGGTATCCGCAATGTCATGCGCGCTATTGGTATGCTGCCGGAACGTACCCGTACGGCGAAACGTAAAAAGGTTGAAACGGTAGAGGCCAAAGGGTCGTCATGGGTTCGTGCTCCACAAGCGGGACTGTTTCGCGCTATCGCGAGCATTGGAGCGCGCGTGGTCAAGGACGATAAAATCGGTGCGGTAGCTGATGCTTTTGGTGACAACGAAACATTTATCAGCGCACCAGCGACGGGAATTGTTATTGGCCGAGCCCATTTGCCGGTCGTCAATGAGGGGGACGCGCTGTATCACATCGCGCGTTTCGAAGAATCAACGCCGGTCGCTGACGCAATTGAAAGCTTCACCAGCGATCACCTCGAGGGTTTAGGCCCTGCCGACTACGGGTCTATTGAGGCAATCTGAACCCTCAGAATCTCGCAGTTCTCGAGTCGGACTAGGCCTTAAACGTGACCATTCATTGTTTTATTGATTGTTGCAAAGCCGCCCTTTTATGGTTTTTGGGTCACACTTACTGCCTGAAATCTGTGGTTATGTGGGCCAAATGTCACAACCATTCCGCATAGCAAATCTTTAATATTCAAAGGCTTGACCCGCCCCACCCCCGCGGCGCATTTTCATCAAGGTTAATAGGTTGAGGATTTAGGCTCATCGTCATGACTATGTCTGGCACAGCAAGGATCGGTCTGCGTGCGCCCGCTGTTTTTGCGGCGCTGGTCTTGCTGTCTTCGACACCCGTCCTAGCCCAGGATTTTTTCATGGGCGGGGCTTGGGATGCTCTTGATGACAAGGGCCGGGTTTCTACTGAGATTTTTTCGCAGACTGAATCTGACAGCCAAGAGTTGCCGGTTTCCTTTACGGCTGGCGTCGATGTTGTAACGGACTCGGACTTGACGATTGGGCACTCCCTTCCGGCACTCGGCATATACGGTTTTGACGTTGAAACCCCTGGTGAGGATTGGTCAGACACGTCTTTGGCTCAGCGTGTTTCTGATGAAGACGCTTACGGCAGTTATGCAACGTCGTTCATGGGTGGCCAGTTTGGTGTGTTTGGTGGCGTCAAAGATCAGCAAAGCGCTTTTTCCATGGAACTCACAACGTCTCGAACCGTGGGCGCCTCTGTCGGCTACGCTGGTTTTTATGTTCGAGGGGCGTATCAAGACGCCGGACCTGATGGTCTATTGGATGGACGACGGGCATGGCAGGCTGGCTTAGGGTATGGCTCCGGCGATTTTGATGTACGCGTGACTTATGTGGAATCCGCGTTTGTCCAAGGCAGCCCAACGGAGCTTGAAGGCAAGCAATGGATGATCGGTGGTCTTGTTCAGGTCACACCGTCGATTTTGCTGAACGCAAACGCCTTTATCGTTGACCGTGAACTGGCCATGCCGACGGTTGAACCTCCGGGCACAGGTGCCCGCGTTGGCGTGCAGCTTCGTTTCTAAAGCTTTTCCCGCGCCAAACTAATTCCTGCTATCCCCGCTGCGCCGAGTGCCCTAAGACGCAAAGCGTCTTGGTCTTCAATGCCGCCCAACGCATAGACTGGTACGCGGCTTTGCCGTGCCATTGCGGCAAACGGTAGGACGCCCAGGGGCGCGATGTTCGTATGGCTCGCCGTCCTCTTCACCGGGGATAGAAACACACCGTCTGCTTTTATGGATGCGGCAAGCCGCATGCCCGGTGGCCCATGGGCTGATGTGGTGAGCAGTCGTGATCGGGTCGCGTTCAATAGGGGGGAGATGGATTTTCTTCGCGCCAGCCCTTCCGGCATATGCACACCGTTCGCATCGACCTCGCAGGCAAGGCGCCAGTCAGCGGCGATCAATAGAACCAAGCCTCGCGCTCTACAAATGGCAGCCAGGTCGTGGGCCAAGGGTCGACGATTTGGCGATCTGTAGTGCCGGAAGATGAGGCCCCAGTGTGGAGGTAGAGTCCGTGCCACCTCCACCGGATCAGGCATGCGAACATCGTCGGTCATGACGAAAACCTGCGGCATCATTGTCTGTTGTTTCACAGCCTAAACCCCAGACCAGGGGCGTTGACTTGAAAGGGTTATGTTATCTGTGCTTGGTGTCATCGTTCTATCTTAAGTGAGGATGCCCTACCGTGTCTGTCCCGCTCGATCCGGACCTATCTGTACGCATTGCTGATAATATTCAAGCCGTCCATCAACGTATGTCTAAAGCGGCGCACAATGTTGAGCGTAACATTGAGGGGGTGTCGCTGGTTGCCGTATCCAAGGTGCATCCGTCAGACACCATTCGTGCCGCGCTGGAAACCGGGCACCGCGTGTTTGGTGAGAACAGAGTGCAGGAAGCTGGGGAAAAATGGTCCAACCTTAAGGCCGATTACCCTGACGTCTGCCTACATCTCATCGGGCCGTTGCAAACCAACAAGGTCCGTGATGCGGTGGCTTTGTTCGATGTTATTGAAACGGTCGACCGCCCTAAACTTGCCTCTGCTCTGGCAGACGAAATGGCGAAGCAGTCGCGGCCCCTACCGTGTTTCGTTCAAATCAATACGGGAGAAGAGCCACAAAAAGCGGGCGTTCTTCCAGCCGATAGCGATGCTTTCATTTCGACCTGCCGCGATACGCATGGGCTAAACATTGCGGGCCTGATGTGTATCCCACCCCAAGATGAAGAACCGGCGTTGCATTTTGCCTTCCTGCGCGAAATTGCCACCCGCAATGGTATTGCAGGATTAAGCATGGGTATGTCGGCGGATTTTGAAACGGCCATTGAACTCGGCGCCACCCAAGTCCGCTTGGGAACGGCCGTATTTGGCGAACGCCCTAAGACTCAGTAACTGGCCGAATATCAATCACGCTGTCCGGAGTGCAGTTCTTTAGGACGACCAAAAGATCATCACACCTCATCGCAACACAGCCTTCGGTAGGGCGAAAATCGTCTGCGGCTACGTGGAGAAAAATGGCACTGCCGGCTCCAGGTACAACCGGATCATCGTTGTGTCCGAGTATCACCAAAACATCGTATCGATTATCATCGCGCCACAGCTCTTCAGCGCTGGCACCATAGGGGTGTTCAACGGGCAGATTATACTGCGGATCGTCAGGGGCATCGCACCACCCATCCCTAGGTTCAATGGCGGCAATCGGTAATGTCGTGATCGGCGCTTCCCCTCTGTCAGCGCGATACAAGACGCGCCTCAGGATAAAGCTGCCGCAGGGTGTCGTACCGTCCCCCTCTGACTTGGCATCACTGATCCCACCTCGACCCAGCACACATTCATATGAGTTGTCGCCAAAGCTAAGACGCCCGCGTGTGCTGTCAGCGCGATCTGGAATAACAATCAAGGTCATCAGTGGAGTTTAAGTCAGGAGCCCATGTTCTGCATGGCCTGATATTTACCCATGGCGTCCATCATGGTTTTGTCGAACCAAGCTGGCACCATAACGGGATCGGTCTCCTCGGCCAGCCGTCTAGCGGCGGCGAAGGGGTCGGCGGCTGGTAGTTTACCGGTATTGCCTTGCGGGCGTGTTGCCTCAAGAAGAGGGTCAAGTCCCTTGGCGTTTGGCGACAGTCCTCCGGGAACAGCACCCTGGCCTTGAAGTTGTGCCAAGGCGGTTTGGTCAAGCTGCTGACGTGCAGCGGCGGCGCGGGCGGTGGTCCGCAGTCCGCTGCGGTCAATGGCGTAGAACTGTTGGTCGGCAGCTCCAATGGCAATGGGTTTGGGTGCTGAGCCCTGTCTACCGGCCAATGGCATAAAGACCAGGCCTTGAGGCGCGGCTGCTGCTGCTGCAGCGATGGCCGCTTCGGTTTGTTGGTCTGACTGGGCGGCCTGAACGGCTTCTTCGTCCTCCGGCTCGTCGGTCAAAAGAGACGCCGGTACGAACTGTGCCGATGATACGGCTGAAACATTGGCTGGAACAAACTCGCGAGCGCTTTTCTGAGCGTTTTGCTGCATCAGAGCTGGTGCATGTGTTGCTGTGGCAACCTGGGCCGCTGAGGCTGCATCGGTATTGTCCCCACCTTCGTCTTTGAACATCGCCATCGCATGTCCGCCAAGATCTTTGCCGGTGGTGTCTTCAATGGCGGAATCGACCATCGCGACGGCCAATCCAATGGGTCCGCCAATGATCGCGCTGCCAATCATCTTGGCTGGGGCTTTGATCTCATCACCCGTCATTTCACGGTAAATGGTGTTTACGACCGGTATGTGTTGGAGTGGATTGATAACGTCCAGAAAGTCCCAAAATGTGAAGCCTTCATCATCCGGCTTCTCACCCTTTACGGTCACCTCTTCGATCACCCCTTCGGGGCGGGTGCCAACGGGATAGGCGGATAGGGATTGAAGGTCGTTCATCGGGCGCAGGTCCTTTCCCCCTTATTGAAGCAAAACCCATGCCAAACAGACGTCGTTTGGGGTCAATGACTTAGGTGGTTGATAAGGGGAAATGGCCGTATGCCCGGTAATTTTTGCCGAGCTGAATTGGCCGGGTCATATCTAGGAAATGCGAGGCCTCTAGAACAAATGTCCTGATCGTTTGGCCTTGGTGTCGAGGTAAGACCAGTTGTGTTGATTTGACGGGAACACGTGGGCAACGCGCTCGGTAACGGCTACGCCGTGGCGGGCGAGGGCGCCGACTTTGGCAGGGTTGTTGGTCAACAACTTGACCTGACTAACCCCGAGGCGTGTCAACATTTGAACGGCTGGAAGATATATCCGTTCGTCGTCGTCGAAGCCCAATTGCTCATTGGCGTCGACAGTGTCGAAGCCTTTCTCTTGGAGTTCATAGGCGCGTAACTTGTTGACCAAGCCGATGCCGCGCCCTTCTTGCGCAAGGTACAGCAAAACACCGCCGCCATTTTCGGCAATGGCCGTGACAGCGCCACGCAGTTGATCACCACAATCGCACTTTAGTGATCCGAGGAGATCCCCTGTGAAGCATTCCGAATGCAGCCGAGTCAGCACCGGCGCGCTGGTATCGGGTTCACCGATGATGATGGCGAGATGTTCAACGCCACCATCCCGAGGCCGAAAAGCGATGATCTTGGTATTCTCACATCCAGCGAGGGGTACACGCGCTTCGGAAACCGGGACTAAGGTGTCCGCCTGAAGCCGGTCATAGGCGAGTACGGCCGGTGCCGATACAACAGTGCGGCCATTGGCGGCGGCCCAAGCCACGGCGTCATTCGCGGTAATGGTGGCAATAACCACAGCCGGTAAGAGGCGCGCAATCTTGGTTAGACGGACAGCCGTGTATGCGGCTGAGCTTTCACCGGCCATTTGACCGGTCACACCGGTTGGTGGCACCGGGCCTTGATTATCCGCTTTTGGATCGATAAGTGCTCGTATGGCGCTCGGACTAAAGCCATCTTTTTGCTGCAAAACAACGGCCGGCGCGGTGGGATCGGCTAAGCCTAGAATGGCCGCTCGCCGTCCGGTAACCGCGACGGATATATCGTCTAAATCTTGCCGGCCGAAAAAGGGCAGCGGTCCAGCATCCACAGTTTCCGCTGGGCGCACGAGCAGGGCCTCACCGTCGGAGATCACGACAACTGCGGAGCCGCGGCGCAGTTCCGCAACGGCGCGATCGACCGTTTCGAGGACGGCGACCAGTTCAATGTCAGAGTCTGTTTGGGGCTCTACGCTCATGTGTCTGTTATAACTCGTTTTTCTCGATTGTGCAGGGTCAGGATTTGGGCCTTCTAGGCCCCCAAAACAACCCAGCACGACTCTTAGTGACCGCCAATTGGGCGAATGATTGGCAATATGGGCCGAATTTCTTTGTGACACCGCTGGCGTCTTGCCGAGTTTCTCGTAATATCCGCCAGCGCCCACGCCAACTGTACCGGAGACCTCAATGGCTTCAGGAAAATCACTCCTCCTTGTCGACGATGACGACATGTTGCGCCATTCATTGGTGGAGCAACTGCAAGAGCAAGAGGATTTTGAAACCATAGTGCAGGCTGCTACAGGCGCCGAGGCAGTTGATCTGGCCAAGGGGCAGGTCTTCGATGTCATCATTCTCGATCTCGGTCTGCCAGACATGGATGGCCGCGATGTCTGCCGGACCATGCGAGAGGCTGGGGTCCGTTCGCCGATCATTATGCTGACCGCGGCAGATGGTGAAGACGATACGGTCACTGGACTGGATGCCGGTGCCAATGACTATGTCACCAAGCCGTTCCGATTGACCGTTCTGCTCGCACGTGTGCGGGCCCATCTGAGACAGCACAATCAATCTGACGATGCCATATTCGTTGTTGGACCGTATAAATTTCAGCCCGCCGCAAAGATGCTGATCCACGACGAAACGGAGAAAAAAGTTCGCCTAACGGAGAAAGAAACCGCGATCCTGAAGTATCTCTTTCGCGTCGGTGATAAAACGGTCCAACGGGAAACTCTATTGGACGAGGTTTGGGGGTATAACGCTGGTGTCACCACGCATACGCTCGAAACCCATGTCTATCGATTGCGTCAGAAAATTGAACCTGATCCGTCCAATGCACAGCTCCTCATTACAGAGCCCGGTGGGTATCGCCTCAAGCCTTAAGGCACGTCAAAAACTCTTAGCGGCGACCCCGAATGGAGCCGCCGCGAAAAGGGACTTTTCAAAAACCAGCCGAAACGGCGGGTTATTCTCGTTTTGACATGTTGACGAGCAGGTCGAGTACGTTGCGGCGCAACTCTCCACCATGTAGTCGCCAATAAGCCCGGACTAGTTCGAGCGTTTCTGTCCGTTGCATCGGATCATCATCGTATCCCGCTTGAGATTCCGATAAGCCTTCGCCGGTTCTCGGTTCGGGCGTTGCTCTTTCAGTTGTGACGTCATCGCCGATATCTTCAAAGAAGTAGGAAATCGGACAATCGAGAACGCGGGAAATATCGTACAAACGCGACGCGCTTACACGGTTATGCCCACTCTCATATTTTTGCACCTGTTGAAATGTCACTCCGATGTCACCAGCCAATTGTTCTTGGCTGATGCGCAACAGAGTTCGTCGGAGTTTGACGCGCCGCCCGACATGTATATCGATGGGATCAGGAGATCCCGCTCGAGCACCGGGCGGTCTGCCTCTTCTGTTTGCTGCCATATTGTTCACTGCTGTTTGTTCCATAGGTTTTTATTTTTATCATTAGATTGTTTTTTAATTTCAGCCTACGTCATAGACCTATAACCATTGTAACTTCTCGCCTTCAGCGTGTCCCGGCCTAATAAGTGGGGGCTCGCTCAATTGCTGGTTATATCGGGGGTCGTCGAATAAGTTTCTGGTCGCACCCATTGACCTATCGGCTTTGTGGCTTTGCGGAAGACGACCTGCTAAAAGATCGCGGAATCAAAGGATAAAGGGCATCGCCATGCGGACCGCAACGGTTACCCGAAGCACCAAGGAAACGGATATCTCCGTCACCGTGAATCTCGACGGTAACGGCCAGTATACGGTCGCGACCGGTATTGGTTTCCTAGATCACATGCTTGAGCAACTGTCGCGGCACAGCCTGGTGGATATTGCCGTTGAGGCCAAAGGCGATTTGCACATCGATTTTCACCACACCACGGAAGATGTCGGTATTTGCATTGGCGAAGCTGTGGCTCAGGCTCTCGGCGACCGCACGGGCATTACCCGCTATGGCTCCGCGGTTATTCCAATGGATGAAACCCTGACCGAAGTGGCTTTGGATTTGTCCAATCGTCCCTATCTGATTTGGAAGGTTGAGTTCTCCAAGCCCAAACTTGGCGATATGGACACGGAGCTTTTTAAAGAGTGGTTCCAGGCGTTTGCTCAGGCGGCAGGCGTCACGCTGCATGTGTGGAATAAGTATGGTGATAATAATCACCATATCGTTGAATCCTGTTTTAAGGGATTGGCACGATCGCTCCGCGCGGCCATCGAGATCGATGACCGTAAAGCCGACACTATTCCGTCGACCAAGGGCAAGCTCTAAGGGTGTCCGTTTAGGCGACGGCGCCCACCGCTAGAGGCCAAGCGCCGAAAGTCTGAAGATGCAGATTGTTATCGTTGATTATGGATCGGGCAACTTGCGGTCTGCTGCTAAAGCCTTTGAGCGTGCAGCAGCAGACTCCGATATTGCCGCCACGGTATCTGTTACCGCCGATGCAGATGCGGTTGCCCGCGCTGATCGCGTAGTGTTGCCGGGTGTCGGCGCATTCGCCGATTGCAAAGCAGGTCTTGAGAACGTGCCGGGTATGGTCGACGCGTTGCAGCACGCGGTGATTTCGAACGCCCGTCCTTTCTTCGGCATCTGTGTTGGTATGCAACTGATGGTGACGACGGGTTTGGAGCACAGCAAAACCGCCGGGTTTGATTGGATTTCAGGAGTGGTTGAGGCTCTTGCGCCATCGGCGCAGGCCGGGCCTGCCGGCACCGGCCCGCGTATCCCGCATATGGGGTGGAACCGTTTAGACATCACGACACCGCACCCGGTACTCAGCAACTTGGGTGACGATCCGTTCGCTTACTTTGTCCATAGTTACCATGTCGCCTGTGAAGATCTGGCAACGGTTTGTGCCACGGTCGATTACGGCCAAACCGTCACCGCCGCGATTGGTAGAGACACTCTATTTGGCACTCAGTTCCATCCCGAGAAAAGCCAGGGGCTTGGTTTGCGGCTGATCACCAATTTTCTGAAATGGACACCGTGAGTATGGCTGACGTGATTCTTTACCCCGCCATCGACCTCAAAGACGGCCAATGTGTGCGGTTGGCTCAAGGTGATATGGAGCGAGCAACGGTGTTCAACGATGATCCCGCTGCGCAAGCCCAGGTGTTTTCTGATGCGGGTGCCGACTGGATACATGTGGTTGACCTTAATGGCGCATTTGCCGGCAAGCCGGTCAATGCTGCTGCTGTGGAGGCCATAGTTGCGACGGTCGATCAGCCCGTTCAATTGGGTGGTGGCATTCGCGACATTGCGATGGTGTCCCATTGGCTCTCGTCGGGTGTTGAGCGCGTTGTTCTTGGCACTGCAGCCGTCAAAAACCCAGATTTGGTTCGGTCGTCCTGTGCTGCCTTTCCGGGTCGGATAGCGGTCGGCATCGATGCCAGGGCCGGGCGGGTTGCCGTCGAGGGCTGGGCTGAAACATCGGATATCACCGCGTCTGATCTCGCTAGGCGGTTCGAAGATGCAGGCGTTGCGGCTATCATTCACACAGATATTGATCGTGATGGTGTGCTTGGTGGTCCAAATATTGATGCGTCCGCCGCCCTCGCCGATGCGGTGGGAATTCCCGTCATTGTCTCTGGCGGCGTGGCTACGATGGAAGATCTCTCCGCGATAAAAACGCGAGCTCATACGTCTCCGGGGATCACAGGTGTGATTTCTGGGCGTGCGCTTTATGATGGGCGGATCAATTTGTCCGAAGCGATCGCGTTGTTAGCGAAGTGAGCCGACTATGTTGACTGTCCGTGTCATACCGTGTCTCGATGTTAAAGATGGCCGTGTTGTTAAGGGCGTAAACTTCGTTGATTTGCGTGATGCCGGTGATCCTGTCGAGCAAGCACAAGTCTATGACGCAGCCGGAGCAGACGAATTATGTTTTCTCGACATTACGGCCAGTCACGAGAAGCGAGATACGTTTTATGACGTTGTCGCACGTACCGCCGAGCACTGCTTTATGCCAGTCACCGTGGGGGGTGGTGTGCGCACGGTCGACGACATTCGTAGACTTCTTCTGGCGGGCGCCGACAAGGTGTCGATCAATACGGCGGCGGTCGACCGCCCAGAGTTCGTGCGCGAAGCAGCCGAGAAATTCGGCAGTCAATGTATTGTTGTCGCCGTCGATCCAAAATCTGTGACCCCTGGGGCGTATGAGATTTTCACCCACGGTGGCCGGACGCCGACGGGTCTTGACGCTGTCGATTGGGCTAGGCGTATGGCTGAGTATGGAGCCGGAGAAATTCTGCTGACTTCGATGGATCGAGACGGAACCCGGGATGGATATGACATTCCGCTGACACGCGCTGTGGCCGATGCCGTCTCCATTCCGGTGATTGCTTCTGGCGGAGTTGGTACACTTGATCACATGGTCGCAGGGGTGCGGGATGGCCACGCGACGGCCGTGTTGGCAGCCTCTATCTTTCACTTCGGCGACCATTCTATTGGTGATGCTAAAGCCCACCTCGCCGGCGCGGGTTTGCCCGTGCGGCCAATCGGTTCAGCACACGCGGAGGCGGCATGAGTAAGAAAAAAGAGACGTCCATAAAAACCGATGCAGCGGTTC